>CAZMRX010000026.1:0-26466 GCA_964568755.1 uncultured Acidobacteriota bacterium | reverse complement strand
GCCGTGTGCTCGTCCGGCACTCGGCCGGCCGAAGCCGCTTCTCGCAGGCCGCGCACGGCCTGCGCCACGAGCTCGACGTGTTCGTGGACGCGAGCGATCCCGTGAAGCTCTCGCGGCTTCGGCTCACGAACCAGGGCGACGCGCCTCGACGCCTGAGCGTCTTCTGCTACAACGAGTGGATCCTGGGCCCGCCGCGCGAGGGCCAGGCGCTCCACGTGGTGACCGAGCTCGACGCTGCGACGGGAGCGGTCTTCGCGCGCAACCCCTACAACACCGAGTACGCCGGGCACGTGGCCTTCGCCCACGCGAGCGAGCCGCTCCGCTCGGCCACGGCCGACAGGGCCTCGTTCCTCGGCCGCAACGGGTCGCTCGCGCAGCCGGCGGCGCTCGCCCGCGAGGCGCTCTCGGGGCGCTTCGGTGCGGGGCTCGATCCCTGCGCGGCGCTGCAGGTCTCGCTCGCGCTCCATCCCGGCGAGACGCGCACCCTGGTGTTCCTGCTGGGCCAGGCGCACGACGACTCAACCGCGCGCGAGCTCGTCGCCCGGCACGGCTCTCCGGCGGCAGCCGAGACGACGCTCGGCGCCGTGTGCGGGGCGTGGGACCGGACGCTCGACACCGTGCAGGTGAGCACCCCGGACGACTCCTTCGACCTGCTGATGAACCGCTGGCTGCTGTACCAGGACCTGAGCTGCCGCCTGTGGGCGCGCACCGGCTACTACCAGCCGGGAGGCGCCTTCGGCTTCCGCGACCAGCTGCAGGACACGATGGCGCTCGCGCTCGCCCGCCCCGACCTCGCGCGCGAGCACCTGCTGCGCGCGGCCGGCCACCAGTTCGTCGAGGGCGACGTTCAGCACTGGTGGCACGAGCCGAGCGGCCGCGGCACGCGCACCCGCTGCTCGGACGACCTGCTGTGGCTGCCCTACGCCGCCGCTCACTACGCGCGGACGACCGGAGACACGGGCGTGCTCGACGAGGGCGTGGCCTTCCTGGAGGCCCCGCCGCTCGCCCCGGACTCGCAGGAGGCGTACATCCAGCCGCGCGCGTCGGCGGAGACGGCTTCGCTGCTCGAGCACTGCCTGCGCGCGATCGACCGGGGCCTGACGGCGGGCGCCCACGGCCTGCCGCTCTTCGGCAGCGGCGACTGGAACGACGGGATGAACCGCGTCGGCTGGCAAGGCCGCGGCGAGAGCACCTGGCTCGGGTTCTTCCTGCACGCCGTGCTGCGCGACTTCGCGCCGCTGCTCGACGAGCGGGGCGACGCCGCGCGCGCCGAGCGCTACCGCCGCGAAGCCGGCCGGCTGGAGGGCGTCCTCGAGCGAACCTGGGACGGCGAGTGGTACCGGCGCGGGTACTACGACGACGCCTCGCCGCTCGGCTCGGCCCAGAACGAGGAGTGTCGCATCGACGGGGTGGCCCAGGCCTGGGCCGTGCTCTCCGGGGCCGTGCCGCAGCGGTTCGCCGACCGCGCGATGGACGCGGTCCGCGCGCACCTGGTGCGGCGCGGGCATCGGCTGCTGGCGCTGCTCACGCCGCCCTTCGACCGCGGGACGCAGGAGCCCGGCTACATCAAGGGCTACCCGCCCGGCCTGCGCGAGAACGGAGGCCAGTACACGCACGCCGCCGTGTGGACGGTGATGGCGATGGCGCGGCTCGGCTACGGCGACGAGGCGGTCGAGCTCTTCCACATGCTGAACCCGGCCAACCACGCGCGCACGCGGGCCGACGCCGAGCGCTACAAGGGCGAGCCGTACGTCCTCGCCGGCGACGTCTTCGCGCACCCGTCCCACGCCGGGCGCGCGGGCTGGACCTGGTACACCGGCTCGGCCGGCTGGATGTACCGGGCCGGCCTCGAGAGCGTCCTCGGACTGCGGCGGCGCGGCGCGAGCTTCGAGATCGCCCCCTGCATCCCGCAGGCGTGGCCCGGGTTCTCGATTGCCTGGCGCTTCGGGGCGACACACTACGCCATCGACGTCAGCAACCCGGAGCGAAGCTCGCGCGGCGTCGCGCACGCGCTGCTCGACGGCAAGGAAGTCGACCCGTCGGCGGTTCCGCTGGTGGACGACGGCGGGCGGCACGAGCTCCGCGTCGTCCTCGGCGAGCGCGTGCTCGTCGCCGCGAGCCGGGGCGCGGGATCCTAGCTCCGGGTCGCGGGCCCGTTGCGCCGGAGCGTGAGGATCAGCAGGCCCGCCGCCGCGAGCGACGCGGCCAGGTAGAGCAGGGCGCCGGCGAACGACCCGGTCGTCTGCTTCACCCAGCCGGTGAGGTAGGGTCCCACGAAGCCGCCCAGGTTGCCGACGGAGTTGACGAGGCCCACCGCGCCGGCGGCGGCCGCACCCGACAGGAAGGTGGTGGGATACGACCACCACACCGACATCGGAGCGTAGGTGCCGATCGCGGCCAGCGTCAGGAAGCCCAGGAACAGCCACGGATCGCGGGTGAACGCGGACGCCCCCACACCGACGGCCGCCAGGAACAGCGGCAGGGCGCCGTGCCAGCGCTTCTCGTTGTGGCTCGAGGAGGAGTGCCCCGTGTAGAGCGAGGCCAGGAGCGAGACCAGCATCGCGAGCGCGAAGGCCTGCCCGATCTCGGGGTTCGACCAGCCCGAGACGTCCTTCAACACCGTCGGCATCCAGTAGCTGAAGCCCCAGAAGCCGGTGATCCAGAGGAAGTAGATCAGGCACAGCTTCAGCACCTCGCGGTCGGCGAGCGCCTCGAGCACCGTGTAGCGCCGGGCCGCGGCCTGGGCCGCCAGCTCGCGCTCGTGCTGTCGCGTGAGCGCGTCCTTCTCCGGCTCGCTCAGCCAGCGGGCCTCCCGGGGCCAGTCGGCCATCCAGAACGGGAGGATCAGGCCGAACGCGACGGCGGGAAGCGCCTCGACCAGGAACAGCACCTGCCAGCCCGCGAGCCCGAAGAGCGGCACGCCGACGAGCCAGCCCGCGAGCGGGGCGCCGATGATCCCGGAGACCTGCAGCGACGCGAGCAGCACCGCGATGGCGCGCGCCCGCTCGCGGGCGGCGAAGAAGCGCGGGATGCAGGTCGCGTAGATCACCGGGTAGAGGCTGGCCTCCGCCGCGCCGAGCAGGAAGCGCAGCAGGTAGAACTGCCAGGCGCTGTGCATGAACGCCATCAGCCCGGACACGACGCCCCAGCTGATCATGATGCGCGCCAGCCACAGCCGCGGGCTGTACTTCTCCGCGATCAGCGCCCCGGGAATCTCGAACAGGAAGTAGCCGGCGAAGAAGATGCCCGCGCCCATGCCGAACGCGTGCGGGTCGAAGCCCAGGTCCGCGTTCATCGTGAGCGCGGCGTAGCCGACGTTGACCCGGTCGATGTACGCGATCACCGAGGTGATGAACAGCGGCAGGACGACGTGCCGGTAGGCCTTGCGCTCGGCGCTCCTGGCGACGGCCGCTTCGCTCACGGGGGCGCATCTTAGCGCGGCGCCAGTCCTCGTTTCCGCGCCCAGAAATGCGAAACCCGGGGCCTCGCGGCCCCGGGCGTTGCGGATGGTGCGATTCGCGGAGTTAGCGGGCGAGGGTCACGTTCGCGGCACGGGGACCCTTCGGGCTCTCCGTGATCTCGAACTGGACCTTGTCACCCTCGTTGAGGGTGCGGAAACCCTCGGCGCGGATCTCGGAGTGGTGGACGAAAACGTCCGGACCACCCTCGTGCGAGAGGAAACCGAAACCCTTGGACTCGTTGAACCACTTGACGGTGCCTTGAATCATGAACGTGCAGGCCTCCTAAGCCTCGTGCCTAGCAGCGTCGTCGACCTGCGCGATCACAAAAAGCAAAAGCCGCCCACCGTGGGCGGCTCCTTCCGCTACGCCAGAGCAACGGCCAACTAATGCACGAACACGGTAGCAGACCCCTCCCGGAATAGCAAGGCTCAGCGCGCGCGCGTGGCGTAGGTCTGTCGGTGCCCCGTGGGGGGCACCCACATCGTGTAGGAGCGCCCCCCGGGGTCGACGGACAGCTTGATGAAGTACGCGGAGCAGTCTTCGTCCTGGTTGGCGATGCGCTCGGAGCGGGTGTTGCCCTCGGGCGCGCGCAGGCTCCGGTGCATCTGGTAGACCGCGCGGATGCTCTTCTGCGCGCGCAGGGCCTGGAGCGTCCCGGCTTCCCCGCCCTTGCGCGGCCCGTTGTTGACCACCACCACCGACGGGCGCAGCGTCCGCAGCAGCGCCGGGTTGTTGCTCGTGTCGCTCGCGTGGTGGTTGGTCTGGTACAGGTCCACCGGCCCCACGCGGTCGCGCGGGCACACGAGCTCCGCTTCCGCGGCCCAGGTCAGGTCGCCGCCGTCGAAGAAGCGGAAGGGACCGAAGCGGAGCAGGGACACGACGCTGTTGCGGTTGTCGCTTTGGTCGGGGCCCTTGGCGACCAGTCCCCGGCACGCGGCGTTGGCGGCCGTCCCGATCGGCGCCACGAACTGCGCGTTCGCGCCCAGGATCTCGAGCTGGAGGGGCGCCGCGCCCTCCGCCTGCCGGAGCGTCAGCCGGTCGCCCGCCTTGACGACGGACCGCCGCTCGACCGACAAGGTCCGGTAGGGCTCGAGCTCCGGCTGGGCGCGCTCGCGCTCGGGAGCGGACGCGAGGTGGCGCTCGTGGAGCGTCCCCACCGGCATCAGGTGGGCGAGCTCCGCGAGGCCCCCGAAGTGGTCGATGTGGAAGTGCGTCACGACGACGTGGTCGAGGCGCGCGAGGCCCGCCGCCTGGGTGGCCACGCGGTGGATGCGGTTGGCGTCGCGGGCGCCGGGGAAGCCGGTGTCGATCAGCACGGATTCCCGTGCCGGGGTGACGATCAGGGTCGCCCCTCCGCCCTCCACGTCGATCCAGTAGATCTCGAGCGGGCGTGGCGCTGGCGCCGCCACCGCCGCCGCCAGCATCAGGGCTCCCGTGGCGATCGCCGCCATCGCTCCACCTCCGCCGGGAGTTATACGCGACGTTTCGGCTCGTTGGGGCGGCCAGATCACGGCTTCCAACCAGGACGACTACGCCCGGCGCGCCCAGATCGGCGCCCCTTCTCCTGCCACGGGTACAATCTCGGCACCCATCGGACGGGCTTGCGTTCCCGGGCTCGTCTGACGGCGGGTGTCCGAGATGGCTGGGGCAGCAGATTGATCACGAAAACCGCGGACGCGCTGCCGGGATCGCCGCTCGTCTCGCTCGGCACCCGGTTGCTGGCCCGTGGCGCGTCCCTGGGCAGCCAGGTGGATTTTCTCGGCGCGACGCTTCTCGGAGTCGCCCGGCTGGGCCGCTCCTGCCCACTGCCGGCGCGCAGGCGGCTCGTCGCGGCATTGCGGGACGCCGGCATGGGCTCGCTGCCGATCGTGGCGCTGATGGGCTTCGTCGCCGGACTCGTGCTGACGCTCCTCGGCTCGAAGGAGCTGGGCAAGCTCGGCGTCGAGACCGGCATCCCGCGGCTCGTCGGCGTCGTGGTCCTGCGCGAGATCGGGGTCCTGATCGTGGGGATCGCGCTCGCCGGCCGCGTCGCCTCCGCCTTCGCCGCCGAGCTCGCGGCGGCGAACGTCAACGGCGAGACGGACGAGCTGCGCCGCTCCGGCCTCGACCCCTTGGACGTCCAGGTCGCGCCTCGGGTGCTCGCTCTCGTTCTGGCCGCGCCCCTGCTGCTCGCGTACGCGAACACGATGGCCGTCGCCGGCAGCATCCTGTACGGCGCGGCGTCGTTGGCCTCCGCTCGCGAGCATGCGATGGCCATGCTCTCGGCGCTCACGTTGAAGCACACCCTGGCAGGCCTGGTGAAGGCGAGCACGTTCGGCTTCGTCGTCGCGTGCTCCGGCTGCTACCAGGGCCTGCGCTGCAGCGGAACGCCACTGGCTGCCGGAAGGGCGGTCAGCCGATCGGTGGTCGTGGCCGTGCTCGGCGTCGGCCTGGCCGAGGTCGCCCTGATCTTCGCCTTCAAGTGGATGCCCTTCTGAGGAAACGCCATGACCGTCGAACTCCCTGATCCAGAGGTCCGGGTGGATCCGGCGACGACCGGGGGCGGCACCGCCCTGCCCAGGCTGGTCGGCCTCGTCGCGATCTTCGGCCTGCTGCTGGTCCTCGGCTTCCTCGCCCTGGCCGCGTCGGGCCGGCTCTTCCGCCAGGAGCGGACCTTCGTCGTCTTCTTCAAGAATCCCGTGCCGCTCAAGGCGGGTGCTCCGGTCACCTTCCGGCAGACGGCGCTCGGCAGCGTCCGAGACGTCGAGCTCGTGCTCACCGGCCGCGGCTTCGACTCGGAGATCATGGTCGTCTTCGACATCGACAGGAGCGGACTGCGCAGCCTGGGCGGGGATCGGCCGCTGAGCCAGGCCTCGGACAAGGACTTCGCCGCAACGCTCGCAGGAGCCGGCTTGCGCGGCACGGTCCGCTCCTCGAGCCCGGTCGGCGGGCAGAAGTCGCTGGACTTCGACTTCCATCCGGAGATCGAGGGCCGGCTCTCGGGGCTGCCTTCGCCGTATCCCGAGCTGCCGACGGGCTCGGTCTCCCGCCTGGACATCATCCAGGCCAAGGTCGAGAGCGCGCTCGAGAAGATCTCGGATCTTCCACTCGAGGACTTCGTCGCCCAGCTCCGGTCGACGCTCGAGAGCGCCCAGAAGCTGCTCGACAACGGCGACCTGCGCGGGGCGCTCGCGAACCTGCGCCGTACGCTCGACGGCGCCGACCGCCTGCTGGCCCGGACGGATCTGACGATGGACAAGGTCGACGGCCTGCTCGGCGAGGTGCGCACGACGCTCGCGACCACCAACGAGACGATGAAGACCGCCGATGCGACGCTGAAGCGACTCGACAGCACGATGGTCACCGTCGACCGCAACGTCGAGCGCACGGCGGACACCCAATACCAGGCGATCCGCAGCGTCGACGAGCTGAACGAGCTGCTGCGCACGCTCCGTCAGCTCGTCGACACCCTCCAGCAGCACCCCGAGTCATTCCTGCGGGGCAAGCCCGATGCCAAGGAGAAGCAGTGATGCGCCCCCGTGCCGTCGTCGTGCTGATCACGGCTGCCGTGCTGTCGATTCCGTTCGGCGGCTGCCTCGGCCGCTCGAAGCTGTCGCGCAGCTACGTGCTCGATCCGATGCCGGCCGAGGGGCCGTCGGCGACGGCGGCGGTGCCCGCCACGGGCCCGCTCGTCGGGATCGAGCGCGTCTCGGTCCCGGGTTGGCTCGACCGCATGCAGGTGACAGGGCGCGCCGCGAGCGGCGCGATCGTGACGGACGAGTACTCGCGCTGGGCCGAACCGCTGCCTCGGGGGATCCAGAGAGTCGTGGCCGAAAACCTCGTCCTGCTGCTTCCGGACCGACGCGTGGTCAGCGCCCCCTTTCCGCCGCGCGACGCGGTCGCGCACCGGGTCGAGCTCACCATCCTCGAGGCGTCGCGCCAGGCCGACAACACCGTGCTCGTCGAGGCCCGGTGGGACGTCGTGGGGGCGACGGGCGACGTGCTGGCCAGGCGCCGCTCGACGAACCGCTCGAGCCCGACGACGCTCGGCGCGGCGGGTGCGGTCGCGGGATTGAACGCAGCGCTCGCCGCGCTCAGCCGCGAGATCGCGGACGTGCTGCGCCCCCTGCCGCCGCCGTCCCGCTGAGCGGCTCAGTCCTTCGGCAGCGCCGCCCTGGGATCAGCGCTTCCAGTTGGGCGGGGGATAGAGTGCGGGCGCGGAGGCTGCAGAACGATGCCCCCGGCGGCGCTCGGGTCGCCCGTGGGCGGCGGAGCGTGGTCGGTGGGCGCGGGCGGGCCGAGCAGCTCGGTGAGGATCGGCCTTAGGCCCTCGGCCCAGACCTCGTAGCCCTTCAAGCTCGGGTGGAGGCCGTCCGCCATCATTCCCTCGAACAGGGTGCCCGTGGCGTCGGCGAGCCTGGAGTTGACGTCGAGGAACCGGATGGACTTCCCGTCGGCCATCCGTGCGAGATTCGCGTTGATGCGGCCGATGGTCGGCATCACGGCGGGGTTGTCGTTGCGCGGGAAAATGGCCACGAGGACGATCGTCGCCGCGGGCGCCTTCTTACGGCAGGCTTCGACGATCGCTTGCACGCCTCGGCTGACGTCTTTCACCTTGGCCTCGTCGCCTTGGTCCTTGCCCACGTTGTTGGTGCCGGCGAGGAGCACGACCACCTTCGGGTTGACGCCGTCCAGCTCGCCGTTCGCAAGCCGCCACAGGATGTTCTCCGTTCTATCCCCGCCCCAGCCGAAGTTGCCGGCGTTCCAGCCATGGAACGTCTTCTTCCAATGGGCCAGGAAGTCCGGGTAGTCGAGAGCGCCCCAGCGGCGCGTGATCGAATCGCCGAGAAAGTAGACGTCGATTCCCCCGCTCTTCGCCTTGGCCAGGAGCTGCTGGTGGGCGAGGTGCGAGTTGCGGTCGGCACGCATCCGCGGCTGGTCCGCGGGAACCTCGGGCGGCGTGTGACGGAGCCACCGGTTTGCCCAGGCGATGAAGAAGCTCGTGTTCGAGCGGTCCTCGTGCCCGCCGTCGTGCTGGCGCCAGGCGAGCTGGCCGTCGAGGAGCCCCTTGTTGACCGGCGGCATCCTCGCCACGCGGTAGTCCTCGACGACACCGAGATCGGGCACCCCGAGCAGGCGAAACACCGGGCCCGCCGCCACTGTGGCCATGTAGCTCCCCTGCTGGTCCAGCCAGAGGGCGTCTCCCTTCTCCGGGACGCCGTAGCTGATGAACGTCGGGCGCGGCGCGCAGAGCGCGATCAGCTGGTGGGCGTCCACCGGGATGTCGTTCGCGTGCTTGCTGCCGAAGGACGCCTCGGCGGCGCCGTACTTCAGGAAGTTGCCGGCCATCCAGTGGTACTGGCCGGAGCCCGTGAGGTTCTCCACCGCCTCGCCGAAGTTGCGCCGGTGCGGCTTCGCGCCGCCCTCGCCCGACGATCCCACGAGCACGACCGCGAAGCGAGGCTCGAAGGCCATGGTGACGAGCGCGGCCTTGCCGTAGCGCGAGACGCCTTCGATGCCGACCCGCCTGGCGTCGACCGCGGGCAGCGTCTCGAGGTAGTCGAGCGCGCGGGCCGCGCCCCAGGCCCACGCGCGCAGCGTCCCCCACTGCTCGGGCGTGCGGCGCTTCCCCCGGTTGGCGAGCCCGATGATGCCTGCCGTGAGCCCGGCGCCGTTGTCGGCCTGGATGCTGGCGGTGCTGAGCGACGCGTAGCCCCAGCCCGCGGCGATCAGCTGCTCGGTGGAGGGCGGCGCCGCGGGCTCCGGGGCGCCCGGGAAGCGGGCCAGCGGCTCGCCCGGCATGTTGCCGCGGCCGAACATCACGAGCACCGGAACCGGTCCCTTCGTGTGGACCGGAACCACCACGGCCATCTGGATCTCGACCGCGATCTCGGGGTGAGCGGAGTTGTCGGCGCGCCCGATCGCCCGCCGGGCCACGACCGGCAGGCCGCCGACGCTCGTCTCGACGGTCTCGGTCACCGTCCAGCTGACCTTCGGCACGTCTTTGGGCACGCGGCCGTAGACCTCGCGCTCGAAGTCCTCGATGATCTCTGGGCGCCGCTCCCGCCACCACACCTCCACGCTCGTGACCTTGCGGCCGTCCTTCAGGGTCAGGACGTCCGGCCAGTCCGGATAGGGGTTGGCCTTCGCCTCGTCGTAGTTCGCGGCGTTCGGCTCGCCGGCGGCGGCGCGCCCGTTGAAGCCCGGCCGCAGCTTCGTGACGCCCAGCTGCCTCAGCATGTCGGCGTGGTCTTCGCGCGCGAGCTGGTCGAGCCGCGCCCGCTCCTCGGGGCTGATCTGGAACGGGTTCGCCGCCGCGGCCGGAGCCGCTGGAGCGGCGGCCGACGGCGCCTGAGCCCGGAGCCACAGCGCGGGCAACATGCTCAGTGCGGAGAAGACGAGGATGCGTCGTGAGCCAGGCATGGAACTGGCCGCAGATGATAGCCCTGAAATCACGACGCGGCCCGCCGGCAGCCGAGTCGAAGCCCCGGCGCGTTAGGGGTGCGGAGGGCGTTCGAGAGCCGGGCCTTGCAGCGCACGATCAGAGTCGCCAGAATGGGCGCCGAATCAGAACTGGGGGGGATGACATGAAGCATCGCTTGGGCGGAGCCTCGGTGGTCGGTGTCGTCGGTCTGGGCCTGCTGCTGGGCGCGTCTGTCGCCAAGGGCCAGACTGCCGCCGTTCACGTCGACTCGGCGAAGGCCACCTTCAAGGAGCTCGTGCCGGGCGTCTCGGTGGCGGTCGCGTGGGGAGACATGGACAAGGGGCCCTACGGCGCTTTCATCAAGTTCGTGCCCGGGCACAGCGACGGCCTCCACACGCACACGAACGCCTCACGCATGGTGGTGCTCAAGGGAGCCTACGTCTACAAGCCTGAGAACGGCGTGGAGCAGCGGGTCGGCGCCGGCCAGTTTCTCTCCGTTCCCGGCGGCAACCGCCACGCCACCGGGTCCGACGCCAAGGAGGGCGCGCTCTTCTACCTGGAGTCGAACGGCAAGTTCGACCTCAACCCCGTGAAGTAGCCTCGTCGCCCCGGCCGGTGTCATCGGCGGGTCCCGGGCACGGACGCCGCGAGCACGGGACACGCACGCGGTGCCGTTCGTCCCCCCTGCTCCTAAGGCGCCATCGTCTCCGGGGTGACCTCCCAGCCTGCTTCAACGCCGCCCGGGAGCATCTGTCCGCGGTCCTCGCCCACCTCGGCATCGATCAGCCGGTTGAGCGCGTCGTTCATCGCCTGGATGAGCTCGCCGTTCTTCTTCCGATCCATCGCGAGGTTGTTCATCTCGAGCGGATCGACCGACGAGTCGAAGAGCTCGACGTCGTTCCGCTCGAAGAGCTCCTCGAGCGTCGCTGGCCGGTTGTGCTGCTTCGGCGAGAAGTAACGCGAGAAGACGTAGCGCCCGTCGTAGATCGAGCGCACGGCGCCGCGCTTCGTCATGTCGGGCTTCAGGCCGGACTCCTTCAGCTTCTTCGGGTCGTTTCCCTGGTTGATGAAGTCGGCTGCCTTCTGGAGGAAGTCGCCGTCGAGGTAGGCGAACATGTTGTAGTTGAAGAGCATCGCGGAGCGCACGGCAGAAGTCGCGGCCTTGTCGGGTGCTTCGAGCAGACCCGAGAGATCCTTGCCGTGCAGCCCCTTCAGGATCGCGTCGCGCTTCGCGCCTGTGGCCCCGGTCAACGACACCAGCGTCGGCGCGAGGTCGAGGTGCGAGGTGACCGCGCGGCATTGGCCGCCGCCACGGTGACCTGGGTGCGCGATAACGAGAGGGACGTTGTTCTGCTCGCGGTACGCGACGGCACCCTTGGCGTGAAGCCGGTGCGCGCCGTCCATGTCGCCGTGGTCGGCCGTGAGGACGACGATCGTGCGGTCGGTGAGCCCCGCGGCGTCGAGCTCGTCGAGCACCGTCGCGATGTTGCGGTCGACGTCGCGCAGGCAGTTCAGGTAGTAGTTGTGACGCCGGCGCCAGCGCGCCTCGTCGTCGGGGATCGCGCCGACGAGCGCGTCGTGCGAGCGAAGGAAGTCGGTGTGCGCGCGCGGGCGACCCGGCGCGTCGAGCGCCTGGGCGTGGTTCGCGGGAAGCGAGAACTCCCACTGCGTCGCGTAGAGCGGGTCTTTCGGATCGCGCGCCACGTGCGTGATGCCGCGCCGTGACTGCACCGGCGTTCCCGGCGCGTCGGTGTCGTAGAACATCACGTCGTGCGGGTTGACCAGGTTCACGGCCAGGAACCAGGGCTTGCCCTCCGCGGCGAGCTCGCGCCCGCGCCCGCGCATCCAGCTTCCCGCCATCGCCGAGATGACGCCGTCGTGCAGGTAGCCCCCCTGCGTGTGCGCGATGATGTCGCCGATGCCGAAGTAGTCGGAGAAGCCGTAGTCCTCCATCTCCTGGGTGAAGATCTTCGTCGGCGAGCCGAGCGTGTTGACGGTCTCGAACTCCTTGTGCAGGTGCCACTTCCCCTTGTAGGCGGTGTAGTAGCCCGCGTCGCGCAGCATGTCGCCCACGGTGCGGATGTCGTACGACATGCTCTTGATCCACGGGAAGTTCGTGTTGTCGAACATGCCGGTCTGCTGGATGTGCTGCCCCGTGTAGATGACCGAGCGCGACGGGGTGCAAACGCAGGAGTTGATCCTGTGGTTCACGAACGTCGTGCCGCGCGCCATCAGCCGCTCGTGGGCGGGCAGCCGGAAGCCGGCCGGAAGCTCGCCGGGCCGGAAGAACCGCTCCTGGTCGGTGAGGATGAAGAGGATGTTGTAGGGCAAAGCACCGGCGGCCGTCGCGTTCGCGGACGGGCCGTCGGTCGCTGCGAAGGCGTTCTCCGCCGCACCGGCGCCGGCCCCGAGGGCGAGGGCCGCGCCCATCGTCTTGAGCATCTCGCGCCGTGCCAGGGCGGCCCTCGGCTGCTTGTCGTTCGTCTCCATCACCGCCTCCTCACTGCTGCTCTTTCTTCTTCCGCTCCCGCACGCCGATCAACCTCTGGGTTTGGGGGCCGACTCGAATTATCGCATCGCGCCGTGTCGCCTCAACCCTCGCGCTCCACACGGTGGCGCCGGCAGCCGCGGCCCGAGGTCCGCCGGCCCGGGCGTCAGGCGAGCGGGTTGGTGAAACGCAGGCCGGCGAAGCGGCCGAAGTCCGTGTCGGTCGAGTGAAGCTCGGCCTGGTGCTCGATGGCGAGCGCGGCGAGATGGCCGGCCGGGCCGGGTTCCTCGACCTGACTCCCTTCCTTGGCGGCGGAGGTGGCCACCACCGGCGCTCGCTTCGCCCGCCGCCGGTGCCTCCAGATTGATGCTATGATGCTCTGGTGCGTACCACACTGACGCTGGACAAGGATCTCGCGCTGACGCTGCGGGAAGAGGCGCGTCGCAGCGGACGACCCCTGAAGCGCATCGTCAACGAGACGCTGCGCGCAGGGCTCGTCGCGCGCAAGCGACCGCCGGCGCGCCGATACCGCCTGACGCCCGAGCGGCTCGGGGGTGTCGTTCCCGGGGTGGACCTCGACAAGGCCTTGAGGCTGGCCGCGTCGCTCGAGGACGAAGCCATCGCCGGCAAGCTCGAGCTGCGCAAGTGATCCTGGTCGATGCCAACGTCCTGATCTACGCGATCGACGCCGACTCGCCGCATCATTCGCCCGCGCGGCGCTGGCTGGAAGAGACCCTGTCCGGAACGACGCCCGTGGGCCTCGCCTGGGTCGTGATCCTGGCGTTCCTGCGCATCACCACGCGCTCCGGGATCCTGCGGCGCCCGCTGTCGCCGGAGCGCGCCATGGAGTACGTCGACGAGTGGCTGGCGCAGCCGTACGTCCGCGCGGTCGCGCCCGGCGAGGGCCACTGGACGATACTGCGCAAGCTCGTCCGCGACTCGGGAACGGCCGGGAACCTGACCTCGGACGCCCACCTCGCGGCCGTGGCCCTCGAGCTGGGCGCGTCGATCTGCTCGACGGACGGCGACTTCGAGCGCTTCCCCGGCATCGAGCGCGTCAACCCGCTGCGGTAGCGCCGAGCCCGGCAGGCCACGCCGATCAGTGAGTGTAGGTCCAGGCCACCTCGGACAGACGGACAGGCGAGGCTAACGAATCAGCAGCAGGTCTTCCCCCAGCGATCGCAGGTCGCGCAGGAAGTCTCCCACCGGGGGCGGCGGCGGAATCCACCGCACGAGCCGCCAGTCGTCCTCGGTCGCCCCGAGGAGCGCGCGCGCCACGTCCGCTGCGAAGACGCCCACGGCTTTCGACGAGGCCCCCACCAGGGCGTCGCGGAGCCGGAGGCCGCCGGGCCGGCACAGACCCCAGATGTCCGCGAGGTCCTTGGGCTCCTCCCGATCGAGGAGCGCGGTCACCTTGTTGGCGAGGATGTTCTCCATCGTGTCCACGAGGCCGAATCCGGCGTGCCGCACGGGCGTTCCCACCCGGCCCCGCACGTCGTTCACGAACTCGACCTTCAGGGGCACGTCGTCCCGCGACAGGGACGCCCGCACGAAGCGAGGATCCCGGCGCTGAACGGTCAGCTGCCAGCCCGCCACGCCACGCCACGCTTCGAGCAGCCGGTCAGCCCAGGCCTGGAAGCGATCGTCGTCGTTCACGAACAGGTCGAGATCCTCCGAATAGCGGTGTCGGAGGTGAATCCGCCCCAGGGCCGTGCCGCCCGTCAGGTAGAAGCCCGTCTCGACGCGAGCCGCCACGGCCAGGGCCTCGTCCTGGAAGGGGTAGAGGACCTTCTCGAACCACGCCGGGTCCACGGCTAGGCCAGCAGCTCGGGATGGTGCTTCGGCAGCCACTCGGCGAGAAAGTCGAGGCCGCGGCGCGCCGACGTGGAACGGACGCGAGACCGCCATTCGGGCCAGTGGCGGACGAGCTCGCCGAAGCCGATTCGTCGCACGACCTCATCGTAGGGAGCGCTGTCGATCAGGCGGGCCGCGGCCCAGGCGCGGTCGAGTCGTCCCCTCGCGGCCCGCCCTGCCAGCAGGGCGTCGAACTCCTGCTCGCTGATGTCGTAATCCCAGACGTAGCGGGCACGCATGATCAAGCCTAGCACGCAGGTGCGCGCCGCTGCTCGGAGGCTCTACGGCAGCTGATCCTTCTGGGCCGCCTTCGCGGCCGCCTGGGTGTCGACGGAGCCGGCCCGCAGCTCGAGCCCCGTCTGGGCCTCGGCCCACTGCGTGCAGGCCGCCTCGTCCGCCGCCTGCTGCGGGGGCTGACGCTTCGCCGGGCAGATGAACATCCCGACCTGGGCCAGGGTCGGCGTCGTGGCCTTCGCGGGGGCGGGCGGAGCAGCAACCTGCGCCGCCGCCGGGACGACCGCGGCCAGCGGGGCCGAGGCCACGAACAGAAGCCTTCGCATGGAATCCTCCTTCACTCGAGACCCGGTCGGGTCGGAAGCGCGATCGACTGGTGGGCGTGGCGCCCCCGCCACGTCCCGTTCTCGCGGACGAACACGATCGTCAGGCCGATCCCGACCGGCTCCGTCCACCCCGCCTTGTCCGTGTGGGCCCCCTCCCCGACCGCCATCACCAGGGCTCGCCAGCTCCCCCGGCGTTCGCCAGCACCCGGTCCGCGTCCGCCGCCGGGCGCCGGCCATCGCCGACTGGAGCTGGGACTCGATCTCGCCGATCACGGCGGGATCCTCGGGATCGAACGACGGGGCCCGACAGCCGCCGAGGAACGCGAGCCCGGCGATGCCGTGCGCATCGGAAGTTCCTCCATGAGCCTTGCCCGGCCGATGGCTGCCTTGCCAGCTCCCGGGCCCGAGCTCAAAGACATACCCGATTTGTCGAAGCTCCTGACGGCAGTTCCCTGCCGTCAGGATTCACGCGCACGAGAGTCTCGGCCACGGCGCGCGGCCGGGGTAGAGGTTCTTCCTGGTACTGGAGAACCACATTCGCGTGGGCGACGTGGCGGTGATCAACGGGACGGGCGGCCTGGTCGAGGCCATCACCTACCGCGTGACGGTGCTGCGCGACCTCGCCGGCGTGGTCCACGTCTTTCCGAACGGCAGCATCGCCACGCTGTCGAACATGACCCTGCGCTGGTCCGCCTACCTGATGGACATCGGAGTCGCCTACAAGGAAGACACGGACCGCGTGGTGGAGGTGATGAAGCGCGTCGGCGAGGAGCTGCGCGCGGACCCCGAGCTCGGCCCCAAGATCCTCGGCCCGCTGGAAGTGTTCGGCGTCGACGAGTTCGCCGATTCCGCCGTCGTGCTCAAGGCCCGCATCCGCACGCAGCCGATCGAGCAGTGGCGCGTGGGACGCGAGTACCGTCGCCGCCTGAAGAAGGCCTTCGACGCCTGCGGGATCGAGATCCCGTTCCCGCACCTGTCGCTCTACGCGGGCGAGGCGACGAAGCCGCTGCCGCTGGAGGTCGCGGGCGGCGCCGCCGGCGCGCGAGGTGATCGCGGCGCGGTATGATCCCGCCCCATGACCGAGGTCCCCGAGGCCGGCCTGCCCGGCGAGCTCAGCTACGTCGCGCTGCTCTTCGGGCTCTTCGTGCTGCCTCGCTTCCTGCAGCGCTACCGGATCCCGTCCGCGATCACCAGCCTCGGCCTCGGGGCGGCGCTCGCCATGGGCTTCGGCCGCTTCGTGCACGACCCCACGGTCGAGCTGCTGTCCACCTTCGGGATCGTGGCGCTGTTCCTGTTCGCGGGCCTCGACGCGGACGTGGACGAGCTGCGGCGGGAAGGGCGCGTGCTGCTCGAGCACCTGCTGATCCGGCTGCTGCTGCTCGGGCTCGTGGCGTGGCTCGTCTCGCTGGCGCTCGGCCTTTCGGCGCGGCCGGCCGTGCTGGTCGGCCTCGCGCTGCTCACGCCGTCAGCCGGTTTCATCCTCGAGTCGCTCGACCGGCTCTCCGTCTCGGAGCGCGAGCGGTTCTGGATCCGCTCCAAGGCCATCGCCTCCGAGCTGGTGGCGCTCGGCGTCCTGTTCGTGACGCTGCAGAGCACCTCGGCGACGACGCTCGGCGGCTCCGCGCTCGCGCTCGTGCTGATGATCGTGCTGCTGCCGGTGCTGTTCGAGGCCTTCGCGCGCCGCATCGTCCCCCACGCGCCCAAGTCCGAGTTCGCATTCCTGGTGATGCTGGCGGTGGTGTGCGCCTACGCCACGCGCGAGCTGGGGGTCTACTACCTGGTGGGCGCGTTCGTGGTGGGCATGGCGGCCCAGGCGTTTCGCGAGCGGCTGCCGGCGCTCGCCTCGGAGAAGATGCTGGACGCGGTCGAGTCGTTCGCGTCGCTCTTCGTGCCGTTCTACTTCCTGCACGCCGGGCTCTCGCTGCGCCGCGAGGACTTCGGTCTCGACGCGCTCGTCACCGGCGCCGTGTTCCTGCTCTGCGCGCTCCCGCTGCGGGTGGCGGTCACTGCCTGCCACCGCAGGCTGCGGCTCGGCGAGACCTTCCGCGGCGGGTTCCGCGTGAGCGTCGCGCTGCTGCCGAGCCTGGTCTTCACGCTGGTGCTCGCGGAGATCCTGCGCGAGCGCTTCGCCGTTCCGCGCGCGGTGTTCGGCGGGCTGATCGTCTATGCGGTCGTGAACACGATCATCCCGGGGCTGCTGCTGAAGCTGCCGCCGCCGGCGTTCGAGGAACCGCACGCGCAGGAGCTGCCCGCCGCCGAGGCGGCGGCCGTCGGTTACCAGCCGCCCGACGCCCTCACGCGAGCCGCGCCGCGCACGGGATGAGGGGTCGTGGAGGAGCAGGAACAGCGGCACCTCCAGGCGCGAGAGGCGCCTGTCGAAGCCATTAGAGGTGCCGCAGCGGGTCCTCCGGCTTCGTCTCGCCGCGGCGCGCGAGCTTCTCGAGCAGCTCCCTGGCGAGGTCGCGGCCGGCCAGGCCGAAGGCGAGCGAGAGCGCGAACACGGCGCCGCCGAACAGGATCGTGAACGAGACCAGGATGATCTGGCGGCCGACGCCCAGGTGCTCGAGCGCCATCGCCCCGAACAGGATCAAGAGCGCGGCCTGGGCGAATCCCGCGAGCAGGCGCGCCGAGGGCAGCCCGGCGTTGACCGCAGCGATCAGGACGGTCCGGCTCACGAAGCCGGCGATCACGACGCCGAGCACCAGCAGCGCGCCCGCCACCAGGACCTGCGGCAGGTACGCGAAGGCCTGGGACACCAGCCCGCGCGCCAGCTCCAGGTCGAGGCTGCCGAGCGCGAGCAGCACGAAGAACGCCAGCACCAGGAAAGCGACGCCGGCCGCCAGCGTGCCCGAGGGGCGGCCGGAGAAGCCCACCTTGCGCAGGGCGTGGTCGAGCCCGGTGCGGTCGGCCAGGCGGTCGAAGCCCAGCCGCCGCAGCAGGAAGCGCAGCGCGTAGCGCAGCGCGCCCGCGATTGCGAGCCCGCCGACCAGGATCACGGCCATCGCGGCGAGGCGGGGCCCGAACTCGCGCAGCTCCTGGCGGAAGGAAGCGAGGGTCTGGCCGATCACCTCGGTGAGGACGTCGTTCCACATCGGGAGCCTCCTTACCGGCCCCGCCAGCGCTCGCGCAGGTGGGGCTTCTGCTTCACGTACTCCTCGGCGAGAGCCTGGATGCGCTGCTCGACCTCGTCCGCGCCGCTCGTGGCGGTCTCGAGCACGAAGGAGGCCGTGCGCCCCAGGTAGAGCGGCACCAGCGAGCGCAGCAGCTGCTCGCGCGGCAAGCGTGCGTGCTGGTAGGCGGCCGCGAAGCCGTACACCACGCGGACCCAGAGCGGATCGGGGAAGCGGAACGGCTCCCCGGCCGCCAGTGCCCTGACGGCCGCGAGGTCCTCGGGCACGAGCGCCGCCTCCCACACTTCGCCGAGGTCGCGCGTCGCCTGGGCGAAGATCCGCCGCATCCTCTCGACGTCGACCGCGATCGGCTCGAGGCCGACCCCGTGGGGGAAGCCGAACAGCGGCACCTTCTGCGCTCCGCTCACCGCCTCCCAGCGCTCGCGGTAGACGTGCATCAGGTCGAAGACCGAAGACACCACCTGCACGAACATCGCGGCGAGGTCGGCGCCGGGGTCCTTGGCGTCGTGGATCTTCGCGCCGAGAAAGGCTTCGCAGACGCGGAAATCGTCGGCGAGCGCGGTGGTCGTCATCCAGATGTCGATCCCGAAGCGCGCGACGTCGCTGTCCCACACCGGGCGTGTCAGGTAGTGCGCGCAAAGCTTCCCCGAGAAGCCGAAGTCGCCACCGATCGGCTGGCGCACCTCGCGGCCGTAGAGCGCGCGCGTCAGCGGGTAGACGATCGAGTTGGTGATGGTGCCGTCGTACTTGTGACGCAGGTAGAGCGGCGCCACGTAATCGAAGCCCTCGTGCAGCACGGGGCCGATCAGAAGCTCGATCCAGCCCGGGGTGATGCTGCGCAGGTCCGAGTCCACCACCGCGCAGGCCTTCACCCTGAGCCTGCGCGCGATCTCGAAGATGGTGCGGAAGGCGCTGCCCTTGCCGGGGACACCGTGGTAGGGCGTGACGATCTTGTGCACGACCGAGAGCGGGTGGCGCGCGAGGATCGCGCCCGCCGCCGCCTGCTCGACCGCAGCCACCACCTGTGGCGTCCCGTCCTTCGATCCGCCATCGGAGTTGACGATCACGGCGCGGGCGTCCGGGAAGTGCTTGGCCAGCCCCGCGGCGGCGGCGCGCACCACGTGGCCGATCGTGCGCGCGTTGTTGTAGCTCGGGATACCGACGAGCACGTCGGCGCTCCCGATCTCGCGCAGGCGCTCCTCGACGACGGGCTCGAGCGGCGGGCTCACGTGTTGCGCCTACCCAGCCTACGCGGCACTCGCGCCACCCGCGCTGCTCGCGCCCAGGACCCGGAGCACGGCCTGGTTCCAACCTTCCGGCCCCGGCAGCGGCGCGCGCTGTGCCTGAGGGAAGGCCTGCGCCAGGGCCGCGTCGACGCAGCCGTCCGGGCGCGGGACCAGGATCGGAAGGTCCACCGCGCGCAGCAGGCCCAGGTCGTTCTCGGCGTCGCCGAGGCCGATCGAGCTCTCGGGGGCGAGCAGCGCCAGCACCTGGCGCACCGCCTTGCCCTTGTCGTGGGGTCCGGTCAGGTGGTGGAAGCGGCCCCCGCGCGTGATCCGGAGGCCGCGCCGCTCGGCGGCTCGCCGAAGCGCCTGCTCGTCGCCGGCCTCCAGCACGAACGGCTCGCCGTGCTCGCGCTTCTGCGCGAGCGCCGCCTTCGCTTCCGACAGCCCGGTGAGGTCGGACACCTCGCGGGCCGACAGGCGCGAGAAGCCGCGCAGGCGCGCCCCCGCGTCGCGCGCGATCTCCACGAGCGCCAGCGCCAGGTCGCGCAGCGGCACCCCGAGGCGCACCAGCAGCGGCCCGGCCCCGCGGCGGACGAGCCTCGACCAGGGCGCCCCGGGCGGGATCACGATCCCGCCGCCGTTCTCGAAGATGTAGGGCGCGTCGAGCCCCAGCTCGGCGTGCAGCGGCGCCATCTCGGCGCGCGTCTTGCTGCTGCAGAGCACGAGCGGGATGCCACGCTGGCGCAGCGCGTCGAGCGCGGGCCGCGCCGCCTCCCAGCGGTAGGTCGTGGCGTCGAGCAGGCAGCCGTCGAGGTCGGTCGCGACCACGCGGCGCGCGCTCGTCATCCCTTGCCCCCGCCGACCACGGAAACGGCGGCCCCCTTGCCCACCGCGGCGAGCAGCTGTGGCCCCGCGTCGGACATCCCGGCCCACACGCGCGCCCAGTTCGGCACGAGCGGGGGCCCGAGCGGGTCGGCCAGGAACTCCTCGATCGAGGCGCGCACGGCGCTGGTGAACGTCTGCACGTTCTGCTCCTCCTCGTGACGGTCGTAGACGAGCCCGTTCATCACCGCGACCGCGTAGCTGTCGGCCACCGCGTCCTCCGCCTCGCGCTGATAGGCCGCGATCAGGCTGCGCAGCAGGCCGTCCGACAGGTTGACGCCCGCCGCCGCCAGCGTCCGCAGCAGGTGCTTGCAGACGTCGCGCGCCATGCGGTTGAGGCCCTTCTCCGGGTCCCCCGCCGACAGCTCCTGATGCTTGTGGTCGTAGCGCTCGGCGAGCTCCACCTGGCACACGCGCACCGGCGCGCGGTGCCGCAACGCCTCGAAGAGGGTCACGATCTCGAGCCCCCAGTCGCAGGGCAGCCGCATGCGCTCGGCGAGGTCGCACTTGATCGCGAACTCGCCGGAGAGCGCGTAGCGGAACGAGGACAGGTAGCGGATGTAGGGGTCGCCGCCGATCAGGCGCGTGAAGGCGGCGAGCAGCGGCGAGAGGAGGAGGCGCGTGACGCGCCCGTGCAGGCGGTCCGAGACGCGCGCGTAGTAGGCCTTGACGAAGTCGAAGTCCACGGTGGGGTCGATCGCGGGCAGCACCAGCCGCGCCAGCATCTCGCGCCGGAAGTTGACGACGTCGGCGTCCAGGAACGCCACGTACTCGACGCGCTCCTCGGCCAGGATGTAGCCGAGCGCGAGCCAGCAGGCGCGGCCCTTGCCGGGCTCGCCCACGTAGAGCCCGGCCCGGTCCATTCGCTGCAGGAACCCGCTCACCGCCTCCGACTCGCTCCAGACGATCACCTTGCGGCCGGGGTAGGGCTTGAAGTACTCGGTTGCGCGCTGGTAATCCTCGAGGCTCGCGCGGTTCAGCGAGATCACGAGCGTGTCGAGGTAGCCGACCTCGACGAGCTCGCTCAGGATGCCGGCGAGCGCGGGGCGGTCCATCTCCTGCGGCACCATCGGGATCACGAGGGCGACCGGAAAGCGCTTCGAGAGCGCCTCGATCTTCGTCTCGAGCTCGGCGACCGGACGGTCGACGAGCCGCGGCAGGGCCGTCACGGGTCCGCTCTGGTGGAAGTCGCTCATCTCTTGCTCCTTCTCGATGCCGCGGGCGGAGGCGGAGTGCGGCGACGCGGGAAAGAATGCCGGGCGCGGAGCCGCCGCGGCCGGGTTCGGGCGACGCGGGCAGCCTTCGGGCCCGCGCCGGGTCAGCCGATCGCGGGCGGGTCGCGCTGGGAGCTGGGGATGGTGGACGGCGTGAGGGGTGCGAGCGACGGCGGCGAGTAGCGCGCGCGCGCGCTCCGCTCGGGCGACGGGAGGAAGCCGCGGACAGCTACGGCCACGGGCACGTGCACGCGCCGGCTCGCCGCCTGGTCTTCATGGCGCGCCCCGGGGACCGGCGCGAGGCGGGCAGGAGAGACCACGCGGCCGGCGTCCGACCGCAGGATGGACGCACGTCCGGACCTGGCCGTGTCGCCAGCCGACGTCGCGAACAAGCAGAGCGAGAGGACCAGCATCGCCATGCCCAACCATCCTATCAGCGCAGCGTCGCGCGGAACAAGGAATGGAATGCGTGGGCGCGGGCCGAACCGCGCCCAAAGGCAGGTGAAATGGACCCGCAGGCCGCCAACCCGGCCCTCGGCGGCGGCCAGGCGGAGGCGGGGCTCCAGAAGTTCTATCGCGAGCTCGTCTCGCTGCTCCATGTTCTTCTCGACTCGTTCCAGTAACATCCGCTCCCAGAGTCTTCTTGTCCAGCATGCGCCGAGGCACGATCCCGGGTCGACTACGAGCCCTTCACCTTCACGCCCAACGGGAAGCTCCTGATCTGGAGCTGGAAGTACGTCACCTCAGCAGCGACGTCCAGTTCGTCACGACGTGGATCCGAGCCCTGGGGTCCTTGTCGACCGGCACCGCAACGAGAAAGCGCTGGCCGTTGGCCGCCACGGCGTAGTGGTCCGTGATAGGGTCGGCAATCACGCCCGAGAACAGCGCCTGCGGGAGCCCGACTTCGATCTGGCCAGCCTGCGCGCGCACGTCGACCGCCATCAGCCGCCCGTCGGGCGAGGCGTAGAAGAGCTCCCGGCCGTCGCCGCGCCAGCGGGGCTGCCCGCCGCCTTCGGTCGAGACCCGCACCCTCTCTCCCTCCGCGCGAAAGGGCTCCACGTACACCTCCCACGGGCCGGACTCCTGGGAGATGTACGCCAGCCAGCGCCCGTCGGGAGAGATCTGGGGTTCGTCGATCCGGAAGTCTTTTTTCAGGATCGTCTCGGGCTTCGCGCCCCCGTCGGTAGGCAGCATCCCAAAGGCCTGACCCCCCTCCTCCTGGGCGCGGCCGGCAAGGGTCACGTAGAGCATGGCCTTCGCGGGCGCCGACCAGCACTCCGCGAAGACACCGTCCAGACCTTCCCCGAGCGGCGACTCGGGCGCGTTGCCCTGAAGGGCCTTGCGGTAGAGACGGCTGGGACCTTCGCGGCTCGATGAGAAGAGCAGCTCGCGGCCGTCCGGTGACCACACCGGGTCGCCGTCGGAGGCCGGGTCGAACGTCACCCGAGTGGCGACACCCCGTGCCAGATCGATCGTCCAGAGATCGGGCGGGCCTTCTTCGGAGAACTGGACCGCCACGCGTCTCTCGTCGGGCGAGAGGGCGAGCTGGCCGTAAGGCCCCGGCTTCCCGACGGTCCCGAGCTTCGCGCCCTTCCGGTCGAACCACGTCAGCTCGAAGTCGCGCGACGCCGCTCCCTCCAGATAGGTCAAGGTGCCGCTCGGCGAGGCGGAGAACCAGCCCCAGCTCAAGCCGGGGAGACCCCGCCAGACCGCCACGGACTGGGAGACGGCAACGGGCTCGCCCGCGAGCTCCGCGCCGGCGGCGTCTATGGGCTGGGCCAGGAGGGTGCCGTCGCGGACGAAGAGCAGATGCCCTGAGGGCGCGTAGAGAGCACGCGCCAACCCTGGCCGAATGCGCCGTCTCTCGTCGGGGTGGTCGAGCGAGGCCACGTAGAGGCCTGCGGCTTCGCCCGACGAGCCGACGAGGAACAGGAAGCGGCGCCCGTCGGGCAGGAACTGGGGCCACCAGTGGCCGGTCTCGCCCCGTGACGCGTCGTGGGACGTGAGGGGACGGACCTCGCCTCCCGCGGCCGACACCCGGTAGATCCGGGCGCTCGTGCCGCCGCTCGAGAACAAGACGGTGCCGCCATGGCTCCAGCTACCACCGGTGGAGCTGGATTGCGGAAGGGCGCAGAGCTTCTCTATGGTCCCGGTGGCCAGGCTGAGCTTGCGGAGCTCCCCCTGCGCAAAGAAGGCGAGCGATCGGCCATCGGGAGACCAGAACGGAGAGACGGCTCCCTCCGTTCCGGACAGCGGACGAACGGACGGCGCGTCGAGTGGCCGAACCCACAACATGGCTTGACCACCCGAGTCCGAGGCGGCGAACACGACCTGGCTGCCGTCCGGGGAGGCCACCGGCGCCCCCCAATCGGGCGCGGACAGGTCACTGGGCGTGTCGAGGACGAAGTGCGCGGCGCGCTGCGGCTCGGGGGCCTGCGTGAGCTGAAGGTGGGCCAGGAACGCGACGAGGCCAGCGGCGACGAGCAACGCCCACGCCCAACGCTCCCGCCGGCGTCCTCGCCGCTCTCGTCGCACCCCTTCGACGTCGGCCGAGGATCCCTCGGGCTCGACCACGGTCCCGGCCCGTATCTCCTCGATCTCCAAGCGGGCGTCACCGATGTCCTGGAGCCGTTCTCGTGGACGCTTGCGGAGACAGCGGCGGAGCAGCCTCGTGAGTGCCGGGGGACCCTGCACCGGGAGCCGGTCCCAGGCGGGCTCCTCCTTGATGACCGAGGCCATCACCTCGGACGCGGTCTCGCCGGAGAAGAGCGACTGGCCGCTGAGCATCTCGAAGAGCACCACACCGAAGGACCAGATGTCGGCGCGCTTGTCGACGCCCTTGCCGCTCGCCTGCTCGGGGGACATGTAGGCGGCGGTGCCGAGGATGACGCCGGCGAGCGTCCCGGTGCGGGCGAGCGTGGGGGACTGGGAGAGGTCGATCGAAGACCCGCCGGAGCCCGGGTCGCCGCCCCAGGCCTTGGCGAGGCCGAAGTCGAGGACCTTGACCTTCCCGTCGGGGGTGAGCTTGATGTTGGCGGGCTTGAGGTCGCGGTGGACGATTCCCTTGGCGTGGGCCTCCTCCAGGGCCTCGGCGATCTGCGCAGCGATCTCGAGGGCCTCCTGGACGGGGATCGCGCCACGCGTCAGACGCTCTTTGAGATCGTCGCCTTCGACGAGCTCGAGGGCGAGGAAGGGCTTCCCGTCGACCTCCTCGAGCCCGTAGATTGCGGCAATGTGGGGATGGTTGAGGGATGCGAGCAGGTGCGCTTCGCGCTGGAAGCGGGCCAGCCGCTCGGGGTCCTGGGCCACCTCCGGCGGGAGCACTTTGATGGCCACGTCGCGGTGGAGGTTCGTGTCGGTCGCTCGGTAGACCTCGCCCATGCCTCCAGCCCCGAGGGCCGAGGTGATCTTGTAGTGCGACAGGGTCTGCCCGATCAGGACCGCCTCCGTCGGCGGAGCTTCCTCACTCCACCTCAGCGACGACGCGACATCTGGGGAAGGGCGGGATTATATGCGGGACTCAGTACTTCACGCCGGACGACGCGGCCGGGTGGCAGATGCCTGCTGGCGATCGAGAAGCTGTCTCGAGAGCACCCCGGTCCAGGAGCCATCAGTCAGCCTCGCCCACCTCCGTCCAGCACGTTCGCCCAGAGCCCGGCCCACTGGCTGAGCATGCGCTGCTCGGTGAGCCGGGACGGGCAGGCCGCCGAGCCGCGCTTCTGCAGGTAGAGCGTCCAGCTGCCCACGATCGAGAGCAGCAGGCCCACGCGGCCGGCGCGGTCCAGGGCCGCGGCGTACCGCTTCGCCGCGAGCCAGCCCAGGAGACCCTCGATCAGGTCCCGGTCCACGCGATCCTCCAGCTCGCGGATCTCCGGCAGCGCACGGACCTCGGCGATCAGGGCCTGCAACGGAGCCTGCCGCTCGAAGGCGCGGAGGTAGCCCCGCGCGATCACGATCAGCTCCGCGCGTGTGTCCCCGAGCGGCAGCACGCCGTCGAGGCCCAGGTCCCGCCGCGTCTCGATCAGGCTGGCCCGCCCGATCTCGGCCGCGAGCGCGGCCTTGCCGGGAAAGTGCCGGTAGAAGGCTCCGGCTCGCGGGGCGAGGCCGGCCGCCTTCTCGATCTCACCGATGGAGGTCCCGCGGAAGCCCTTCTGCGCGAAGAGCCGCAGGCCGGCGTCGAGGAGCCGCTGGCGCGTGTCGAGCGCGCGAGCCGGAGGCTCCCCAGGCGGGTGCTTGCGCCTCGGCTGCCGCCGGGAGGGAGCGCCCGACCTGCCTTGCATAACGCCGATATTAGAGTACGATATCATTGTTATTTCAAGAGGAGGATCGAGCCATGGGCAATGTCGGCGCGCCCGCCGCTGACGCAGCTCCCGTCGAGCGGTCCCTCAGGCGCGGGGCGGCTGTTGCCGATGTCCTGCTCACGGTCCTGGTCAGCGGCCTGCTCTACGCCGCGGAGCTCGGTCTCCGGCGCCTCGGCGTGCTGCCGGAGTCAGGCCTCTACACCGGCGTCATCACCCTCGTGGGAACGTTCCTCTTCGTCATCTGGCTGGTTCGCTGGCGAGGGGAAGGCCTGGCGGCACTCGGCCTGCGCAGCCCGCCGACGTGGTGGTTCGTCCCCGCCTGGGGGTTCTTCGTGCTCGGCGTCAACGTGGCATTGCAGCTGACAGTGGTGCCGGCGCTGGGCGCGTTCCTCGGCCTTCCCGCGGCGGACGTCAGCCAGTACGCGGTGCTCCGCGGCAACCTGCCCCTGTTCCTCGCCGTCGCGGCGGGTGCCATGTTCACGGGCGGGTTCATCGAAGAGGTCGTCTACCGGGGGCTGATGCTCGACCGACTCGCGCGCCTCTTCGGCGGGGGGCGGCGCGGCCGCCTGCTGGGAGCGTTGGCCTGTGGCGTCCCGTTCGGCCTCGTCCACTACGAGTGGGGCATGGGCGGCATCCTGTTGACGGCGGTCATGGGATCGACGCAAGGCCTGATGTTCCTCGCGACTCGGCGCAATCTCTGGCCGCTCGTGGTCGCGCACGCCGGACTCGACCTGATCCTCTTGGTGTACGCCTACCTGGGGATGCTCGGCTAGAGTCCCGGTAGCCAGCCGGCGGCGGTCTGGGCCAGACCGACTCGAGCATCGGCTGAAGCTGGGGAGTTCTCTGATGTAATCCCCTCAAGTCACAGTCTCCTGTAACTTGTTGAAGGGATGGTGCGCCCTGCACGATTCGAACGTGCGACCTACAGATTCGTAGTCTGTCGCTC
>CAZMRX010000025.1:0-26689 GCA_964568755.1 uncultured Acidobacteriota bacterium | reverse complement strand
GGGGCGCTCGCGAAGCGCCGGCGCGCGGAGGCCCAGGAGGCGGGCCGCCGCCTCGGCATCGCGGAGTACGAGGTGCTCGACAACCACGACGGCGAGCTCGAGCCCACGCTCGCGGTGAGACAGCAGGTGATCCGCCGCATCCGGCAGTGGCAGGCCGACGTGGTGATCGCCCCGCGGCCGAACGACTACCACCCCGACCACCGCTACACCGGCGTCGTGGTGCAGGACAGCGCCTACATGGTCGTGGTGCCGAACGTCACGCCGGACACGCCTCCGCTGCGCAAGAACCCGGTGTTCCTGTACTCGTACGACCACTTCCAGCGACCCAACCCGTTCCGCCCGGACGTCGCGGTGGCGATCGACGCCACGATCGACCAGAAGATCGCCGCGCTCGACGCCCACGTGTCACAGGTCTACGAGTGGCTGCCGTGGGTGGACGGTGTGCTCGACAGCGTGCCGAAGGACAAAGACGCGCGCCTCGCCTGGCTGCGGCAGCAGCGCAGCGGCCGCCCGATCTCGGACGAGCTCCGCGCGGCCCTGCGCAAGCGCTACGGCGCGAACGCCGAGAGCGTCAAGAACGCCGAGGCCTTCGAGGTCTGCGAGTACGGCCGCCGCCCGAGCGAAGACGACCTGCGCCAACTGTTCCCGTTTTGACGCCCCCGCCCAGGGGGGCGAGGCGGTAGAGCGCCCCCCGCAAGCCCGTCCCACGGAGGACCCCAGATCTTGACTCGCGCATCGTCGCTCGCCGCCGCCCTCCGCCGCCGCGAGAGCCGCGCCCCCTGGCAGCGCCCCGCGCACGACGCCCGCATCCTCAAGTCCCTCGCACGCCCCCTCGCCGTCGTCTACACCGACACCGCCGACTTCACGCAGCGCGTGGAGCGCCACGGCATCCTGCACTTCCTGATGGTCTTCGCGCGCGCGGTGCGCGCCCTGCGCCCGCTCGTCTCACGCCATGGCGGGCGTCTCATCAAAGTCGAGGCGGACAGCCTGCTGCTCGCCTTTCCCGACGCCGCCCGCGCCTGCCGTGCGGTGCTCGCGATGTCGTCGGCGATCGCGCGCCTGAACCGCGGCCGGCCGGCGAGCGAGCGCGTCGCATTCTCGTTCGGGATCGGCTTCGGCGAGCTCATCGACCTGGGGCACGACCTGCTCGGGCTCGAGGTGAACCTCGCGTCCAAGCTGGGCGAGGACCGGGCGCGGCCGGGCGAGATCCTGCTCACGCCGGCAGCCGCCGAGGCGCTTCCGCCCGCGCTCGCACGCAGGCTGGCGCCGCACGGCAGCGCCCGCTTCACCTCGCGGCCGATGAAGGTCGCCCGCCTGGCGCCGCCGCGGGCGCGATCCGGTCCCTGACCCTCAGCACGCGAACCGCGTTCGGCGGCAGCGTCTCGCGCCACTCGAACCCGTCGGCGACGGCCGTCACGGCCACGGCGTCGCCGCTCGCCAGGTCGTGGACCGAGCGGCCCAGCAGCGGCAGGCGGAGCCGAATCGTGGCCTCGCCCGCCACCGCCGCGTGGTTGAAGACGAAGACGAGGTGCTCGCCGCCGGACTCGAGCAGCCTCACCTCGGCGGCCGCTCCCGACACGCCGACCGGCCGTGCGACGCCGGCCCAGTCGAGCAGTCCCGAGTAGAAGCGACGTGCGGTATCGCTCGGCTGGCTGACGTAGCCGGCGGCGACGTACGACCCGAGCATCAGCGTCCGGCCCCGGCCGTGCGTCGAGACCACGGCGGCGGGCGCCCCGCTCGGGAAGCGCGCCACCACGCGCGCGCCGGGGGACGAAGCCTCGAGCGACTCCTCGTACCAGCGGCCCGGCAGCAGCTCGCCCGGCGCGAGGCCCGGAAGCCCCGCCTCGGCGCGCAGCAGCGCCGCGCCCTTGGCGACGGTCTGGACGTCCGTCTCGCGCGCGCCCACGACCTCCGCGAGGCCGAGCCCGGGGATCGTCTCGGCCGCCCGGCCGTTCTCGTCGTTCCATCCTGCGCGCGCCTCGAGCACCAGCGCGCCCCCCGCGCGCACGTACTCGGCGAGCGCGGCGGCCGCCGACGCCCGCAGCATCAGCGGGTAGGGCAACACCACGAGCTTGTACGCCGCGAGCTCACCGGCCGTCATGTGGTCGGCGTGGACGAAGTCGAGCGGCACGTTCGTCGCGAACAGGGCTCGGTAGACGCCGAGCAGCGAGTCGCGCTCGATGCCCGCGACCTCGCCCTGCGGCCCGCCGTAGGCGGCGGCCCGCTGCCGGCCGCCCACGAAGTGCGCGAGCGGGTTGTACACGACCGCCACCTCCGAGCGCGGCGGACGCGCCGCGAGGAACAAGCCCGAGTGGCGGTCGACGAGCCGCGCGACCTCGCCCGCCGCCCGGGCCCGCTCGGTGAGCGTCCCGTCGAGGCGAACCAGGCCGAAGCCTCCCGATTCGTAGCCCGTGCTCATCGGGTAGTAGGCGTAGGTCGCGATCGCCTTCGCCCCGCGCGCGAGCGCGCTCCAGGTCCACTGCCGGAGGTCGGCGGGCGTGACCGTCGGGCTGACGTTCAGCGCGATCGTGCCGAAGCCGGCCTGCAGCTCGCCGATCCAGAACCCGCGCCGGCCCTGCGCGTAGCCGAAGGAGCGGGTGAAGTCGAGAAGCGCGGCGCGCCACTCGCTGTCGCGGTCCACGAAGGCCGAGTGCTTCGGGTAGAACGAGGTCCCGTAGTAGTCGACCTGCGCCGCCATCGTCCAGTCGTCCGACTGCCCCTCCCACCAGTGCGGGGAGGCGAACAGCCCCACGCCCGCGGCGTGGCTGGTGGCCACGCGGTCGGGCGCGCCCCGCTTGGCAGCGTCGTAGCGCGCGCGCAGGTCCTCGCCGAGCTTGCTGGCGATGAAGCTCTTCCAGTCGATGTAGTCCGTGTAGGAGAGGATGGTGCTGAGCCGGTTCGGCTCGACCTCGTCCCAGGACGCGTGGCGGCGGTACCAGGCCGCGTTGAGCGCGTCGAGCGAGCCGTACTTGCGCTCGAGCCAGCGGCGGAAGCGCGCGACCGTGTGGCGGCAGAAGCAGAACTCCGGGTTGTCGATGTGGGTCGGGTTCGCCCAGTTGATGACGTGGGGCTCGCTCCACAGGTCGAAGCCGAGGAACGCGGGACTCGCGGCGGCGCGCCTCGCGACGGCCTCGTAGAAGGCCAGATCCGCCTCGCGCACCCCCGGGTGGTCGAGGCAGTAGCCCGGCGACGACTCGGGTCGAATCGCCAGGCCGTTCGAGCTGACGAAGAGCGCGTCGGGGTGGTGGCGTCCCACCCACTCGGGCGCCGAGTCCATGTAGACCTGGAGGATCAGACGCAGCCCTTCCTGCTCCGCCAGCGAGAGCAGGACTTCGAGGGTGTCGAGCCGGTACTTCCCGGGGGCGGGCTCCCCGCTCGCCCAGTCGACCCAGCTGCGAATGCTGTTGAACCCCAGCGCCTTGATCTGCTTCAAGTCGCGCCGCCAGGCCTCCTTCTTCGCACGCGGATCGGGCTCGAGCATCGGCGCCCGTGCCTTGCCGCCGCCGTACCAGACGGCCATCGGAAACACCGGGTCCTTCGGCCCCTGGCCGGCCCACGCGGGCCTCAGGGGCGACACAAGAAAGAGGAGAAGGGCTGCAAGAGCCTGCCGCATGCGTCGGCAGTGTAGCCCCCGGCCGCCCGTCCCGGTCGGATGCCCTCAACCGAATCCAGCAACTCACTGTCAGTGAACGAGTTGCATGTCGAGCCCCACCCGCGGCCGGGGAGCGCGTCCTCTCCGGGGGCTTGACAGGCGTGGCATCTTGCTGGTTCCCATGGCGCGCTCCCTGGTCATCGTCGAATCGCCGGCAAAGGCGGGGACTCTCGGCAAGTTCCTCGGAAAGGACTTCCAGGTCACCGCCTGCTACGGCCACGTCCGCGATCTCGACCGCAAAGGCATCTCGGTCGACCGCGCGAAGGACTACAAGCCGGACTACCGCATCGTCCCGGGCAAGGAGAAGACCGTCCTCGAGCTCGCGCGGCTCGCGAAGAAGGCCGACACCATCTACCTCGCGGCCGACCCCGACCGCGAGGGCGAGGCGATCTGCTGGCACCTGCACGAGCTGCTCAAGAAGGAAGCGCCGGACGCCACCTTCCACCGCGCCGAGTTCCACGAGATCACGAAGGCCGCCGTGACGCGCGCGATCGAGAAGCCGGGCAAGATCTCGAAGGACCGCGTGGGCGCCCAGCAGGCACGGCGCATCATCGACCGCCTGGTCGGCTACGAGGTCTCGGAGCTGCTGTGGAACAAGGTCTGGCGCGGGCTCAGCGCCGGGCGCGTGCAGACGGTGGCGCTGCGCATCATCGTCGAGCGCGAGACCGAGCGCGAGGCCTTCGTCGCGATCCCCTACTTCTCGGTGCCGGTCACGCTCGCGAAGGGCGAGGCGGCCTTCCCGGCACGCGTCGTCGCCTGGCGCGGCGACAAGCTCAACTTCGACGGCACCGACCCGCGCCTCGCCACGCACGCGGCCGCCGAGGAGGTGAGGGCCCACGTAGCGGCGTCGAGCCTGCGCGTGGCGTCCGTCGAGGCGCGCGAGCGGCGCCAGAACCCGGCCCCGCCCTTCACGACGCCCAAGCTGCAGCAGGCGGCGGCGCGCTCGCTCGGCTTCACCGTGCGCAAGACGATGACGCTGGCGCAGCGGCTCTACGAGGGGCGCGCGGTGGGCGAGCACGGCACGGTCGGGCTGATCACCTACATGCGCTCCGACTCCGTGCGCGTGGCGGACGAGGCGCTCGTCGCCGTGCGCCAGCACATCAAGGCCACCTACGGCGAGCCCAGCCTGCCGGCCGAGGCGCGGCGCTACAAGTCGAAGAAGGACGCGCAGGACGCCCACGAGGCAATCCGGCCGACGACGCTCGAGCTGCCGCCCGAAGCCGTCGCCCGCTATCTCGAGCCGGCCGAGCTGAAGCTGTATCAGCTGATCTGGAACCGCTTCGTCGCCTCGCAGATGAACCCGGCGCTCTCCGACGTGACCACGGTCGAGATCGAGGCGCGCCGCGAGGGCTCGCCCGATCTCGCCGGCCTGCGCGCGACCGGCTCCGTGCTCAAGGACCCGGGCTTCCTGAGGGTCTACGGCCAGGTCTCGGAGACCGAGTCGCAGAACGCGCCCGAGGACGAGGCCGACAGCGACGACACCAAGGTGCGGCTGCCGGCGATCGCCCAGGGCGACGTGCTGGCGCTGCGTGAGGCGAAGGTCGAGGACCACGAGACACAGCCGCCGCCGCGCTTCAACGAGGCCTCGCTCGTGAAGTTCATGGAAGAGAACGGCATCGGCCGGCCTTCCACCTACGCCGACATCCTGCGCAAGATCGAGCAGCGCGAGTACGTGCGCAAGCAGGACCGCCGCTTCATCCCGACGCCGCTCGGGCGCCTGGTGGTGGACCTGATGAAGGAGGGCTTCGAGGACTTCTTCCAGACCGAGTACACGGCCCGGATGGAGGAGGAGCTCGACGAGGTCGAGGAGGGCAAGCTCGACTGGCGCCAGGCGCTTCGCGACTTCGACGGCAAGTTCTCGAAGGACCGCGAGCGCGCCAAGAAGCAGATGCACTCGGTGAAGGCCGGGCTCGAGATGCCCGTAGTGCGCGCGGCCTTCACGGACTTCAAGCTCACGAACGACCCCGGCGACACCTGCCCCGAGAGCGGCCACCCGCTGAAGCTGCGGATGGGAAAGGCCGGCCTGTTCGTCGCCTGCAGCGGCTACCCCGAGTGCACCTGGACCGTGGACATCCCCGAGACGGAGGAGGACCCCGTGGACCCGACCGATCTCGAGGGGCAGATCTGCGACGAGTGCGGCAGCCCGATGCGGCTGCGCACGGGCAAGAACGGCTCGGCGTTCCTCGGCTGCACCGCCTACCCGAAGTGCCGCAACGCCATCTCGGTGAGCGTCCAGGGCGGAAAGGCCGAGGCGCGGCCCGACGAGCCCACGGGCGAGAAGTGCCCGGTCTGCGGCCACGACCTCGTGAAGCGGCACGGCCGCTTCGGCGAGTACGTCTCCTGCTCGAACTACCCGAACTGCCGCTACAAGCCCCCGAAGCCGGTGACGCTCACCGGCGTCACCTGCCCCGAGTGCCACCAGGGCCAGATCCTGGAGCGCAAGGGGCGCTTCGGGCCGTTCTACGGCTGCGCGCGCTACCCCGACTGCACCAGGAACTTCCGCGCGCGCCCGGTGCCGATGCCGTGCCCGAAGTGCGGCACGGCGTACCTGCTGGTGCGGGAGCGGAAGGGCGGGTCCTTCTACGTCTGCGAAGCGGAGGGCTGCGACTACGACGAGCCCGCACGCGACCTCGAGCGCTACCCGCTCACCACCGAGGTGACCGAGGAGGCGCGCCAGGCCGCGCTCGTCGCCGCGACGATGAAGGTCGCCGCCAAGAAGACGCCACGCCGAAGACCGACCCCGTCCGCGGAGGCGCCGCCCGAGCCAAAGGCAACAAGGAAGAAGAACACCGAGAAGCAGCCGGAAAAGAAGACAAGGACTCCGGCCAGGGCGCGGCCGAACGCCGCGCCTAGGAAGACAAAGAAGTAACCCGGGGGTGCTCGAGGGGGCGGAGCCCCCTCGTTTCAAAGAGAGCCAGAAACGGGCCGGTAGCCCGGTCTCGTCGCTCGTCCCAGGGATGCTGGATTACGGAGCTCACCGCCATCGCCGGTCCCGTGCTGGACGACGAGGCCACGAACAGCCCGCGATGCTGGACGACTGAACGGAGCCGAGCGACCGGTCCAGACAAAGACGGTCCCCTCCCCGACGCACCCACGCCGTTGTCGTATAGTCGAGGACCGTCATGAGAATGCCGTCATGAGAATCACGAACCTCACCGCCCGCGACATCCGCTTCCCCACCTCCCGCGAGAAAGACGGCTCGGACGCGCTCAACCTGGGCGACTACTCGGCCGTGTACGTGGTGCTCGAGACCGACGGGGCGCACGCGGGCTACGGCCTGACCTTCACGAACGGCCACGGCACCGAGATCGGCACGGCCGCCGCGCGGGCGCTCGTGCGCCTGGTGGTGGGCCGCGAGCTCGAGGAGATCACCGCCGACTTTCGCGGCTTCTACAGGCGCCTGACGCAGGACCCGCAGCTGCGCTGGATCGGGCCCGAGAAGGGCATCGTGCACATGGTGACCGGCGCGGTGCTGAACGCCATCTGGGACCTGTGGGCGCGGCGCGACGCCAAGCCGGTCTGGAAGCTGCTCGCGGACCTGACGCCGCAGCAGACCGTGGACTGCGTGCCGTTCAGCTGGATCAGCGACGCGCTCACCCCCGACGACGCGCTCCGGATCCTGGAGCGGAACCACGCGACGCGCGGCGCGCGTGAGGCGGAGATGCGCCGCCACGGCTTCCCGGCCTACACCACCTCGACCGGCTGGCTCGGCTACCCGGACGAGAAGGTGCGGCGCCTGTGCCGCGAGGCGATGGCACAGGGTTTCACGCACTTCAAGATGAAGGTCTCGGAGGACCGCGAGGGCAACCGGCGGCGGGCGGCGCTGATGCGCGCCGAGATCGGGCCGGAGCGGCGGCTCAGCATGGACGCGAACCAGTGCTGGGACGTGCCCGACGCGATCGAGCACGTGCGGGCGCTCGCCGAGTTCGATCCCTGGTGGATCGAGGAGCCGACGAGCCCGGACGACGTGCTCGGGCACGCGGCGATCGCGAAGGCGATCGCGCCGATCAAGGTGGCGACGGGCGAGATGTGCCAGAACCGCGTCGTGTTCAAGCAGCTGTTCCAGGCGGGCGCCCTCGGCTACTGCCAGGTCGACTCCTGCCGCGTGGGCGGAGTCAACGAGGTGCTCGCGATCCTGCTGCTGGCGGCGAAGTTCGGCGTCCCTGTGTGCCCGCACGCGGGCGGCGTCGGGCTGTGCGAGTACGTCCAGCACCTGGCGATCTACGACTACGTCGCCCTCAACCCGTCGCTGGCCGACCGCTACTGCGAGTACGTCGACCACCTGCACGAGCACTTCGTCGAGCCGGTGCGCGTGGTCGAAGCGCGCTACCAGGCGCCGCTCGCGCCGGGCTACTCGATCGAGATGAAGGAAGCGTCGCTCGCCGCCCACGAGTACCCGGGCGGCCGCGTCTGGAGTTCCTGAGCCGAAGGAGGAGTCCCATGCCGACGCCGAAAGCCCCGCCCGCCGGCCCGCGCCGCCGCGGCCTGTCGCTCACCGCCCTGCTGGCCGCCTGCGGCCTGCTGATCGCGCCGGGGGCGCGGGGCGACGAGGGCCTGGTGAGCCTCTTCGACGGCCAGTCGACGGCGGGCTGGGTGCAACGCGGCGGAAAGGCGGTCTACACGGTGGAGGACGGCGCCATCGTGGGGCGCACGGTGCTCGGCGAGAAGAACAGCTTCCTGTGCCCGCCGAAGGAGTACGCCGACTTCGTGCTGGAGTTCGAGGTGCTCGTCGACATCGAGCTCAACTCGGGAGTCCAGATCCGCTCGGCCTCGCGGCCCGACTACAGGAACGGCGTCGTCCACGGCTACCAGGTGGAGATCGACGCGTCGGAGCGCGGCTTCAGCGGAGGCATCTACGAGGAGCAGCGACGCGGCTGGCTCACCAGCACCGACGGGGCCCCGGCCTCGCGCAAGGCGTTCCGGCCCGGCGAGTGGAACCGCTACCGGATCGAGGCGAACGGCGACCGGCTGCGCACCTGGGTGAACGGCGTCGCGATCGCGGACATCGTCGACGGCGTGACGCGCTCTGGCTTCATCGGCTTCCAGGTTCACGAGGCGGACCAGGCGGGCCTCGCGGTGAGGTGGCGCGACGTGAAGATCCGGGAGCTGCCGCGGGCCGCGACCGGGGCGACGCCCAACACGCTCAGCGAGCTCGAGCGCTCGCGCGGCTTCGAGCTGCTCTTCGACGGCCGCACCAGCTGGGGCTGGCGCAGCGCCCGCGGCCCCGAGTTCCCCAAGGGGGGCTGGCAGATCCAGGACGGCGAGCTCCGCGTCCTCGAGAGCGGCGGCGCCGAGTCCAAGAACGGCGGCGACATCATCACGACCCGGAAGTTCGCGGCGTTCGAGCTGGTGCTGGAGTTCCGCCTGACCGCTGGCGCCAACAGCGGGATCAAGTACTACGTCGACCCCGAGCTCAACCAGGGCCCGGGCTCGTCGATCGGCCTCGAGTACCAGATCCTCGACGACGAGCGCCATCCCGACGCCAAGGCCGGCCGCGGCGGCAACCGGACGCTCGCGTCCCTCTACGACCTGATCGCCGCCGCCGCGGACAAGAAGCCGAGGCCGATCGGCGAGTGGAACGAGGCTCGCGTGGTCTCGCGCGGGCGACGCGTCGAGCACTGGCTGAACGGCAGCAAGGTGCTCGAGTACGAGCGGGGCACGCCGGAGTTTCGCGCGCTGGTGGCCGAGAGCAAGTACAAGGTGTGGCCCGGCTTCGGCGAGCTTCCCGCGGGACACATCCTGCTCCAGGACCACGGCAACCAGGTGTCCTTCCGCAACGTCAAGCTGCGCGAGCTGAAGCCCGAGTAGTACGGGGCCAAAGCGACTACTCGGCCCGCGCCTTGCGCAGTACCTCGGGGGCTGTCTCGCCGAAGTACTTGACGACCAGCCGGTTCCAGGTCGCCGTCCGCCGCAGGTTCTGGATGTAGTCGTCGAGCGCAGCCAGCAGCTGGTCGTCGCCCCGGCGCACACCGAAGGCGAGGCTGCCCGGGGGGCCCAGGAACAGGCCCAGCTCGATCTTCGGGTCGTCGCGTTGCGCCGTGATCGCGCTCTCGACCCCCATCACGATCGCTTTCACCCGGCTCGCGGCGAGCGCCTGCGGCAGGCCTCCGGGACGAATCCCGTCGTCGACGTTCGCGGCCGGCACGCCTGCCTGCGCCACGGCCTCGGCCATGCTGGAGCCCTTCACCGTCCCGACGCGCAGAGCCCTCAGCTCGTCGAGGCTGCGCACGGGCGGCGCGGGCTGGCGCGTGAGCACGACGTTGCGGGTCGGGAACGTCTCGCGCGTGAAAGCGATGCGTCGCTTGCGCTCCTCGGTCAGCGTGAAGCGTCCGGCGACGACGTCGCCGCGGTCGGCCGCGAGCGACGGCACGAGGTCGTCCCAGGCCGCGACGCGCACCGGCTCGAGCCGCACGCCGTGGAGCCGCGCAAACCCCTCCAGGATCTCTCGGTCGAAGCCGGGAGCCCCGGAGAACTGGAAGAACTCGTCGGGCTCGCCGATGTCGACGGCCAGCACGCGAAGAACGCCGCGCTGCTTGACCGCCGGCAGGTCGGCGGCAGCCGCGGGCGCGGCGACGAGCGCGAGGCCGATCAGCGACGCGAGGCTGCGCACCGCGAGCCCTAAATCTGCGAGTAGTCGGCGGGACGCAGCAGCGTCGCGTCGATTCCCGAGACGATGTCCGCGTAGACGGGCTGGTCGCGGAGCTTGATCCACTCGGGGTCCTCGCGAAACGCCGCCCACGCCCTTTCCCGCGCGGCCACGTCGGCGAACGCGCACATGTAGGTCAGGCTCGGCAGCCCGCCGCCCACCAGGTCGCGTCCGAAGAAGACGGTGTGCAGGCCCAGGCGCGCGAAGATCGCGAGCTCGCCGCCGGCCTCGAACATCTCGATCTTCCTGCGCCCGGCGGGCTCGCTGGGGCTGCGGTAGGTGCGCAGCTCGAAGACACGCGACGGCGACGCCGCGGGACCCTCGGGCTTGCGAACCCCGGGCAGCGTCGCCACGGCGGCCAGCAAGGACGAGTCGCAGCGCTCGAACGGGGGATCGGAGGGCGGCAGTGCGAGGAAGGACTGGGCCGCCCGGCCGTACTCGGCGTCTCTGGCGAGCCGGGCGTCGAGCGTCACGACCGAGTCCGCGTTTGCGTGCGGGATGAGCAGGTGGAGCGTGGGGCTTTGCGGACCGAACGAGACGTTCCACGCGCCGACCGGGGAGATCCCGGCCCGACCGAGCGCGGGGACGAGCGCGTCCTTCGCGTAGGCCGAGAAGCGCGCGGCCATCGGTCCGCTCCGGAGGCGGTAGCGGCGCAGCTCCAGCAGCAGGGGCGAGCCAAAGGGGGCGGACTGTCCCGCGGGACTCGAGGCCGCCGCGAGCGGCCCTCCCCCTGCGAGCGCCGCCGCCGTCGAGGCGGCCAGGAATGCCCGGCGTTCCATTCGCTCCTCCTTGCGACGGTGTCGTCGACGCGCATCCCGCGCAGACGCGTCGCCCTCCGCGTTGGGCCCGAAGCGTAGCACGCCCGCAAACGGCGTCAGCTCGCGGCTGCGAATCCGGCGGTCCGTATCGGTATTCGGCGATCCGGAGCGTATATCCTATACACTTCATTGACCCATGCCCCCGCGCGGGTGTAACGTCCCCCATCGAAAAGGGCCATGGCGATCATCCCCTCGCGAACCCAGCAGGCGGCGCTCGTCGCCTTGCGCACCCTCATCGGCTGGCACTTCCTCTACGAAGGTTTCGTGAAGACGCTCTGGCCGGCCTGGAGCCGCGACGGCGCGCCGCTCGCCCGCTTCTCCTCGGCGGGCTACCTGCGCTCCTCGACCGGCCCGCTGGCCGACGTGTTCCACGGGCTCGCCGACGTGAGCTGGCTGCCCTGGCTGGACCTGCTCGTGGCCTGGGGCCTGCTGCTCGTCGGGCTCGGCCTGATGCTCGGCCTGTTCACGCAGCTGGCCTGCGCGGGTGCGCTCGCGCTGCTCGCGCTCTTCTACGTCTCGTGGCTCCCGACGCGGGGCGTCTACGAGCCCGGCACCGAGGGCAACTACCTGCTCGTGAACAAGAACCTCGTCGAGGCGGCGGCGGTCGGCGTCGTATTCGTCTTCAGGACCGGAAGCATCGCCGGGCTGGACCTGCTGCGTCGGCGCGAGCCCGCGCCGCCCCTGCCGCCCGTCGCGGAGGCCGCGCGATGAACCTCACCCCGGAGCAGCAGGAGCTCGGGCGCCGCAACTTCATGCGCGTTCTCGCCGGCACGCCGGCGCTGGCGGCGCTCGGCGCGGCCGCCGCCTTGAAGGGCCCGGTGCGCGGCGGGCCCGTTCGCCTCGGCTACATCGGCCTCGGCGGCCAGGGGCGCGTGCTGCTCGAGCAGAGCGACCCGCGCTTCGCCGAGGTCGTCGCCGTGTGCGACGTCAACCCGCTCCAGCTCGAGCGCGCGGACGCGTCGCTGGCGAAGCTCGGCCGCCAGCCGGTGCCGCACTACGCCGACTGGCAGGAGATGATCCAGAAGGAGCGGCTCGAGGCCGTCGTGATCGCCTCGCCGCTCTTCACGCACACCGACATCGCCGTCGGCTGCATGGAAGCGGGCCTGCACGTGCTGTGCGAGAAGATGATGGGCATCGACGACGCGTCCTGCCGCCGCATGGCGGACGCGGCACGCCGCACCGGCCGCGTCCTCGAGATCGGCCACCAGCGCTACTACAACCCCGTCTACCAGGCTTCCTACGCCGGCATCGTCAAGGCCGGCCTGCTCGGCGAGGTCTACCACGCGAGGCTCGTCTGGCACCGCAACGCGAGCTGGCGGCGCACCGCCGAGCCGCCGTCGCCCGACTACAGCCCGGCGAAGTGGGGCTACCCGACCTACGACCACCTGATCAACTGGCGGCTCTACAAGCAGTACTCGCGCGGGCACATGGCCGAGCTCGCGAGCCACATGGTGGCGATCACCGACTGGTTCTTCGGCGCCCCGGCCGTGGCGGCGATCGGCAGCGGCGGCGTCTACCGCTTCAAGGACGAAGGGCGCGAGGTGCCCGACCACACCTACGTCACGCTCGAGTACCCGGGCGGCCGCGATGCCGTCTTCACCTCGATCGAGTCGAACGCCTTCGACAACTACTACGAGGCGTACTACGGCACGAAGGGCACGCTGATCCTGAAGGGCGAGGTCGAAGCCTACCTGTTCGAGGAGGGCGCCGCGGGCGGCGCTTCGAAGGCGACTGGGATCGAGGTGGCGGCCAAGGCGGGCCCCGCGGGCTCCGCGTCGGAAAGCCGCGCCGCAGACGCCGCGGGCCCGGGCAAGGGCGTGGGATCCGCTGCGGGCGGCGTCGATCGCCTGGTGTCCTACCGGCAGGAGGTGAGCGGCTTCTGCAGCGCCATCCGCACCGGCTCGGAGCTGAAGTGCGGGCCCGAGCGCGGGCTCGGCTCCGCGCGGGCCTGCATCGCGGGGTTCGACGCGATCGAGAAGAAGACGAGGATCGAGATCACCGCTTAGCGCCTGTATCAGGGCAAAGGAGGCGGCGTGGCTCTGGGGAGCAGCCCCGACGTCCGGTTCCGCACCAAGCAGGAGTACGTCTACCAGTGGCTGCGCGGCGCCATCATGCGCGGCGAGCTTGCGCCGGGGCAGCGGCTCGTGATCGACGACATCGCGCGCCGGCTGGAGGTGAGCGCGATCCCGATCCGGGAGGCGCTGCAGTCGCTGCAGGCCGAGGGGCTGGTCGTGAGCGCGCCGCACATCGGCGCCACGGTCGCGCCCATCTCGCAGGACGAGATCCACGAGGTGTTCGCGATCATGGAAGGCCTCGAGACGGTGGCCGTTCGCGAGGCCACGGCGCGGCTGACGTCCGAGCAGGGCGACTCGCTCGCGACGATCGTGTCCGACATGGACCGCGCCGTGGAGCGTCAGCAGTACGAGAGCTGGGCCGAGATGAACGGCCGGCTGCACCGCTCGATCGGCGACGTCGCGGCCATGCCGCTGCTGCGCGAGATGACCGACCGCGCGCTTTCCCGCTGGGAGCGGCTGCGCCGTCACTACTTCCAGGGGGTCCTGGTTCCGCGCGTCGAGCAAGCGCAGCGCGAGCACCGGGACCTGCTCGGCGCACTGCTCGCCCGCGACCCCGACGAAGCCGAGCGAGTGGTCCGGGGCCACAACCGCAACGCCCAGTCCGCCTATTCGGACTACTTGAAGCTACACGCTCCAGCGCACTGAAGTAGGCCCTATATCCTATAGGGCGCTTCTTGCGCCGAGGCTGCCCCTGCCTCTAGCCTGCTCCCGCCCATTCGAGCGCGCTGGAATGCGATCGATCTGAGCGCGCTCATCTCATTGGCGCACAATATTTTGGGGGTCGCCATGCCTCGTAGCCGTCGCCGTCGCCTCTTGTCTCGCATACTCTCTTTCCTCCTGTTTCCGGCCCTGGCGCTCGCTCAGGCCACGACCGGCCGCATCTCGGGAACCGTCGTGGACGCGCAGGGCGGCGTGCTACCCGGGGCCTCCGTGACCGTGACCGAGGTGCGCACCAGCTTCAGCCGGACCGCCGTGACGGACGCACAGGGGGCGTACGTCTTCGTCAACCTGCCGCTCGGCACCTACACGGCGAGCGCCGAGATGCAGGGCTTCACCAAGGAGCTGAAGACCGGCTACGTGCTGGTGGCCGACGGCCGTCTCACCGCCGACTTCGCCCTCGCCGTCGGGAACATCAACGAAACGGTCGAGGTGACGGTCGAGAGCGAGACGGTGAACACGGTCTCGGGTGAGATCGCGCGCACCGTCGATCGCCAGCAGGTCCAGAACCTGGCCCTGAACGGCCGCAACTACCTGCAGCTCACGACGCTGATCCCGGGCGCGCCCGACCTGAACACGAACGCGCTCGACATCATGACGGGGCTCGGCATCAACACCTCGATCAATGGCAGCCGCACCAATGCCACGCTGCTCTCGGTCGACGGCGGCTTCAACATGGACTCGGGCTCGAACAACAGCCAGATCAGCAACGTGGGCGTCGACTTCATCGAGGAGGTCTCGATCAAGACCGCCAACTTCTCGGCCGAGTACGGGCGCAACTCCGGCGCGGCGGTCAACATCGTGACGCGCTCGGGCGCCAACGAGTTCCACGGCAGCGTCTTCGAGTACCACCGCAACGAGGGGCTCGACGCCAACAACTACTTCAACAACGCGCGCAACGTGCCGCGCTCGGACCTGAAGTACAACGACTTCGGGGGCGCCCTCGGCGGTCCGATCATCAAGGACAAGCTGTTCTTCTTCGCCGGCATCGAGTGGAAGCAGATCGACCGCTTCACGAGCCCGTCGCTGCAGACGCTGCCGACGAGCGCGATGCGCGCCGGCGACTTCAGCGGGCTCGCCACGGTGATCCGCGACCCGCTCACCGGCCAGCCGTTCCCGGGCAACGTGATCCCGGCCGGCCGGATTACGCCCGACGGGCAGGCGATCGCCAGCCTCTACACGAAGATGGCGGGCATCGCGGACTCCTACACGGACACCCCGACGGCGAACAACGCGCTGTTCCAGATGGAGAACCCCTTCCGCTGGCGGCAGGAGATGGTCCGGCTCGACTACAACCTCAACTCCAAGCACCGACTGACCGGTCGCCTGCTGCTCGACCACTACACGCTCACCGACCCGTACGGGACGTTCATCGGCGGGAACCTGCCGACGGTCCCGACCGACCGCAACCGGCCGGGCCGCAACGTCCAGCTCAACTACCACTGGACGGTCGCCCCGAACCTGATGAACGAGGCCAAGTTCAACTACTCGGGCAACGGGCAGTCGATCGACCCGGTGGGCGACCTGTGGGCCCGCTCGACCTACGGCTTCCAGTACCCCCAGCTCTATCCGGCGGGCGGCACGTACGAGGACGCCATCCCGCGCGTCGGCACCATGACCGGCTACGCCACCTGGAACAGCGCCAACCAGGCGCTCGTGTCGCCGACCCGCGACTGGGCCTTCACCGACACGGTCACCTGGCTCTCGGGCAGCCACACCGTGAAGAGCGGGCTGCTCTACATCTACAACACCAAGAAGCAGAACGGCCGCTCCAACTACACCGGCGACCTCGCCTTCAACCCGACGGGCAACCCCGGGTCCACGGGCAACGCCTTCGCCGACGCGCTGCTCGGCAACTTCCGCTCCTACGCCGAGGCGCAGCTCGACCCGCTCGGCTACTTCCGCTTCCACCAGGTGGAGGCCTTCGCCACGGACGACTGGCGGATCGGGCGCAACTTCAGCATCGAGGTGGGCCTGCGCTACACCTATCACTACCCGACCTACACCGCGGGCAACAACCTGACGGCCTTCGACCCGGCCCACTACGACCCCGCGCAGGCGGTGACGATGAACACGAACGGCACGCTCGTGCCCGGGACCGGCAACCGCTACAACGGGCTGATCCGCCCCGGCGAGGTGCCGGACGACCAGAAGGCCGAGGTCCCGAACGCGGACTCTCCGGCGGTCCAGGCGATCCCGATCGCGGACCAGCGCGGCATCTACAGCCCCCAGCACCTGATCATGCCGCGCTTCAGCTTCGCGTGGTCGCCCGGCGGCGACGGCAAGACGTCGGTGCGCGGCGGCATCGGCCTCTACTACGACCGGCCGGAAGGCAACCTGTACTTCGGCCTGCCGAACAACCCGCCCTTCGCGCTCAGCTCGTCCTACGAGAACGGCAACCTCGCGAACCCCGGAGGAGGCTCGGTGCCGGCGCTCGCGCCCTGGGCCGGCATGCAGTCGGTCTCGACGGGCTTCGAGATGCCGGCCCAGTGGAGCTGGAGCACGAGCCTCCAGCGCGAGCTGCCGTGGTGGGGTCTCTTCGGCGAGGTCGCCTACGTGGGCGCTTCCGGCTTCAACCTGATGCGCCGGCCCGACATCAACCGGCCGTCCTTCGAGGACGCCGCGGCGAACGCCGCCGGCCCGCGCTACAACACCAACTACATCCGGCCCTACAAGGGCTACTCGAACATCGAGATGGGCCTCTCCGACGCGAGCTCGCGCTACCACGCGCTCCAGGTGTTCCTGAGCAAGCGGCGCGGGGACCTGAGCTTCACGCTCAACTACACGCTCGGCAAGGCCGAGGACAACGGCAGCGGCAACTTCGACAACTTCGCGGACGGCTACGAGGACATCGACTACTACTGGGGCCCGAGCGACTTCGACCGCACGCACATCTTCGTGGCGACCTGGAACTACGCGCTGCCCTTCTTCCGGAACGACCAGGGCCTGCTCGGCAACCTGCTCGGCGGCTGGCAGGTCTCCGGCATCACCCGCTACCAGACGGGCGCGCCGGTCACGGTCTTCGGCAACACCTCGATCGGCACGCGGCGCGCTGACTACGTGGGCGGCGACATGTACCTGGACGAGCGCATCAACCCCACGACCGGCGCCGTGCAGTGGCTCAACCCCGCGGCGTTCGCTGCGGCTCCCGAGAGCCGCCGAGGCGACATGGAGCGCGGCACGGCGCGCGGGCCTTCGTACCACGTCTGGGACATCTCGATCCGCAAGGAGTTCCGGATCAAGGGCGACGTGCGGATGCAGATCCAGGCCGACTTCTTCAACGCCTTCAACCAGGTCAACTGGGGCAACCCGAACAACAGCCAGTCCCCCAACCTGTCGAACGCCGGCTTCGGCACGATCACCACGATCAACGGACAGCCGCGCAACATCCAGCTCGGCGCCCGCATCATGTTCTGACCCGGTCAACCTGGCCGGGGCGGGACGCTCCAGCCCCGGCCCGTCCGTCCTCCGAGCCACCCTATATATCCTATATATTCTTCTTGACTCGAGCCGAGCTCCTCACCTAAGCTCCTCGGGCCCATCGAGATCGCTCATGTCGCTCGGCCGGTGGGGTTCGTTGGTGGCGTGCCATCGGGGGTCCTCCTGAATGAGTGATCCGGGCTGGGTTCGCATCGCGACGCTCCGCACGGCGGAGGCTTTCCGCCGCCACCTCGCGGCGGGAGGCGTCGGCCTCGATTTCGACGACGCGCTCGCCAGCCCGGCCGAGAGCCCCTTCGGCAAGCCACTCGAGGCGGACGGCCTGCGCGCCGGCAACCGCTTCTGCATCCTGCCGATGGAAGGCTGGGACGGCACGCCGAGCGGCGAGCCGACCGAGCTCACCGAGCGCCGGTGGCGCAACTTCGGGCGCTCGGGCGCCAAGCTGATCTGGGGCGGCGAAGCCGTCGCCGTGCGGCACGACGGCCGCGCCAACCCCCACCAGCTGCTGATCGACGAGGGGACCGTGCCGGCGCTCGCCCGGTTGCGCGAGGCGCTCGTCGCCGAGCACGAGGCGGCCTGCGGCCCGGGCGCCGCGAGCGACCTGGTGATCGGCCTCCAGCTCACCCACTCGGGCCGCTACTCGCGGCCCAACGGCTGGGATCGCCCGGAGCCGCTGGGCGCCTGGCACCACCCCGTGCTCGACCGCCGCTTTCCGTCCGGAGTCCGGCTGCTGACCGACGAGGAGCTCGACCGGCTGAGCGAGGATTTCGTGCGCGCCGCTCGGCTGGCACAGAAGGCCGGCTTCGCCTTCGTCGACGTCAAGCACTGCCACGGCTACCTGGGCCACGAGCTGCTCTCGGCGCGCGAGCGGGCCGGCCGCTACGGCGGCTCGTTCGAGAACCGCACGCGCTTCCTGCGCACGGTGGTCGAGGGCATCCGCGCCGAGGCGCCCGGCCTGCGGGTGGGCGTGCGCTTCTCGATCTTCGACGCCGTGCCCTACCGCAAGGACTCCCAGGGCCGCGGGGTCCCGGAGAGCGATCCCGCGCTCTACAAGCACGGCTTCGGCGTCGTGCACGACGGCGACCTGGAGACGGCGCTCGCCGACGCGCGCGAGCTGCTGCGCCTGCTGGAGACGCTGGGCGTGCGCTGGGTGTGCACGAGCGCGGGCAGCCCCTACTACAACCCGCACCTGCAGCGGCCGGCGCTCTTCCCGCCGAGCGACGGCTACCTGCCGCCCGAGGACCCGCTGCACGGCGTCGCGCGCCAGGTCGAGGCGACGGCGCGGCTCAAGGCCGCCTTCCCCGGGATCGTGTTCGTGGGCTCGGCCTACAGCTACCTGCAGGAGTGGCTGCCGAACGTCGGCCAGGCCGTGCTGCGCGAGGGCCGCGCCGACTCGATCGGCCTCGGGCGCATGGTGCTGTCCTACCCCGAGCTGCCGCGGGACGTGCTCGCGGGCCGGCCGCTCGACCGCAAGCGCATCTGCCGCACGTTCAGCGACTGCACCACGGCGCCGCGCAAGGGGCTGCCGTCGGGCTGCTATCCGCTCGACTCCTTCTACGCCAGGCGGCCCGAGGCCGCGCAGCTCAAGGAGATCAAGCAGGCGCTGCGGGCGTGACGAGCGGGTCCCCGCCGAGCGGCGCCGCGCCGGACGCGGGCCAGCGCACCGGCCAGGCGCTGGCGCTCGTCACCGCGTTCCTCGCGCTGTTCTCGATCGTGGGCTTCGCCCTCTACGGGCTGCCGTTCTTCTACAACTTCTTCGTGACCGACCTGGGCTGGACGCGCCAGGCGGTCACCTCCGGGAACGCCTACAGCAAGATCGCGGCGGCGCTGCTGTTCGGCCTCGTCGCCGGGATCATCGTCGACACCTTCGGTCCGCGGCGGCTGATGCTGGTGGGAATCGTCATGGCCGGCTGCGCCGTCTACGGGCTGTCGACGGTGACGGCGACGTCGTTCCTGCTCTTCTACCTGTGCTACATGGGCAACGCGCTCGGCTACGTGTTCGGCGGACCGCTGCCCAACCAGGTCCTGCTCTCGCGCTACTTCGACAAGGGCCGCGGCCGCGCGATGGGCGTCGCCTACCTCGGGATCGGGATCGGCGGCGCAGTGGTGATGCAGCTGCTGCCCTGGCTGATCCAGAGCTTCGGCTGGCGGGGCGCCCTGCGCACGCTCGGCGTGCTGATGATCGTGCTGGCCTTCCCGGCCGCATGGTTCGTGCGCGAGCCCGAGGACGCGCGGGCGAAGGCGGCGGCGCAGGAGCCGCTGCTGCCGCGCATCGCCGCGTCGCTGCGCGAGGTCCCGGGCTTCCTGCGCGAGATGCTGCAGCGACCCGCCTTCTACCTGCTGGCGATCGGCAGCATGGCGTCGATCGGCGCCGTGGGCGGCACGATGCAGAACCTGAAGCTGTACCTGAGCCTGGACCGCGGCTTCAGCGAGGCGCAGGCCGGCAACGTCGGGACCACGATCCTGGTCGGAAGCCTCGTCGGCCGGCTGCTGATGGGCTGGCTCGCGGACCTGTGGCCGAAGAAGCACGTGATGCTGCTGGTCTACACGATCGTCGCGGTGTCGATCCCGCTCGTCTACCTCGCTCCCGCGGGCGGCGCGTTGACCGTGGCGGCGTTCCTTTTCGGGATCGGCCTCGGCGGGGACTACATGATCATCCCGCTGATGGCCGCGGAGCTCTTCGGCCTCGCACGCATGGGCCGAGTCATGGGTATCGTGCTCACCGCCGACGGCGTCGCCGAGGCGGTGGTCCCGATGGGGGTCGCGGGCATCCGCGACGGCGCCGGCAGCTACGGTCCCGGCTTCGCGCTGCTCGCGTCGCTGGCGGTCGTGGGAGCGGTCGCGGTGGCGTTCCTGCCGCGGCGCTCGACGCCCGCGGCCTAGGCCGGGCGCTCGCCGGCGTCGCTGGCGTCGCTGGCGCGAGCCGGTTTACAACGACACCGGGACTGTAGAGAATAGCGCCGTGGCCCACGCACGACCATCGATCAACAAGCGGCTCCGGGAGACGCAGAAGAAGGAGCGGCAGGCTCACAAGGCCGAGCGCCGCGCCCAGCGCGCCGAAGAGCGCAAGACCCGCCCGAACGAGAAGGGCGCCGACGACCCCGATATCGCCGGCATCGTCCCCGGACCGCAACCGGTACCGTGGGCGGACGAACTGACGGAAGAGGAAAAGTAGCAGCGAGCCCGTCCGTCGGCGACTGCCATCAGCAGTCACGGGGGGTCCTAGGGGGGCACCGCCCCCCTAGACCAGGAACGCAGGCGTCCCGTGACCTTCCTCTCCATCCCCCTTGAAGAGCCACAGGCCACAGCAGGCACAGGGGGTCCCGGCGGCGCAACGCCCCCCTGGACCAGGAACGCAGGGTTACGTGACCTTCTCTACGTCCCCCTCGAAGAGTCACAGGCCACAGCAGGCACAAGGGGCCCCTACCCCTAGACCAAGCGTCACGTGACCTTCCTCTCCATCACGAACGCCAGCGTAGACGTGACGCTCCTCTCCATCCCCTTCCATCCCCCCGAAGAACTGCCGGCCTGGGCTCGACGCGCAGGAGGGTCCCCCCCGCAACTCGGGGCGCCCCGAGTTGAGCCCGACGCTATCAACCTCGTGTCCGACGCTTTCACGCTCAAGGCCAAAGTGGCCGTGGGTGGGCAAGACGGATTCGCATCGCGCTGCGGCCGCCATGCGGTCCTCGCGATGACCGCGGGCCGAAGCTCGGAACCCAGGCGTGACGCCCTTGGAGAGTCGAGCGCGAAACGGCAGAAATGGGCGGTCGCGGTACGACCGCCCATGGCGTCAGAAAATCACCCTCGCGCCGAAGCGGACGAGGCGCGGAATGTAGGCGCCCGCCATCCCGGTGACCTGCCCGAACTGCGCACTGCCCAGGGTGCCGTTGGGCTGGCCGAAGTTCGGGTGGTTGAAGGCGTTGAAAGCGTCCGCCCGCAGCTCGACCACCACCCGGCCGCCGAAGCGCATCCGCTTCATGAGCGACAGGTCCACGTTCCAGTAGCCGGGGCCGTTGATCGAGTCGTTGCGGGTCATGTTGCCCCACGTGTTCTGGGCCGGCACGGAGAAGACCGACGGATCGAAGTAGAGCTGGCCGGGGCCGATGTCGCCGAACACCTCGGGGTCGCCGCCGTTGAGGTTCGGGCGCTGCGTGTTGCCGGGAGCCCGCAAGGTGGCGGCGTCGGCCGTGAAGTTGACGGGCGTGCCCGAGTAGGCGGTGAAGATCCCGCTCAGCTGCCAGCCGCCCAGGATCCAGCCGAGGGCGCTCCTGTTGTCCTTGAAGAACGGCGTGTCCCAGATGAAGCTCGCCGCGAAGGCGTGGGTGCGGTCGAAGTTGGGCCGCCCCTTGCTGCGCTCGATGTCGGCCGGCGTCGCGATGCCGGTCTCTTCCGAGTAGTTGATCGCCTTGCTGAGGGTGTAGGAGGTCGTCAGCAGGAAGCCGTTCTTGAAGCGCCGGTCGAGCTTGGCCTGGAGCGCGTTGTACTCGGTGTCGGTCGCGAGCCACGACTGCACGTTCGCGGTCCGGCCGTAGAGCTGGTTGTAGGGCCGGCCCGCGTTGTCGGCGCCGAGCACCATCCCCGCGTTGATGTTGTAGTCGGGCAGGATGATGCCGCGGCCCACGTTGCCCACGTAGGCGACCTCGCCGACGAGGTTCCAGGGCAGCTGGCGCTGGAAGGCCACGTTCCAGGAGTCGAGCTTGGCCTCCTTCAGGTCGGGCTGGACGTAGAAGAGCTGGGCGTTGCGCAGCTGCGGGGTGCTCGCGTCCACGATCCCGCTGTCCGGGATCGGGAAGAAGTCCGGCGGCCCGAAGCCGTTCGCCATCTTGCCCGCGGGAGCGAACGAGTTCGGAGCGTTGAACTGGTTCGTCTGCTTGACCGGGAAGTTGTAGGCGTAGCGGTTGTCGGGGAACGGGATGATCGTGGTGCCGAAGCCCGCGCGCAGCACCGTCTTCTCGTCGAAGCGGTAAGCCACGCCGAGCCGCGGCGCGAAGTTCGACCACACGCTCTCGACGCCGATATTCTGCGGGATGCTGCCGTAGCCGGCGACCCGGACCGTGTTGTTGGTGATGTCGTAGTTGGACAGCCCGCCCTGATCCTCGATGCCCACGAGCGGCGTGTAGTACTCCCAGCGCAGGCCCAGGTCGACCGTCAGCTTGGAGTTGACCTGCCACTTGTCCTGGACGAAGGCGAATACGGCCCAGTGCTTGGTGCCGGGGCGGTCGAGCGCCTTCACGTCGCGCTGGATCTGGCCCGGCACGTCGAGCAGAAAGGAAGCGAAGGAGTTTGCGAGCCCGGCGGTGGACGCGCTGTTCGTGGGGATCGAGGTCTGCGCGCCGTTGAAGGTGAACTGGCCGCGCACGCCGCCCGCGTCCTGGATCTGCAGCAGGAAGTCCTCGTTGTGGCGAACCTCGGTGCCGACCTTGATCGTGTGGTTGCCGGTCAGCTTGGTGAGCGACCCGACCACGCTGTAGGTGTCCTCGCCGCGGTCCCACGGCATGCTGGCGGAGAAGCCCACGACGGGGTTCGAGTAGCCCTGGTTGATCGTGATCTGGCTGATCCCGCTCGAGAACAGATCGTAGTTCGCGCCCGGGATGCCGACCTCCGTCGCCGTGTCGAGCCCAGAGCCTTCCGAGATGGCCTCGTTGTGGTACGTGCTGTAGCCCGCCCGCCACTCCATGATCACGCTCGGGCTGAGGGTGCGGGTCCAGGTGAGCGCCGTCGAGTAGGTGTTCTGGTAGCCGGTGCCCGCGAAGCCGCCGTTCGAGGGGCCGCCGATCTCGCCGTAGGTGCCGGGATCGAAGATCTCCGGCCGCTGATAGCTGAAGCGCAGCGAGAGCTGGTCGTTGACGCCGGGGTTGTAGTTCAGCTTGACGTTGAAGGCGTTCGTCGTCTTCTCGCGCGTCGAGGGGAACTCGTAGTTGTTCTGGCCGAACGCCGCGCCGGGGATGTTCGGGGCCGGCATCAGCGCCAGGATGTTGCGGGCGACCGGGCTGATGCGGCTCTGCGGAATCACGTTGCCGGGGAAAGGCGTGCGGCCCGACCCGTCCGCGTTGCCGGTCGCCGGGTCGTAGATGGTGGTCGACGCGCTCGAGAAATCGCCGTTCCTCCACTCCATCGGCGGCACCACGTGGCGGAACAGGTTGCCGATGTTGTCCGTCGTGCGCTGGACGTCCGTGAAGAAGAACAGCTTGTCCTTGATGATCGGCCCGCCGAGCGTCGCCCCGAACTGCTGGTACTTGGTCTCGGCCTTGACCGAGGTCGACGACGCGAAGTAGTTGCGGGCCTGGGTCGCCTCGGTGTTCCCGAAGAAGAACAGGCTCCCCTTGAACTGGTTGGTCCCCGACTTCATGACCACCGTGGTCACCGAGCCGCCCGCGCGCCCGAACTCGGCGTCGAAGTTGGACGTGCTGACGTTGACGGAGTCGATCGCCTCGGCCGACGGAATCAGCACCGTCAGCAAGCCCGTCTTGTGGTTGTTGTCGAGGCCGTCGATCTGGACGTTGTTCGACAGCCGCGACTGCCCGTTCACCTTGGTCTCGAGGCTGTCCTGCGGGTTGAAGAACTGCGAGTGCGGCCGGCTCAAGCTGACGGTGCCCGGCACGGTGGCCCACATGCCCTGGAAGTTCCGGTTCATCCCGAGGGGCAGCTCCTGGACCTGGCGACCCTCGATCGTGCGGCCGGTGTCGGCGCGGTCGGTCTGCAGCACCGGCGTCTCCTGGACCACCTCGACGGTCTCCTCCATGTTGCCGACCTCGAGGAGCACGTCCACGCGGACCGTGGAGTTGACCTTCACCTCGACGCCGTCACGCGAGAACTTCTTGAACCCGGCGAGCTCCGTCTCGACGCGGTATAGGCCGTCCTTCATGTTCGCGAAGACGTAGTTGCCGCTCTGGTTCGTGACCACCGTGCGAGGGATGTTCGTCTGCGTCTCGGTGGCGGTCACGGTCACACCGGGAACGGCTGCTCCCTGCGTGTCGTGAACGGTGCCGAGAAGCGTGCCGCGGACGGCCTGGGCCGTGGCGGTCCCGGCCGAGAAGGCCAGCGCGACCGCGGCGAGAAGTGCTGTCCGCGCGAGAGTTCGCTGCGTCATGGGTTCCCTCCAGAGACGGTGCCGTGCGCCAGTCCCGAGCGCGCTTCGAGTGAGGGCGAGCGAGAAGGCGCGCCTACGGGGCTAGTGCCGATGGCAGACGTTAGACAAGGATGTTAATGATTATCAAGACATTTGGTCTGACCAACGGTAGCCCCGCGCGGCTGGGTAGCCCGGCGGGCGGTCTCAGAGGCATTGGCCCAAAGCATTGGCGGAAGGTAGGTTATACTTTATGTCTCCGAGCCATTGGATCTGTTGGGCGACTCGATTGCCGGAAGCCCCTGAAGGCGCATGGGATCCATTTTGTCAGACTGGTTTGACCAATCCAATGAACCGGTCTGAAATTTCGAGCAGCGCAGTGTGGGGGTGGTCGAGGTCGTTTCGTGAGACGATCCGCCCCCGGGAGACACGATGAGCATGTCCGAAGACGTCCTCGCCCGAGCCGCGAGGGTTCGATTGCTGCTGATGGACGTGGACGGGGTGATGACGGACGGCAGCTACTGGCAGGTGCCGGACGGCCAGGGAGGGCTCGCCGAGGTCAAGGCCTTCGACTCACAGGACGGAATCGCGTTTCAGTGGCTGCGGCGCTTCTCGGTCCAGGCCGGCGTCATCAGCGGCCGGGTCTCGGTCGCGACCGAAGAGCGCGCGCGCAGCGCGGGCTTCGCGTACATCTACCAGGGCCACACCGAGAAGATCCCGATCCTCGAGGAGATCCTCGAGAAGTCGGGGCTCGCGGCCGAGCAGGTGGGATACGTCGGGGACGACTTCACGGACGTGGTCGTCATGCACCGCGTCGGCTTCGCGGTCGCGGTCGCGAACGCCAAGCCCGAGGTCAAGCAGCACGCCCACTGGGTCACCGCGAACCCGGGCGGGCACGGCGCGCTGCGCGACGTGGTCGAGCTGCTGCTCAAGGCCCAGGCCCGCTGGGACGAGATCCTGAAGCACTACGAGCTCGATCGCAGCGCCAAGTCCTGAGCTCGGGACCTCGCGGGCCGGCCAGCCTCGAGCCTGGAGGCTGCGCAGCAGCAACCCCTTATCCAGTAGCCATTTGCTTGGCTAATCGTCGGAATGCATATTCTATATTCTCTCTTGACAGCATTCTACAAACTGCGTTAGCTTCCCCGAATCGATCGCACCCATCGAGGGAGACGATCCACTGGCGAACCACCTCGTTTCAACGGGCTCGCGCCGTGACGCAGCTGAAGTCCGCGTCCCGGCGCACGCGCGGGGTGTCGCCGTCAGCCGTGGTTTCGCGGGGAGGACGAAGAATATGAGTCGAGCGACGCTCCGAACGGGTCTGCTGGGCGTAGCCCTGGCCGGCCTGGCCATCATCTGCAGCCTGGCGCCGCCTGAGGCGAGCGCGCAAGCCGTCAGCGGAACGATCCTGGGAACGGTCAAGGACTCGTCGGGGGCGGTGGTGCCCGGGGCGACCGTGACCGTCCTCAACATGCGCACCGGCTTCAGCCGCACGGTGGTGACCGATACCCACGGCGAGTACAACGCTCCTTCGGTCCCGACCGGCACCTACAGCGTCACCGCCGAGATCTCGGGCTTCAAGAAGGGGTCAATGACCAACGTGCTGGTCGGCGTCGACCAGCGCGTCCGCATTGACGTCGCGCTCGAGCTCGGCGGGATGGAAGAGATCGTCGAGATCCAGGCCGAGACGCCACTGCTGCAGACGTCCTCCTCCGCCCTGGGGACGACCGTGGTCGAGGAGCAGATCAAGTCGCTGCCGCTCAACGGCCGCAACTTCGTGGTGCTGACCCGCACGGTGCCGGGCGTCACGCGCGGCAATCCGGGCAGCAACATCGACGGCGCCGGCAGCCTCGCCTGGCGCGCGTCGGCGTCCTTCTCGGCCAACGGCCAGCGCTCGCGCAACAACAACTACATGCTCGACGGCGTCGACAACAACGAGACCTGGCTGCAGACGGTGGTGATCTTCCCGAGCATCGAGGCGCTCGACGAGTTCAAGCTCCAGACGAGCACCTACTCGGCCGAGTTCGGCCGCTCGCTCGGCGGCGTCGTCAACCTGCAGATCAAGTCGGGCACGAACGAATTCCACGGCAGCGTCTTCGAGTTCATGCGAAACGACGCCTTCGACGCCAACAACTGGTTCAACAACCGCGCGGGCCGCCAGAAGCCCGACTTCTCGCAGCACCAGTTCGGCGCGACCATCGGCGGCCCGATCATCAAGGACCGCACCTTCTTCTTCGCCGACTACCAGGGCCTGCGGATCACCTCGGGCCTGAGCTACCT
>CAZMRX010000024.1:0-26748 GCA_964568755.1 uncultured Acidobacteriota bacterium | reverse complement strand
CGGTCAGCCAGGGCCAGACGGGCGTGCGCGGCTTCGGCGGCGACGCGAGCGGCGTCATCTGCTTCAGCACCACGGGCGTGATGCCCGCGACCACCGGCACGGTCGGGCTCGACACCACCGCGGCGAACTGCAACATCCTGCAGTAGTCCACAAGGCCCGGGGGGTCCGTATCCCCCCGGGCCTTTTTTCGTTTCTTCCGGCCGATCCGTTCGACCTCCCACCCCATTCCCGCTGTCCCCCCAGCCGCCACCCTGGCCCTGGTCATTCCCCCCATACGGCCGACACGAAGTGGCACCCTGACAAAAAATGTCCAGTGGCTCCATGTGGGCCGTCACCTGTAAGCTAATAATTAATAATGGATTAAGCCGTCTGTTCCTCCTGGCATTCCCCTTGCTTTTCAGCCTCCCAGCCAATGGATGGTTTCTTGGTGAATGGAAAGGTTGAACTGAAATGAAGAGACAGAAGGGCTTCACCCTGATCGAGCTGCTGATCGTCGTCGCGATCATCGGCATCATCGCCGCGATCGCGATCCCGAGCTTGCTCCGGGCCCGCGTCTCCGCGAACGAGTCGGCCACCATCGGCGACATCCGCACGGTCATCTCGGGCCAGGCGGCCTTCCAGTCCGCGAACGGCGGCTGGTACGGCGGCTCGCTCAGCTGCCTCAACAACCCGTTCGGCGCTGCGGCCTGCATCCCGAACTACCCCGCCGGCGCGCCCACGTTCCTGGACGCGGCGATCGCGGGTCCCGCTGCCGGTGCGAAGTCGGGCTACAACCGGCTGAACAACGCCGGTGCGGCTCCGGCCCCGATCAACACGAACGTCTCGGGCACGAACAGCGTGTCCTCGTACGTGTACCGTGCGAGCCCGGTCAGCCAGGGCCAGACGGGCGTGCGCGGCTTCGGCGGCGACGCGAGCGGCGTGCTCTGCTTCAGCACGACCGGTGTCGCGCCGGCCACGACCGGTACCGTCGGCCTCGACACCACCGCCGCGACCTGCAACATCCTGCAGTAGTCGAGGTGTTTCGCCCAAGGCCCGGGGGTTTCCCCGGGCCTTTTTTCGTTTCCCGGGCGGTCCCGCCTGGCTCTGCCCCGGCCCCGGTTCACCTCACTCTCGGCGCTGCCGGTGGTAGCCGCCCCGGCCCCCGACATGAAGTGGCAGGACTGACAAATTTTGTCCGTCTCGTCTGAGCAGGCCAAGCGTCAGAAGTCGTTCCTCTGGAAAGAGTTGCGCGACGGACGCTCCTGGCATTTCCTTTGCTTTTTCCTCGGCCAGCCATGATGGACCTTGGCCAAAAGGAAAGGAAGACTTAGATGAAGAAGCAGAAGGGCTTCACCCTGATCGAGCTGCTGATCGTCGTTGCGATCATCGGCATCATCGCGGCGATCGCGATCCCGAGCCTGCTCCGTGCGCGCGTCTCGGCCAACGAGTCGGCCACGATCGGCGACATCCGTACCGTGATCTCGGCTCAGGCGGCCTTCCAGTCCGCGAACGGCGGCTGGTACGGCGGCTCGCTCAGCTGCCTCAACAACCCGTTCGGCGCTGCGGCCTGCATCCCGAACTACCCCGCCGGCGCGCCCACGTTCCTGGACGCGGCGATCGCGGGTCCCGCTGCCGGTGCGAAGTCGGGCTACAACCGGCTGAACAACGCCGGTGCGGCTCCGGCCCCGATCAACACGAACGTCTCGGGCACGAACAGCGTGTCCTCGTACGTGTACCGTGCGAGCCCGGTCAGCCAGGGCCAGACGGGCGTGCGCGGCTTCGGCGGCGACGCGAGCGGCGTGCTCTGCTTCAGCACCACCGGTGTCGCGCCGGCCACGACGGGTACCGTCGGCCTCGACACCACCGCGGCGACCTGCAACATCCTGCAGTAGTCGCGGCTCTCGTCCAGGCCCGGGGCTCCGGCCCCGGGCCTTTTTTTCTACTGGATGTAGCCGAGCGCTCGCAGGCGCTCGCGAGCCTCCGTCTCGTGCACGCCGCGCGCCTGGCCGCCCTGCGCGTAGCGGGCCACCAGCCGGGCCTTGTAGCCCTCGAGCTCGCGCGCGAGCTCCCGCTGCGCGCGCGGGGTCAGGTCGAGGGGAGCGGGCGGGCCGACGGGGCGGCGGGCGAGGTCGAAGACGTCGAATCCCCAGCGGCCGTCCTCGAGCTTCCGCAGCCGCGCGTAGCGGTCGGCGTCGCGCACCGCGACCCACATGTGCTCGGGGTCCGTGGAGGGGTGGTAGCGGGAGACGAGCCAGCCGCGGAACTGCTCGACGAGCTCCGGCCCGAGCAGGGTCGTGTGGGAGAACGAGCGCAGCGCGGGAGGCGGCACGCGGCCGAGCACCGCCGCCGACAAGTCGACGCCGTCGACGCCGCGGGACGCTCCAGCGGCGAATCCCGACAGGCCCGCGAGCGTCGGGTAGACGTCGATCGACCGGCTCACGCCCTCGTAGACGCCGCTGCGCGGACGCTTGCCCGGCAGGCGCACCACGAGCGGCACCTCGATGCTCTCGGGCGACACCTCCGCCCCGTGGGTCCACTTGAACAGCGCGCTCTCGCGGTCGAGGGTCTCGCCGTGGTCGGCGGTGAAGGCGATCAGGCTCTCCTCGAGCAAGCCCGCCGCGCGGACCGTGTCGACCAGCCGGCCGAAGCAGTGGTCGAGCAGGCGGACGTTCACCTTGTAGCAGAGGCCCACGACCTGCGCGAAGCGGGCGCGCTCCCCGGCCGAGAGCCTGCGCTCGCGCGCCATGGCCTCGAAATCCCACTGCCAGCGCAGGTAGTCCTGGGCGTAGAGCCGCGACCAGCGCTCCACCTCCTCGTCCGGGAGCGCCGGCCACTCCTCGGGGTGCTCGCGCCGAAAGTCGGCGGCGGCCCGCGGGTCGACCGGCGCGTAGGGGCCGTGGGTGACGGTGAAGGCCACCTGCACGAAGGCCCGGGCCGTGCGGTCGCGGCGCAGCCGCTCCAGGACCGCGGCGAAGTCGGAGTCGTTGGCCGTCAGCGAGTAGAGGTCGGCGACGCCGGGGCGCCGCTGGTGGACGTGCCCCGGCTCGACGCCCTGGCCGTAGTTGAGCTCCGCCGACGCCATCGGGTGGCCGCTCCAGAAGTGGGTCTCGTATCCGCGCTCGGCGAAGGCCTCCGCCGCGAGGAACAGCTCGTCGCCGAGGCGCGCCGGGTGCCGGTAGACGCCGTGCCGGTCGGCCTGCGCGCCCGCGAACAGCGAGGCGTAGGCCGGGCCCGACTGGTCGGTCTCCGTCTGGTGCCGCTGGAACACGACGCTCTCGCGGGCGAAGGCCGCCAGGTTCGGGGTGTAGCGCACGCCCGCCCCGTAGGGCGCGAGCGCGTCGCGGTTCACCGTGCACGGCGCGTAGAGCAGCACCAGCCGCGGCGGGGCCGGCTCCCGCCGGCAGGCGCTCGAGACGAGCAGCGCGACCGTCGCGAGGGCGGCGAGGGCGAGGCGCATGCGTTGCCGAACACACTAGAGGCGCCCGCGCGGGGCGTCAAGGCGCCGTCCCGCGCGGCGTCGCGATCTTGCCGGCGACCGGGCCAGCGGTTAGACTGCGAGGAGCGCGCGTGCGCCACTCTCGGCGCATCGCCACGAGAGAGGGGCAGGGAGGACGGGACTTGAGCGACGTCGTCCTGGAAACGCGGGGCCTCAGCAAGAGCTACCGCACGGGCCACATCATCCAGGGACGGCGCACGGCGCTCGAGGGCCTCGACCTCACGCTGCTGCGCGGCGAGATCCTCGGCTACGTCGGCCCGAACGGCTCGGGCAAGACCACCACGCTCAAGCTCATCACCGGCCTGCTTCGCCCCGACCGCGGGGAGGCCCGGGTCTTCGGCGAGCCGCTCGCGTCGCGCGGCTGGCGCATGCGCGTCGGCTACCTGCCCGAGAACCCCTACCTCTACGACTACCTGACGCCCTCCGAGTACCTCGACTACGTGGGCCGGCTGTTCGGCCTCGCGCGCGAGAAGCGCCGGGAGCGCGTGCGCGAGCTGCTGGCGCTCGTCGGCCTCGAGCGCTCGGCCGGCGTGCCGATGCGCCGCTTCTCCAAGGGCATGCTGCAGCGCGCCGGCCTCGCGCAGGCGCTCGTCAACGACCCCGAGCTGCTGTTCCTCGACGAGCCGATGTCGGGGCTCGACCCGATCGGCCGGCGCCTGGTGCGCGACCTGATCCTGGACCTGCGCCGGGCGGGCAAGACCGTGCTGTTCTCGACCCACATCCTGTCCGACGCCGAGACGTTGTGCGACCGCGTCGCCGTGCTGCGCGCGGGCCGGCTGGTCAAGGTCGGCCCGCTCGGCGAGCTGCTGCGCCTCGACGTGACCCACATGGAGGTCCTCGCGTCGGGCGTGGCGGCGGACGCGCCCGGGCTCGCGGCCGCGACGCGCGTGGTCCCGGTGGGCGACCGGCTGCGGATCGAGACCGAGGAGCGCGCGCTCGGCCGGCTGGTGAGCGCGATCGAGGCGGCGGGGGGCCGCGTGCTCGGGGTCCAGCCGGTGCGGCGGACGCTCGAGGACTACTTCTTCGAGGAGATGGGCGGCGCGACAGGCGCGCGCCGCAACGGAGCGGGGGAATGGGGGGAGGGCTGAGCCGCACGCTGGCGGTCGCCGCCAACACCTTCCGCGAGACCGTGCGCGAGCGCGTGCTCTACAACCTCGTCTTCTTCGCGATCCTGATGACGCTCGCGGGGCTGCTGCTGGGACAGCTCTCGATCCGCCAGGACGAGAAGATCCTGAAGGACATCGGCCTCGCGGCGATGGACCTGTTCGGGACGCTGATCGCGCTCTTCATCGGCACCGGGCTCGTCAGCAAGGAGATCGAGCGCCGCTCGCTGTACCCGCTGCTCGCCAAGCCGCTCTCGCGCGGCGAGTTCTTCCTGGGCAAGTTCGCGGGGCTCGCCTTCACGCTGTTCGTGAACCTGTCGGTGATGCTGCTGGGCCTGCTGCTCACCCTCGGCGTGACCGGGCGCCGCCCCGACCCGAGCCTGCTCAGCGGGGTCTACCCGATCTTCCTGGGGCTGCTGCTGGTGGTGGCGTTCGCGATGCTGTTCTCGACGCTGACCTCGTCGACGCTCGCGGCGGTGCTGACGGTGGGAGTGGTGGTGGTGGGCCGCTTCGCCGACGTGATCCGGGGCATGCGCGAGGTGCTGCCGGGCGTGCCTCAGCAGGTGGTCGACGTGCTGTTCGGGCTCGTCCCCAACTTCGCGAACTTCGACTTCAAGACGAAGGTGGCCTACGGCGAGGCCGTCTCGCTCGGAATCCTCGGCTGGGTGACGCTCTACGCCGCGGCCTGGACGCTGATCGTGCTCGGTCTCGGCCTCGCCTCCTTCCGCTCGCGGGACTTCCAGTGAGCCGCGGCCTGGCCCTGGGCCTGCTGCTGCTGGCGCCGCTCGTGCCGTGGAGCCAGGCGCAGATCGACCGGCTGGCGGGCGCCTACCGGGCGCAGGAGGAGGTGCTCTACTTCTGGTCCGGCGAGCACGTGAAGCGGCTGGTGCCGGGCTTCGAGAGCCTCGCTGCCGACGTCTACTGGCTGCGCACGGTCCAGTACTTCGGGGGGCACCGGCGCTTCGCGAGCGACAAGCGCTTCGAGCTGCTGCGCCCGCTGATCGACATCACCACGGCGCTCGACCCGCGCCTCGAGATCGCCTATCGCTACGGTGCGATCTTCCTGAGCGAGCCGCGGCCGCTCGGCGCCGGGCGGCCGCGGGAAGGCGTCGAGGTGCTGGAGAAGGGCGTCGTCGCGCTGCCCGAGGCGTGGCGGCTGCGGCAGGACCTCGGCTTCTTCCACTACCTGTTCCTGCACGACGCGCAGACCGCGTCGCGGGTGCTGCTCGAAGCGGCGGAGGTCCCGGGCGCGGCGTTCTGGCTGCGCACGCTCGCCGCCGACCTGCTCGCGAAGGGCGGCGACCGCGCGGACTCGCGCCGCATGTGGACGCAGATGCACGAGCAGGCCGAGGAGGGGATCATCCGCGAGAACGCGCGGATCCGCCTGCAGATCCTCGACTCGCTCGACCGCGCCGACGCCGTGGCCGCGGCGGTGGCGGAGCTGGAGCGGCGGCAGGGGCGCCGCCCCGAGCGGCTCGAGCAGCTGGTCGCGGCGGGGCTGTGGCGCGGCCCGCTCACGGACGCCGCGAACGTGCCGTTCGGCTATGATGCTGCCACGGGGCGCGTCTTCATCCAGGAGACCTCGCCGATGTGGCGGCCCCAGTGAGCTCCGGAGAGGATCGATGATGCCCGTCTTCACTCGCTCGCGTGCCTGGCTGCTCGCGGCCGCCCTCGCGCACGTCGCGGCCTCGGCCGGCGCGCAGACGGCCCAGCCGCCGCTGACGCCCTCGAAGGGGGACGTGATCCCGGCCTTCGAGACGCTCGGGATCGACGGCAAGGCCGCGAAGGTCGACTTCGCCAAGGGCACGAAGACGGTGCTGCTGTTCTTCCTGAGCGGCTGCCCGACCTGCCACAAGATGATTCCCGAGTGGAACCGCGCCTACGAGCGCCGCTCGAAGGACCTGAAGGTGGTGGGCGTGATCATGGACCAGGAGCCGCCGGGGTTCTGGGGCACGATGCCGATCTCCTTCCCGGTGGTGCGCTCGCCCGGCCGCGCGTTCCTGACCGGCCTCAACGTCAACCGCGCCCCGCTCACCGTGCGCGTCGGTTCGGGCGGAACGGTGGACGACCTCGCCCTCGGGATCGTCGATCCGATCCGGCTCGGCGAGCTGTTCGCGCCGCCCCCCAAGTAGGCGCCGGCTCCGGCGGGCGTCAGGCCGCGGCGGGCCGGCCGCGGAGCCAGAGCACGCCGGCCACGGCCGCGGCCAGCAGGCTCACCGCCGTGCCCGCCCAGCCGCCGGCAGCGGCGTAGCGCAGCACCACCTCGCTCTCCCCGGCCGGCACGGCGATCGCCTGGTGGCGGCCGTTGGCGGGGACGATCGCCGCGGGCCGGCCGTTCACGGTGGCGCTCCAGCCCGGCGCGTGGGTGCGCCTCAGGATCAGGTAGGCCGCGCTCGGGCTCCAGGCGGCGAGGCGCACGCGGCTCGCCGCCGTCTCCAGGTAGCGGGCGCGGGTCCCCTCGAGTACGCGGCCCCGTCGCGCGCCGTCGAGGTCGTCGGGGGTCTCCCACAGCGCCGGGTCGGGGAGGCTCCGCTCGAGCTCGTAGACGTGGATCGCGAGCGGGGCCGTCCGCGCCGGCGCAGCCACGTCCACGAGCCGCAGCTCCGGGTTGTCGAACGGCTGCACGGACAGGATGAAGCGCACGCCGCCCTCGCGCAGGCGCTGCAGCGTGCCGGCGTCGCGGCACATCGCGTCGCCGGTCGAGAGCGAGCGGTCGGCGGACACCAGGGCCGTGGCGTCGGCGCCCGTCGTGGGCAGGCCCAGGTCCATGTTCGCGTAGGGCGAGAGGCTCTCGCGCCAGACCGCGGTCGTCCACACGGCCGCGCGCGGGACGTGGCGCACCGCCTCCCGGAACGTCGGCATCGCGTGAATCGTGCAGGTGAAGACCCGGCCGCCGGATTCACGGAGCCGCTCCGCCACGCGCGTCATCTCGGGCGAGAAAGTGTAGAGCGAGGCGTGGGCGGTCGGGTTGAGCCCGGCGCCGGCCCGCAGCAGGTCGGCCGCGACGAGCGCGGTCACGGCCACGACTGCCGCCTCGAGCGAGAGGCGAAGGCGCAGCGCGAGCGCCGCGATCCCGGCGAGAGCCAGCAGCGCCAAGGCCCCGCCCGCCGCGTCGCCCGCCACCGCGCGCAGGGCAGCGCCGCGCAGCGCCTGCGGGTAGGCCTCCACGAAGAAGCGTCCCTCCAGCCAGCCGAACACCGAAGGCAGGGCCGGCTCCAGCAGGGAGAGCGACAGCAACCCGAGGCCGACGAGGGCCGACAAGACGGCGAAGGGCCGCCAGGCCTGCCTCGAGCGGGCCAGCTGCTCCGCCCCCAGGCCGGAGAGAAGCGAGGACGCCACGAGGACGGTGAAGAACGCCTTCACGGGAAAGCGGAAGCGGGTGAGGAAGGGGGCGAGCTCGAGCACGACGTCGAGGCGTGCGAAGCGGCCGAGGCAGACGAGGAGCGCCGCCGCGAGCAGCAGCAGCAGGCGCCCGCGGTGCCGCTCGGCGCCGAGGGCCCCGATCGCCGCCAGGCACACGACACCTCCGCCCAGGTAGAGGCTCAGGAAGTAGGGGGACGGCCCGCCCCAGAAGGCCGCGCCCCAGTAGCTGTAGCCGGAAGCCACCGGATCGCCGAAGAGGCCGGCCACGAGCGTCTGCAGCAGGCTCACCGGGTGGACGGAGTGATCGAGCGACTCCGCGACCGAGAAGCCCGCGTCGCGGCGGCTGCCGGACACGAGCCGCGCGAGCGAGACGAGCGGCGCCGCAGCCAGTGCAAAGCCGAGCAGCACCGCGAAACCGAAGCGCAGCTGGTCGCGGACGCGGCGCGACGCCCCCAGCACGAAGGCGCACGCGACCGCCTGCCCGGCGATCTCGACGCCCGTGGTCGACAGGCACACGGCAAGCGCCGCGCCGGCCATGGCCGTCTCGCGCGCCCCGCCCGCGCTCGCGCGCAGCAGCAGCGCGATCACGAGCGGGGCCCACGCCAGCGCCTCGACGTGGATGTAGAGGTTGACGCACGACAGCGAGAAGCCGGACAGCGCGTAGGCGAGCGCCCCGAGCGCCGCCGCGCTCGGCCGCAAGCCCAGCGTGCGGCCGAGGTACAGGAAGCCGAGCGCGGCGAGCGGAACGTGCAGCGCGAGCAGCAGCGAGAAGCCCCACTCGTTGGGCACGAGCGCCTGCAGCAGGTCGAGCGGGTACGCGACCGGCGGCAGCACCACCGGGATGCCCTCGTTGACGTACGGGTTGAAGCGGCGCACCTCGCCGTGGCGCAGGCCCTCCACCACGAAGCGGCGGATCGGGAAGAAGTAGGACGACAGGTCCCGGAAGTAGAACGCGCCGCCCGCGACGAGGCCGTAGGCGAAGGGCAGGAAGCTCACGAGCGCCGTCGCCAGGCGGGCGATCGCCCACGAGTCGAGCCGCGGCCTCGGGCCGGTCACGCCTTGTCCCACGCCACGAAGGCGCGCAGCGCCGCGAGCGGGGCGACGGGAGCCGTCCACGCGTCGAGTCGCTGCGCCGGGGCGACGAGCGCTCCAGGCAGCAGCGATGCCTCGCGGAAGCCGAGGCTCAGCAGGTAGGCGAAGGCGTTGAGGCGCGTGACGCGCGGCGGGCCGAGACCGAAGCGTCGCCAGTCCTCGGGCCGCGCGTCGCGCACGATCCGCCACGGCAGCGCGGCGTCGCCGTCGAAGCCGGCCTTGTCCGCGGGGAACGGGCGCCAGGGATCGACCCCGAGCCGGCAGTCCTCCTCGTGCAGGAAGCGGTAGATCGGCCACGACAGCGGGCTGATCCAGGGCTCCACCAGTGCCAGCCGGCCGCCCGGGCCGAGCACGCGGCCGGCCTCGGCGAAGAACGCCGCCGGGTCGGGCAGGTGGTGGAGCACGTCGAGCCCGAGCACCGCCTGGGCGGCCCCGGCGCGCACCGGCAGCCGCCCGGCGTCGGCCGCGACGTCGTTCCAGGGGACGGGCTCGAGGTCCGTGGCGACCCAGCGCAGGTCGGGCCTGCGCTCGCGGGCGAAGGCCCGGAGCGTCCCCGGCCCCGCCCCCACCTCGACGACGCGCGCGCCGCGAGGGGCCTCAGAGAGCAGCCGCTCGAACCAGGGCGCGTACACGCGCGACAGCAGCGGCTTCGCCGCCCACAGCCGGCGGTGCTCCTCGAGGCGGGCGCGGCTCACGCCCGGCGCGCGCGCATCAGCATCGAGCCGGCGATCTCGCGCACCAGCGGCAGCCGCTCGAGCGCCTGCGACAGCGCGAGGCCGCGCTCGACCCAGGCCTGCGGGATGCTCGGGTGCAGGAAGTCGAAGGGCTCCACGCTGACGTCGACGAAGCCGGCGCGCGCGAGCGCCCGCCGCGCGCGGAAGCGGGAGAAGGCCATCTCGTCCGGCGAGACGCCGAAGCGCTCCTTCATCGGCCCGAAGCGGAACATCAGCAGCACCTGCGGGTTCAGGATGTTGGGCTCGGCGAACACGACGCGCCCGCCCGGCTTCAGCACGCGGTGGGCCTCCGCGAGCGCGGCGTCCAGGTTCAGGTGGTGCAGGATCGACGAGCCGTACACGGCGTCGAAGTGGCCCTCCGGGTACGGCGAGGCCTCGGCGTTGCCGCGCTCGACCACCACGTTGGCCAGGCTCGCGACGCGCGCGCGCGCCTTCTCGAGCAGGTCTTCCGAGAGGTCGAGGCCGTGGACCTCGGCCCCGCAGCGCGCGACGCGCTCCAGGAAGACGCCCGTGCCGCAGCCGAGCTCGAGCGCGCGCTTCCCGGGGCCGAGCCCGCCGTGCAGGACGAACAGCTCGGCGCGGCGCTGGGCGCGGCGGCGGCCAGCCGGGCTCTCCCAGAACCAGACCGTCTCGGCGTTGCCGGCGATCTTGCGGCCGTGCTCGATCTCGCGGGCGAGGCGGTCCTCGCCCGAGCGTCCCGCCGTTGCCTCGCGGCCCAAGAGCGCCTCCCTTCGCTACAGCAGCTTCAGCTTCCGCGCGGCGAAGGCGCTCATCTGCAGCAGCAGCCAGCCGTGGCTGAAGCGCGAGATGTTCGTCTCGCCGTACAGCCGCTCATGGTAGCGCACCGCGAGGTCCACGATGCGCAGGTTGAGCCGCGCCGCGCCGAACAGCAGGTCGAAGTCGCCGAAGGGGTCGAAGTCCCCGAAGTACGAGCGGTTCTGCGCGATCCGCTCGTAGTCCGAGCGCCACAGCGCCTTCGTGCCGCACAGCGTGTCGCGCACCTGCTGCCCGAGCAGCCACGAGAACAGGAAGGCGAAGAACTTGTTGGCGAGCAGGTTCAGGAACCGCATCGCCCGCCCCTCCATCGGGTACACGAGCCGCGAGCCGTTCACCATCTCGCACTTGCCGCGCGCGAGCGCGGAGACGAACTTGGGCACGTCGGCGGGCGCCACGCCCATGTCGGAGTCGAGGATCAGCAGCACGTCGCCCTTCGCCTGCGCGAAGCCGAAGCGCACGGCGTCGCCCTTGCCCTTGCCCGGCTGGCGGAAGAAGCGCAGCGGCAGCTCCGGGTGGGCCGCTATTTCCCGCTCGATCGCGGCCGCGGTGTCGTCGGTCGAGTGGCCCTCGACGAACACGAACTCCGAGCCCGCGGGCAGCTTCGGCAGGCTCGCGACCAGCGGTGCGATGTGCCCCGACTCGTTGCGGCACGGGATCACGACGCTCACCGAGGGCTCGGGCTCTCGCGCTTCCGCGCTGCGCACGGGAGCCGGACGGGCGATGATGCCGAACATCAGCGACAGGGCGTCCACGAGCGGCAGCCGGCCGAGGTAGCGGTTGAGCAGGTCGGCGACGAGCGGGATCCCGAGCGGGCACACGAGGTGCGCGTCGTCGCGCACGAGCTCGAAGTCCGCGAGCGCCAGCATCGCCTTGATCTCCTCGGGCGGCAGCCACGCCTCGGGCGGCTGCCGGTACTTCATGCCCACGAGCTCGGCGAGCCGCAGCAGCGGCTGCCACAGCCGGCTGTAGCTGTAGATCAGCACGCGCGTGCGCGAGTGGCTCACGGCGTGGAGCGCCTCGAGCAGCGCCTGCACGTCGGTCACGTGCGTGACGACGTTCACGAGCAGGATCGTGTCGAAGGGGCCGCCCGCCCGCGCCAGCAGCTCCGGGTCCGCGGCGTCGCCCTCGAGGAAGCTCAGCCGCTCGCTGCCGTAGCGCTCGCGTGCCGCCCGGATCGCCGGCGACGAGACGTCGATGCCCACGCCCCGCGACGGCTCGAGCGCCGCGAGCAGGTGGCCCGCGCCGCAGCCCAGGTCGAGCACCCGCTCGCCGGGCCGCACGCGCACGCGCAGGATCCGCGTCAGGCGGTCGTAGTAGTAGCGGTGTCGCCGCCGCGAGCGCTCGAGCCCGTCGTGGTGGCTCTCGTAGAAGGCGCGCACCTCCGCCAGGATCGGGTCCTCGGGCCTCGCCGCGCGCTCGCTCATCGGCTTCTCACTGGTAGAACCAGTAGTGGAACGGCGCGTAGCGGCCGCGCAGCTCCAGGCTGGTGAAGCCCTCGCGCGTGGCCTCGGCGGGCACGCGGATCACGTGCTCGTTCCAGCCGGGGGCGTTGCGCAGCGCGAGCCGCGCCACCTCGCGCCCGCCCGCCCGCACCACGATGCCGGCCTCGGGCACCGCGACCTCGGTCGCCGTGCTGCCGCTCGCGCCGAGCGCGCGCGCCACGACCGACGAGCGGGTGCGCATCACCACCAGCAGCTCGCGGCCCTGGCGCGTGCGGACCCGGAACGACTCGCCGCCCAGGATCAGGCGTCCGGCGTCGGCGAGCCGCCGCTCTCCCGTCGCGGAGGCGACGGGGCCGATCGCCACCGAGCCCGCGAGCAGCAGCTCGCCCCGGCGCGAGGAGTAGCGGTAGCCGTGCTCCGCCTCGGCGCGCGGGTCGCACACGTCGAGCTCGTCCGTGCGCTCGAGCGAGGCTGTGGCGCCGAGCGCCGGCGCGAGCACGGGCTCCTCGCCGCCGTCGAGCACGTCCCAGCTGGCCTGGAACAGCAGCAGGTCGTCGCCGAAGCTCGCGGTCGCGAACACGGGCGCGCCGGGCGCCAGCGCCTGGAACAGCTCGGAGCCCTCGTGCCCCGAGCGCGTGAGCAGCAGGTAGGGCGGGCGCTCGCGCGCGGGAATCCGCGAGAGCGACTCGAACAGGCCCGCCTCGCGCTCGGCCGTGCGCCCGCCGGCGAAGCCCGGGCTCGTGACGCCGTGCAGGTTCAGGTTGCGGTGGCCGGTCAGGTACTCGACGCTGGTCGCGGCGTTGGCGATCGCGACGCCCCTCGGGAGCTCGGCGCGGATGAAGGCGGCCATCGGGATCTCGCGCCGCCAGGTCTGGCCCGCGAGCTCGGCGTAGACCGCGGCGAAGTGGGCGGTGGACAGGAGGCCCAGCAGCAGCATCAGCGCCGCCCCGCCGCGGAACAAGTCGCGCTCGAAGGCCGCATCCTCGCGCGCGACGAGGTGCGTCGCGACGCCGAGACCCGCGGCGCTGAGCGCGAGCAGGCCCGGGAACGCCCACATCAGGTAGCGGTTGAAGTGGACGCCCATGAAGACGTTGGGGCCGGCGAGCGCGAACACCAGCGCCACCAGCACGAGCCACAGGCGCGCGGGAAGGGCGTACGGCGTCCCCGGCCGGGCCACGGCCAGCAGGACCAGGACGAGCGCCAACGGCGGAAAGAAGAAGGCGGCCTCGCCGCGGGCGAAGCCGATCGCCGACTCGGACGGGTAGAGGCCGAGCAGCAGCCCGCGCACGACGTCGACGCCGTACTTCGTCGCGACAGCCAGCGTCTCGACCGGGCCGTAGTTGGGCCACAGCGACTTCTCCGCGACCGAGGTCTGCAGCCACGCGCCCGTGAACGCGCGCTGCAGCGCCATCACGCCGAGCCCGGCCGCGACCGGCAGCCACAGCCACGCGCGCTCGGCGCGCGAGGCCGGCGAGCGCAGGCGCCCGGCGAGCGCCAGCAGAAGCCCGATCGCGAGCCCCTCCGGCCGGGCGAGCGCCAGCAGCGCCCCCGTCGCCGCGACGCCCCGCGCGGACGCGCCGCCCCAGTACGCGAGCCAGCGATCGAGCAGCAGCAGCGCCAGGAACAGGAAGAGGGCGATGTCGGAGCCGTAGAGGTAGCCCCACACCACCGGACCCGAGAGCGCGACGAGCGCCGCGGCGAGCCGCCCCTCGCGCGGCCCCGCGAGGCGGGAGGCCACTCGCCCGGCGAGGGCGATCGAGAGCAGGTAGAGCGTCGCGCCCAGCAGCACGGCGAAGGCCAGCAGGCCCTCCCCGCGTGCGCCCGCGGCGTGGGCGAGCGCCAGCACCGCGGTGTGCAGCAGGCTGGTGGCGCCGGAGGTGGCCGCCTCGCCCGCGTTGTAGCGGAAGGGGTGTCCCTCGGCGAGCGCCTGGGCGTACTGGGCGATCACGTAGAGGTCGCTCACCTGCGCCACGAAGTGGCCCTCGGTGGTCCACAGCATCAGGCCGAGGAAGGCCAGGGCGACGAGGAGCCCGACGAGGAGCGGGACGCGCACGGAGTGAGATCTTAGCAGCCGCGCGAGCCTTGACTCGCGCGGGGGCGGACCCCAAGATGCGCACGAGGCATGCCCGCTCCCGACTGGTCGCTGCTGCTGCGCACGCCGGCCTTCGAGATCACGGCGCTGCTGCTCGGCCTCGTCGTGGGCAGCTTCGCCAACGTCTGCGTCCACCGCCTTCCGCTCGGCCAGTCGGTGGTGACCCCGCCCTCGCGCTGTCCCGCCTGCGGCACGCTGATCAAGGCCTACGACAACCTGCCGGTGCTGGGCTGGCTGTTGCTCGGCGGGCGCTGTCGCTCGTGCCGCGCGCCAATCTCGTGGCGCTACCCCGTGGTCGAGGCGGCGAACGGCCTGCTGTGGCTGGCGCTCGCGTACCTGCACGGGCCGGCGCCGCGGACGTTCGTCGAGATGGCGCTGGTGAGCGCGCTCCTGGTGCTGAGCCTGATCGACCTCGAGCACCAGATCCTGCCCGACGTGATCACGCTGCCCGGCATCGCGCTCGGGCTCGCGGCGAGCTTCCTGCCCGGCTCGGCGCCGGCCCCGCTCGGAGCGGCGCTCGCGGCGGCCGGGGGCTTCCTGGCGTTCTCCGCGGTCGCGAAGACCTACGAGAAGACGCGCGGCATCGAGGGCCTCGGCCAGGGCGACTGGAAGCTCGCCGCCATGCTGGGCGCCTTCCTGGGCTGGCAGAAGATGCTGCTGACGGTACTGCTCGCTTCCGTGGCCGGCACGGTGGTGGGCCTGCTGGCGATCGCGCTGCGCGGCCGGGACATGCGCTACGCTCTGCCGCTCGGCACCTTCCTCGGCGCGGCCGGCGTGCTCGCGGTGTTCCTGGGCGACAGCCTGCTCGGCTGGTACCGGGGGCTCTTCGGTGGCTGAGCCCGGCCGCGGCTCGCTGCGCCTCGGCGCGGTGCTCGCGCTCGCGGTCGTCGCGCTCTTCGACCTGCTGGCGGTCGCCCACGGCATCCGCTCGCAGCGCCGGCTGCGGGCGCGCGTCAGCGACGCCGCCGAGGGGCGCGTCGACGCCGCGCGCGACCGCCTCGACGCCGTGCTCGCCCGCGGCAGCGGGGCCTGGGACGAGGCGGCTCAGCTCTCGATCTCGCTCGGGCTCGCGAGCGAGGTGGAGGTGCTCGACTCCGAGGGCCGCGTCGTCTTCTCGCGCCCCCACGTGGCGCCCGTCGTCCACCGCCTGGGCGAGGCCGACGAGCGTCACCTCGCGACCGGCCGCAGCGTGACCGCGCTCGCTCGCGACGGACAAGCGGTGCGCGCGCTCAGCTACGTTCCGCTTCCCGCCGGGAGCGGCGGCCAAGTGCTGCGGCTCGCCGCCCAGGCGCCCGATCTCGAGGAAGAGGCTCGCGAGTGGCAGACGGTCCTGCTCGGGCACCTGCTGGCGCTCGCGGCCCTCGGGCTCGCGGTGGTGCTCGTCGTGTGGCCCAGTCCCGCCTCGGCCCCGCCGCCCCGGGAGGGCGTGCTCTCCGCGTACGAGGAGGCGATGGGCCGGCTGCGCGACCAGGGCCAGGAGCTGAGCGAGCGCCACGAGGAGGAAACCCGTCGCCTGGAGGAGCGCATGCGCGAGCAGGAGGCGATGGCCCGCGCCGGCGAGCTCACGGCCGGGATCGTCCACGAGGTCAGGAACGGGCTGGGGACGATCGTGGGTTACGCGCGCCTGGTCGAGAAGGGGGCCGACGCGCAGGCCGTGGCGCCGGTGCGGGCCATCCTGGACGAGTGCGGCACGCTCGAGACGGTGGTCCGGCGCTTCACCGACTTCGTCAAGCTCGAGCGGCTGCAGCTCGCCGCGGCCGACCTCGGGCCGCTCGCGCGCCGCGTGCTGGCTCGAGAGCAGCGGGGTGACGATCGCGTCGAGGCGCGCCTCGTCGGGTTCGACGGGCCGCTCGTCGTGCCCGTGGACGAGGAGCTGCTCGAGCGGGCGCTCGAGAACCTGGTCCGCAATGCGATCGAAGCCGCCGCCGCCGGGGGCGGGCACGTCGAGCTGCGCGCGGCGCGCGTGGAGGGCGGCGTGCGCCTGGACGTGGAAGACGACGGGCCCGGCTTCGCGGAGGACCACCCTGGCGAGATCCGTCCGTTCTACACGACGCGCCCGGGCGGTCTCGGGCTGGGGCTCCCGCTCGCCCGCAAGATCGTCCTGCTGCACGGGGGGGATCTCTCGCTCGAGCGCCGGGCGTCCGGGGGAGCCCGGGTGACCGTCCGCTTACCGGAGCGGCCGCCGGAAATCTGACCTTGCCGTTACCCAAGGTAACGCTCTCGGGGCGGGGAGGGTTGGGAAGATCGAAGGAGTTGAGTCTCTATGTCGTTGATTAAACAAGAACTAGTGGATTCTGGCCGCCGTGGTACGCGGCTTGCTCAAGGAGGACGTGCCATGGCATACGACCCGCGCGTCAATCAGCGCCGAGGGGATCGGGGGTTCACCCTGCTCGAGATGCTCGTCGTGGTCGCCATCGTGGCGACCATGGCTGCGGTGGCCCTCCCATCGATCGGCACCTACATCCGCAACTACAAGATCAAGGGCGCCTCGCAGGAGGTCGCCGGCGAAGTCACCTCGGCACGCAGCAAGGCGATCATGAGCAACACGAACGCCGGCGTGTCTTTCGTCGCGGTCGACGCCGACAGCTACCGCTGGGTCCACGAGGACCTGGCGGCGGGCGAGCAGGTCGGCCTGCTCCGCGACCTCCCGACCGGCATCCGCTTCGTGGCCTCGGGCACGGCCAACGCCGGGCCGTCGATCCGCTTCCAGCGTCTCGGCGGCTTCTGCACTCCCGGCGTCGCACCCTGCGCCGCGGGCGTCACGGGCGCCGTCGCGTGCCCCGCGGCCGACGCGGCGCGCTGCAACCGCGAGCCGATGGGGCCCTTCGTCGGGACCGAGCCCGCGGGCGGCATGGTCATCACGCTGCTCGAAGAGAACACCGGCCTGCGCCGGACCGTGCGCATCGCTCCCGGCGGCCGCGTGCTGCCCCAGCCCTGAGGGACAAGGACATGAACCCCAACAGGCGAACCCTCCCGCGCCGCACCGAGGCCGGCTTCACGCTGGTCGAGGCGCTCGTCGCGATCGTCGTGCTGATCTTCGGGCTGATGGCCGTCACCAACCTGCTGCTGGTTGCCGCCAGCTCGAACACGGTCGCCAACCAGGGCACGGCGGCCGTGACCGCGGCCACCCAGGTGATGGACTTCCTCAAGGTCACCACCTACGACACGCTCGACGCCGGGCTGGTCGGCACGCCGTTCGACGCCAGCGACGGCGGCAGGGACTGCAACGACCCGGCGCTCGTGCCCGCCGAGGGTCACTGCTCGACCGTGACCCAGGGCGTCGGCATCGTCCACGTGCACTGGTACATCACGCCGATGGCCGACCCCCGCATCGTCCACATCCGCGTGCGGTCCGAGGGCGTCGGCGCCCTCGCCGCTGCGCGCTCGCGCGCGGAGTTCACGACTTTCCGCGCGTGCACCAACGCCGACCCGGCGACGGGCGGCTGCCCGGACGCGCCATGAGGCCCGAAATGCAGAACGAACGCGGTTTCAGCATCGTCGAGCTGATCGTCGCCATGACGGTCACGCTGATCGTGAGCTCGGCGATCTACGGCCTGCTCGCGGCCGGCGGCAACGCCTTCAGGCGCGAGCCCGAGGTCGCCGACCGCCAGCAGAACATCCGGGCGGCGATGGACATCGTGACGCGCGACATCTACGGCGCCGGCGCCGCGCTCAGCACCTTCTCGCAGGTCTTCACCCGCAACGACCCCGCCGGTGCCTGCGTGGGCAGCCTCAACAGCTGCGGTCCGGTGGGCAGCATGGGACCGGCGGCCGCGCTCGCGAGGGGAGGGGACGACGAGGACACCGACGTGCTGGAGATCGTCAGCACGGACGAGCAGTGTCCGCAGCTGGGCGTGTGCAGCACGGGCGGCGGCTCGCCGATCCCCGGCACGGCCGGGCTGTTCGTGACGCAGGAGAGCCTGCCGCGGTGCCTGGGCGTCCCGGGGCTGGTGGCGCTCGTCGCCGACTCCACGTTCACGATCGTCGCCGCCACGGCATCGGGGGGGACGACGAGCTGCACGGTCGCGGGCGCTTCGCCGCCGAACGGCAACCTGACGCTCTCGCCGACGCTCGCGCCCTGGGTCGGCGTGGGCTTCAGCAACCCGAACCCCAATCCCGGCACGGCCAACTCCGTGTACCTGTACCGTGCCCGGCTGGTGCGCTACCGCGTGGCGCCGAACCCGGACCCGCTCGACCCGGTGCCGTCGCTCTGGCGCACCGAGACGGGGCTCTTCAACCCCAACGGCTCCGCGGCCATCGAGCCCGGCACGCCCGGGTTCAACCCGGTCGGGTCGCCGTGGCAGCTGGTGGCCCGGGGCATCGAGGACCTGCAGTTCGAGTACCTCGACGGCAACGGCGCCTGGCTGAACCAGCCGCCGGTGTCGGTCGTGAACGACTGGACGACGCTCGTGCGTCAAGTGCGCGTCACGATGTCGGCGCGCGCCAGCCAGGCCAACCTCGGCGGCGAGTCGAGCGCGGGCGGCGGGGCGCCGGACGCCGTGCGCGGCCAGCTGAGCAGCGTGGTCACGCCGCGCGCGACCTTCAACGAGCTCCAGATGTGCCTGTCCGCCGTACCCGCTTGCCCGGCGGCAAGCCATATCCAGTGAGGTGCAAGGCCATGCAAGACGCTAGACAGGGGCGGCGGACCGGAGAGCGCGGCTTCGCGCTCATCCTCGCCATCCTCGCGCTGATGCTCCTGACGTTCCTGGGGCTGACGCTCGCCACCACCACCTCGACGGAGCTGCAGATCGCGACCAACTTCCGCTGGAGCCAGCAGGCGCTCTACAACGCCGAAGCGGGGCTCGAGGCGGCGCGCATCGTCCTGAGCAACGAGGCCGACACCGCCGTGGGCTGGACGCCGGTGCTGCCGACGATTCGCCCCGGATCCTGGCCGCAGGGCTCTGCGCCGGCGCCCCTGGACCCGGTGGTGGGGCGGGACTTCTTCCGCGCGGCTTGCGACGACAAGGGCGGCGTCGGCTACGGGCGGGTGCTGGCCGACGCCGGGACCCGCTACGAGAACGTGGGCGTGTTCCCGGCCGGCGCCGGAGAGACGATGAACGGCGCCTTCACGATCTGGATCCGTCGCGGGCTGACGGTCGCGAACAACGGCCAGTACGCGGACGACACGCGCCAGGACTCGCTGGTGATCGTCGCGGAGGGGATCGCGCCGTACTTCGGGCCGGGCGACGCCTTCACGCGCGCGCGGCAGGCGACGCGCGTGCTCGAGACGCGCTTCACGCTGAGCATGGCGGCGGCCGGAGAGCCGTGCGGCCTCGGCCGGCAGCAGGGGCAGGAGGGAGGCTCGCCGATGGGCGAGAACTTCAACGCGTGCGCCCCCATCACGGCGGGCGCGACGGGCAGCCTGGCGCAGGCGTTCGGCGGAGCCGGCGCCGGCGGGCTGACCGGCAACGCAGGCGTGGAGTAGGGGGCGGCCATGTCCACACAGGCGCTGGGGCGCGACGACCTCGACAAGGAAGGGAATGTCATGCAGACGCGAAGGATTCCGGGCATGAGGCTGCTGGCGTACGCAACCGCCCTGGCGCTGGCGCTCTCGCTGATGGGCGACCGCGGCCTGGCGGTGGGCGTGCCGGCCAGCGTCTACGGCCAGGACCCGCTCGAGGTGCTCGAGCTGAAGGTCCGCCCCAACGTCTTCGTCGTGCTCGACAGCTCGGGCTCGATGCAGGAGATGCTGCAGTACCCCGCGCAGCCCCCTGTCACGGGCAACACCACCCACAACATGCGCTCGGGCGACCACCAGCGCTCGAAGATGCGCCTCGCCAAGGAGACGCTGCGGCGCGTCATCACCAACAACGAGTCCAAGGTCAGCTTCCTGTTCGGGCAGTACACCCAGAACAACTCGCGCGGCCTGAACAACAACAACGCGTCGCACGCGGGCGCGGGCGCCCACCGCTTCCAGTACACCGCGAACAACGACCCGGCCATGGGCGGCTTCGCCTCGATGACCACGACCGAGCTGACGGTTCAGGGCGCGAACCTCGACACGCTCGGGCGCGGCCTGCAGTCCTGGCAGGACATCCGCGCGGGCTGGAACCGGCTCTACTTCGAGGAGGACGCCTCACCCGATGCGCTGTGCATCGCGACCCTGCCGGTCCCGACGTTCTACCGGGAAGGCGCGCTGCTGGCCACCGCGCTGCAGACGGCCATGAACTCGGCGGCGTGCAGCGGCAGCGCGCGCGCCAACACGTATTCCGTCAGCTACGCCACGGCCACCGGCCGCTTCAGCTTCGCGCGAACGGCCGGAGCGCGTCCCTTCCGCATCCGCTGGGACAACGCCCCGAGCAACATCCGCAACGCCCTCGCCGAGACCTCGACCGCCGTCACGACTTTCGGAACGGGCACGGTGACCACCGACGCCCCGTGGACGCTGCTCTACCGCAACACCAGCACCGCCAACTCCGGGACCGGCATTGGCAGCGGGAACGCCGCCGGCCAGCCGGTCGCCCCGTACAAGTTCTTGGAGCCAATCGACCCCGACGGGCCGGGTCCGCTCGCCACGCGCGTGGTCACGTACTACAACATGCGCGCCGGCCGCATGTTCAACGGCGAGACGATCAAGGTGCTGGCGAACGGGGCGATCTGCGACATGGTCTACCCGACGCCGCCGCTGCCGACCCCGCTGCCGGAGTTCTACGTGCAGCAGGTGGCGTCGTGCGGCGGGGCGGACGTGGGCGGGCCCGTCACCTTCGGGTGGAGCGGCTCGCAGTTCTCGGGCAACAACATCTCCTGTAACGGCTTCTCGGCCAAGGTGCCGCTCGTCCCGTGCGACCTGCAGTCCCCGCCGGCGCCCACCCAGATCACGACCATCAACCCGTACATCGACTACGAGTTCACGTTCAACCCCGACGGCACGCCGCAGAACTACGCGGAGGCCCAGGACGGCGGGTGGGCGGCGACGACGGTCCCGCTCAATACGGTCCCGGCCAAGGCCGACGGCGCGACGCCGATCGCGGCGTCGCTCACGGGCATCCGCACGCTGTTCGGCACCCTCTGGAACACCGGCCAGGCGGGCGCCACCACGATGGCGGGTCCGCCGCCGTATCAGATCACCCCGATCCGCACGCACCGCAACCCCAAGGAGAAGACGATCGTCCTGTTCGTCACGGACGGCGACGACACGTGCGCGCCGGGGTCCGACAACGACGAGCAGGCGCTCGCGGCGGCGTACCAGGCCGAGCTGCTGTACCGCCGGATCAACGCCGCCGAGCCGGCTTCCTCGGTCCAGACCTACGTGATCGGCTTCGGCAACGGCGCGGCTCCCTATCGCCTGAACTGGATCGCCTGGGGCGGCAGCGGGCTCGGGAACCCCGCGATCGGGAACAACGGCACGCGCTGGACGCCCTCGTGGAGCGGCAGCTTCGCTCAGAACTGCGCCGCGGGCTCGAAGTGCGCCAGCATCAACAGCAACCTGACGCCGCTGCGCGCCAACTGCAAGACCTGCACGGACGCGTTCATCGCCCCCGACCCCGTGACGCTCGCCGAGCAGCTCCAGTCGATCATCGACCAGGGCGCCTCGGACGGCGAGTTCAGCGCGCAGCAGTCGATCACCGAGTCGGTGTACGAGTACCTGGATCCGAGCGTGCTGATCGGCACGCCGCCCAAACCGTTCGACGCCCTGGACCCGAAGACCCGCTTCGGGGCGATCTACCCGACGCGCTTCATCACCAGCTTCACGCTGCCGGGGTTCAACGGCCAGCTCAAGGCCTACCAGAACGACGGCGCGGGCAACAGCGTGCTGCTCTGGAGCGCCGGCGACAAGCTCCGGCACCTGGTGTCGTCGGCCATGGTGACGTGCGGCGGCTCGGGCGGCGCGAGCGCCGGCGAGTGCACGTTCGGGCAGATCGCGGGCGCGGGCGCCCAGGGGATCAAGCGCCGCGTCTACTCCACGGACCGCAACGGCGTCTACCCGTTCTCGCCGGACACGCTGATCGACGCGTCCACGGGCGCCGCCCCGGCCAACCGTGTCCAGCTGTGGCCGCCCCAGGCGACGGTGGCACCGAACAGCTACAGCACCGAGGGCATCCTGGACGTGGAGCTCGGCCTGCCGCCCGACTCGGCGTCGAACCCGGCCGCCGAGTTCACGGCGCTGCAGACGAAGTTCAGGGCCTGCCTGGGCACCAACCTGCCCGCGGCCTGCTCCAGCGCGAGCGCGCTCACGCGCATGCAGGCCGCGCGCCGCGAGGCGCGCGACATGATCCTGGCCTTCATGGCGGGGGGCGCACCCGTGTCGGCCACCGGTATCACCGGCGTGAAGCGCTCCTCGGGCGCGATCGGTTCGAGCCCGGCCCAGTCGCTGCTGTTCGTGGCGCGCTCGTGGGTGCTCGGCGACTCGGAGATGGCCACGGCCGCCGTGGTGACGCCGCCCCAGACCCAGGCGCCGCAGAACAACCCCTACGAAGCCGAGTACGACATGTACGTCAAGGGTCCGCGCGACGCCGGCAGCCGGAACCCCGGGACCGCGTCGCAGATCAAGGAGGGCGTGGGGCTCGCGTTGCCGGACGACGACGCCGACCCGGCGACGCCCGCCAGCCTCGAGCCGGTGATGACGGTCGTGTACCTGCCGGCCAACGACATGCTGCACGCCTTCCGGGCCGGCCCGAACGTCCCGGCCAGCCAGTGCCAGAAGGACACGACGCCCGCGGACGCCTTCTTCCCGAACGACGTCGTCCAGATGAACGCGGCCAGGGACTGCGGCGGCGAGGAGCTGTGGGGCTTCGTGCCCTACGACCAGCTGGCTTCCGTCACGCTGCGCTTCGTCAACGAGCCGCAGGGCCGCGCCAACCACGTCTACATGCTGGCGCGCGGCATCCGCTTCGGCGACGTGTTCGTGCCGGGGACGGTCACGCGCAACCTCGGCGGCGTCGCGCCCCCGGCCGGCTCGAAGGGCGTCTGGCGCCGGGTCATGTACTTCGGCCGGGGCATCGGGGGCAAGTACGTCACCGCCCTCGACGTGACCGGACCGGGCACGCACCTCGAGCGCGCCAGCAACACGATCGGGCCGATCCCGCTGTGGAACCGCGGCAACCCGGACACCCAGGACGGCCTGCCCGGCGGCCCGCACAACAACTCGCTCAACGACCCGGGCGACTTCAACGCCTACGCCAAGATGGGCGAGACCTGGTCGGTGCCCACGCTGGCCTACGTCAACAGCCAGAAGAACAACCCGCTCTACAGGACGCCGCGGATCGCGCCCGACACCGTCGACTTCGCCCTGTTCATGGGCTCGGGCTACGGCGCCCCCGGGGAAGGCACCACGCACTACACGCTCGACGCGCTGACCGGCGACGTGGTCGCAGCCGTGGACGTGGGCTCGCGCGCCTTCTTCAACGACTACCCGAACGCGCTCGTGGCCAACTCGGTGAGCTTCAACCGCGTGATCGAGGGCGTCCTCGGAAACGAGCACCCGTGGAGCTTCGAGAGCACGCGCGTCTACTTCGCGGACCTCCACGGCCGGCTCTGGAAGATGCTGACCAACGAGCCGACCGTGGCCTACCCGGCCGCGGACCTGGGGACGGGCCAGGCTGTCGCCACGGCGGTGGCCCTCACCCCGAGCGACGTGGATCCTGCCGCGGACGTCGGCCCCTACATCTTCGTGACGTCGGGGGCGGACCGGCGCGCCGCGGGTCCGTTCCGCATCTTCACCTTCCTCGACACGGGGAACGACGTGAACGCCGCGGTCGGTGCCCCGGTGGGGCCCGGCGCCGACGGCGTCACCTACTACCCGCCGGTCGAGAAGCAGTTCAGCCGCCTCTTCGACCCGGGCAACCCGGAAGCCAACTGCGGCTACACGGCGGAAGGCTTGTTCCGTGGCACCGTGCAGCCCACGGGCAGCTTCGAGTGCGTGGGCTCGATCGTGAACGGCAAGTGCTCGGGGAGCCTGACGTGGCGCGTGTTCTTCGCCGGGACGCGCCTGAGCCTCCCGAACACGAAGTTCGCGCCGCCCACGCCGCTCGCGTGCGGCACGGGCGAGTACCCGTGCCGGTCGCAGTTCGACTCGATCATCTACGCGCTCGGCGCCAAGAGCGGAGCGGCGGCCTACGACCTGAACGCCTCCGGGGACGACGCCTACCGCGTGTTCCGCGACAGCCGCATCGCGGCCATCTCGATGCAGGCCGACCCCGACCCGGGCCGCGGCGGCAGCAGCTTCACTCCCGACGAGGGCCTCATCAAGGGCATCCCGAAGCCGCCCCCGCCGCCGGGCGTTCCGCCGACGGCCTCGACGGCCACGGCCAACGTCGTGATGGCCCGCGAGCCGGGCAAGCCCGCGCCGTCCGTGCGGTACGGCTCGACGGTCTGCCAGTAGGCGCCCCCCCAGGGCGTCTGGATCGGGCCCGGTCCACGAGGACCGGGCCCGTTCCGTTTTGGCCAGGCCAGGCTGTCGAGGCGGTCCACCCTGAGTCCCGGGTCGCAGTGGCAGTGGCTTGAAGGGCCGCAGTTAAGGCTTCACTGGAGGTTTTGTTGGGTGTACCCTTGTGGATATGAAGGGCACAAAGGCGGTTGTCTGTCCCAAGTGCGGGGCGCTCAACAGGCCGACGTGGGAGTTCTGCGCCCGCTGCAACGAGTCGCTCGAAGGAGCCACCTCCGTCGAGGAGTCCCTCGGGCCGGCCACGGCTGACGAGACCGACGCCCCGGTTTCCTCGGCCCCCGCCAACACGATCGCGCTCGCGGGCCTGCTGGCTCTCGTGATCGTGGGGGCCGCGGCCTGGAAGACGCTTGCGAGCAGCCCCCCAAGCGGTGCGCCCGACCCCTCGATCTTCACCATCGGAACGCAGCCGCCCGTGCTGCCGAGCCCGCCCCCGCCGCTCGAGGCCGGGGGCGCGGACTACCTCGCCGGCCGTCGCGCGCTGAACTCAGGCGACCTCCAGAACGCGGTCGCACGGCTCGCGGCCGCCGCCGACGCCAACCCCGGGAACGCCGAGTACCGCAACGCGCTCGGGCACGCCCTTTGGCGCAGCGGCGACCGCGAGGGGGCGATCGCGGCCCACGCTACGGCCGCGCGGCTCGATCCTCGCCTGCAGATGCAGTACGCCCGCTCGCTCGACGTGGCGGGCCGCAGCGCCGACGCGGTCGCGCAGTACCAGGAGATCCTCGCCAAGAACCCGGCCGCCTCGACGGTGCACGAGGACCTCGGGCGGCTGCTGTTCCGGAGCGGAGACTACCGCGCCGCGGCGCAGCACCTGCAGTCGGCGGTGCAGTCGCGGCCAGACGACGCGGTGCTGCAGCAGGAGCTCGCGTACTCGCTCGACCAGGCCGGCGACCGCGCGCAGGCCGAGGCGGCCTATCGCAAGGTGCTCGAGGCGGCCCCGGGGGCGGCGCTCAGCCGCAGCCTGCTGGCCGACAACCTCGCCGAGCAGGGCCGCAAGGACGAGGCGCTGGCTCTGCTGCAGGAGGGGCTGCGGACGCAGCCCGAGACGCCGCTGCTGCAGCGGCAGCTCGGGAGCGTGCTCGAGCGCTCGGGCCGCCGGCAGGACGCCGCCGCCGCCTACCGGGCGTACGCCGCGCTCGCGCCGAACGCGCCGGACGCCAGGGAGCTGCTCGAGCGGGCGGCGCGGCTCCAGGGGGCGGGGGGGACGCGATGAACGCACGCCTCATGCTGGGACTGCTCGGTCTCCTGGGCTTCGTGCTCGTCTCGGCCTCGGCCGCGCAGGGGATAGGCGACACGGCCGCGCGCGAGAAGGCGAAGCGGGCGCAGTCCAAGAAGACCGCCAAGGCCTTCACCAACGACGACCTCGAGGCGGGCCGGCCGCCGGGACAGAAGAAGGAAGAGGGCGAGGGGCAGACGGCGCCCCAGGCCGCGAGCGAGCCCGAGATCCTGCAGCCCATGCGCGACGACAGCCGGGGCGAGGCGGAGCGCGCCTACCTCGACGCGGTTCGCGCCGCCGAGGCCGAGGTCAAGTCGGTGGAGGACCGCATCCGCGAGCTGTCGGGCAAGCTCAACCCGATGAGCCTGAGCTACATCTACGGCTCCGGCGGCAGCAACGACGCCAACGAGGAGCTGCGCGTGCGCGACGAGCTGCGGCAGGCCGAGGCGCAGCTGGTCGCGGCGCGCCAGTCGGTCGTGACCGCCAACCGGAACCTGCAGGACGCCCGCGCCGGCCGTCCGGTCGGCTCCGACGAGCCGCGCTGAGCGGCGCCTGACCGTCCGCGCGTGGCCGACATCCTGATCGTCGAGGACAAGGAGTCGCTCCGCACGATGCTGCGGACGACGCTCGAGTCGCGCGGCTACACGGCCGACGAGGCGGGCGACGCGTACGAGGCGCGCAAGCGGCTGCAGGCCATCCGCTACCTGGTGGTGCTCACGGACCTCAAGCTGCCGGCCGGCAGCGGGCTCGACGTGCTGCAGGCGGCGCGCGAGGCCGACGCCGAGACCCCGGTCGTGGTGATGACGGCCTTCGGCACCGTCGAAGAGGCCGTGAAGGCGATGAAGCTCGGCGCCGCCGACTTCCTGACCAAGCCGGTCGACACCGAGCACCTGCTGCTGCTGCTGGACCGCGCGGTCGAGGGCCGGCGGGTGGCGACCGAGCTGGTGCTGCTGAAGGAGGAGTACCAGCGGCGCTTCGGGCTGCCGCGCGTGCTGGGCGAGGACGCCTCGCTCAAGGAGGCCATGCTCGCGCTGCAGCGCGCGGCCGGCACCGACGCCACCGTGCTGCTG
>CAZMRX010000023.1:23711-27454 GCA_964568755.1 uncultured Acidobacteriota bacterium | reverse complement strand
CACGAGCGCTTCGAGCCGGCCGACCGTGAACACGTCGTTCACCAGGCCCATGCCCTTCTCGAGCCGGATCCTGGGTCCGTCGGCGGCCGCGATGCCCGCGGACTCCTGGCCGCGGTGCTGCAACGCGTAGAGCCCCATGTAGGCGAGGTGCGCGGCCTCCGGGTGACCGAAGATGCCGACGATGCCGCACTGGTCGTGGAAGTGGTCGTCCTCGACCGGCAGCTGGCGGAGCGGGACGTCCGGCCGCTGCGGGGGGGTCATTCCGGCCCGATGTTAGCATCCGGCGGAGCACTCTCGCGTGGCCCATTCACGTTTCGTCCGACACCAGTCCCGCAGCGCGGTCGCGCTCGCCTTCCTGTGCCTCGGCGAGCCCGCGGCCGCGTCCGGGACGGAGCCCTCCGCAAGCCACGAGCAGGTGACGGTTTTTGCCGCGGCCAGCCTGGCCGATGCGCTCGGGGAGATCGGCAGCGCCTGGGAAGCGGCCTCCGGGCACCACCCCGTCTTCAACTTCGGGGCGTCCAGCGACCTCGCGCGCCAGATCCGCGCGGGCGCGCCGGCCGACGTCTTCTTCTCGGCCGACACCGCGCAGATGGACGCGCTCGAGCGGCTGGGACTGGTGCGCGCGAGCGAGCGCCACGACCTGCTCTCGAACACGCTGGTCGTGATCGTGCCCCAGGCCTCCACGGCGCGGGTCGCGAGCCCGCGCGATCTCGCCGGGTTCGCGACAATCGCGATCGCCGACCCGCAGGCGGTGCCGGCCGGCGTCTACGCCCGCGTCTGGCTCGAGGGCCTCGGGCTATGGGCGGCGCTCGCGCCGCGCGTGGTGCCGACGCTCCACGTCCGCGCCGCGCTCGCAGCCGTCGAGTCCGGCAACGCCGAGGCGGGGATCGTGTACCGGACCGACACGGCGCGCTCGACACGCGCGCGCATCGCATTCGAGGTGGCGGCGGCCGAGGGGCCGCCGATACGCTACCCGGTGGCGACGCTCGCCACGGCGAGCGGGCGAGCCGCCGCGGCGTTCGTCGCTTACCTGCGCTCCCCCGCCGCGCGCGCGGTCTTCGCCCGCCACGGCTTCCAGCTTCTGGGAGGGCCCTAGCCTGCTGTCCCGCGAAGAGATCGACCTGATCGGCTTCAGCCTGGCGACGGCCGCGGCCGCGACGCTGCTGATCCTGCCCCTGGGAGTGCTCGCCGCGCTCGCGCTCGCCCGCTACCGGGGGCCGGGCAAGGGCGTGCTCGAGACGCTGCTCGCGCTGCCGCTGGTGCTGCCTCCGACCGCCGTCGGGCTGGTGCTGCTCGAGGCGCTCGGCCGCAGCTCGCCGCTCGGCGGCTGGCTCGCGAGCCGCGGCTTCGTCGTCGTCTTCACCTGGAAGGCGGTGGTGCTCGCGATGGCGGTGATGTCGTTCCCGCTGCTGGTGCGCTCGGCGCGCACGGCGTTCGAGGAGGTGGACCCGCGGCTCGTCGGCCTCGCCCGCACCCTCGGCTGCGGCCGCGTGGCCGCATTCCGCCGCGTGACGCTGCCGCTCGCCTGGCGCGGCCTGCTCGCGGGTGTCGTGCTCGCGTTCTCGCGCGCGCTCGGGGAGTTCGGCGCCACCGTGATGGTCGCGGGCAACATCCCGGGCAGGACGCAGACGCTCTCGCTCGCGATCTTCCACAACAACCAGCTCGGCCGCGACGACCGGGCGCTGGTGCTGGCCGGGGTGACGACGCTGCTGGCCTTCGTGGCGCTCTGGACCGCCGAGTGGTTCACGAGCCGAAGGACGCGGCGGACCGCGGCATGATCGAGATCGACCTCGAGCTCCCGCTCGCGAGCTTCGCGCTCAAGGTCGCGGCCCGCCTCGCGGGCGGCGTGACCGCGGTGATGGGCCCGTCGGGATCCGGCAAGACCTCGCTGCTCGAAGCGATCGCCGGCCTGCGCGGCGGGGCCCGGGGGCGGATCGCCGTGGACGGGCGCGTGCTCGTCGACAGCGAGCGAGCCGTGGCGCTCGCCCCCGAGGCGCGCCGCGTGGGCTACGTGCCGCAGGACGCGGGCCTGTTCCCGCACCTCACGGCCGGCGCCAACGTGCGCTTCGGGGCGCGCGCCGACGCCGCGGCCGTGGCCAGCGCCGTCGCGACGCTCGAGCTCGGCGGGTTGCTCGACCGGCACCCCGCGTCGCTCTCGGGCGGGGAGAAGCAGCGGGTCGCGCTCGCGCGCGCGCTCGCGACACGGCCTCGCTTGTTGCTGCTGGACGAGCCGCTCGCGGCGCTCGACGTCGGCCTGCGCGAGCGCATCCTCCCCTACCTGCTGCGGGTGCGCGACGAGTGGAAGACCCCCGTCCTGTACGTGACCCACAACGTGGGCGAGGCGTTCGCACTCGCCGGCCACGTGCTGCTGCTGCGCGACGGCCGCGTGGAGGCGGAAGGGGCGCCCTTCGACCTGCTGCCCCTGCCGGGGATGGTCCAGGCCGCCGCGCTCGGCGTCGAGAACCTGCTCCCGGGGCGGGTGCAGGCACACGATGCCGAAGGCGGCATCACGCACGTGGAGCTTTCGGGCGGGCAGTCGATCGCGGTGCCGCTCGCTCTCGAGCACGCCCCCGGCCGCGCGGTCACCGTGGCCGTGAGAGCCGAGGACGTGATCGTCTCGAGGAGCCTCCCCGAGGGCCTCTCCGCGCGCAACCTCTACGACGTCAAGATCACAGCGCTCTCGCGCACCGGCCCCGACGTCACGCTGCGTTGCGCGCCCGCCGCCGGGGCCCCGGAGTGGATCGTGCGCGTGACGCCCGCCGCCGTGGCCTCGCTCGGCCTGGACGCCGGGCAGGCGGTCTTCCTCGCGGTGAAGAGCCACTCGGCCCGGCTCGTCTGACCGGGTGTTAGCATCCGGGCGGAGCACCCACGCGCGTGAGCGACACCGGCTTTCCCGACCTGAGATCCTTCCTGGACGAGCTGCGCCGCGGCGGAGACCTCGCGGTCGTCGAGGCTGAGGTCGATCCGAGACTCGAGGCCGCCGAGATCCACCGTCGCGTGATCGCGGCGGGCGGACCGGCGCTGCTCTTCACGCGGGTGCGGGGCTCCGAGCTGCCGCTGGTCACCAACCTGTTCGGCACGGCGCGCCGCGCCGAGCTCGCCTTCGGCCGCCGGCCGGGGCGGCTGATCCGCCGTCTCGTCGAGCTCGCGGAGACGTTGCTGCCACCGACGGCGGGCAAGCTCTGGGGCGCCCGCGACGTGGCTGGCGAGGCGCTGCGGGTCGGCCTCAAGAAGCGATCGGGCGGGCCGGTGACCGAGGTCGTCACGCGGGACGTCCGGCTCGACCGGCTGCCGGCGCTCACCTGCTGGCCGGAGGACGGCGGGCCGTTCGTGACGCTCCCGCTCGTGTACACGGAGCATCCGGGGGGGCCGGGACGCAGCAACCTCGGCATGTACCGCCTGCAGGTTCACGACGCGCGGTCGACCGGGATGCACTGGCAGATCGGCAAGGGCGGCGGGTTCCACTACGCCGTCGCCGAAGGGCGCGGAGAGAGCCTGCCGGTCAGCGTCTTCCTCGGAGGGCCGCCGGCGCTGATGCTCGCGGCGATCGCTCCCCTGCCCGAGAACGTGCCGGAGCTGATGCTCGCTTCGCTGATCGCCGGTCGCAGGCTCGAGCGCTGCCCCGGCCCCGGCGAGCACCCGCTCGTGGCGAGCGCGGAGATCGCACTCGTCGGCCGCGTGCCGCCGCGGCTGCGGCAGCCCGAGGGACCGTTCGGCGACCATTACGGCTATTACTCGCTGCG
>CAZMRX010000023.1:0-23701 GCA_964568755.1 uncultured Acidobacteriota bacterium | reverse complement strand
TCCCCGGTGTTCGAGGTCGAGTGGATGGCGCGGCGCAAGGACGCGATCTGGCCGGCCACCGTCGTGGGCAAGCCGCGCCAGGAGGACTTCTTCATCGGCGACCTGCTGCAAGAGCTGCTGTCGCCGCTGTTCCCACTGGTGATGCCGGGCGTCCTCGACCTGTGGTCGTACGGCGAGACCGGATACCACTCGCTCGCCGCCGCGGTGGTGCGCGAGCGCTACAAGCGCGAGGCGATGGCCTCGGCGTTCCGGATCCTGGGCGAAGGCCAGCTCTCGCTGACCAAGTTCCTGCTGGTGACCGACCGGCCCGTGGACCTGCGCGACTTCCGCGCGACGCTCGAGCACCTGCTCGCCCGCACGCGGCCCGAGACCGACCTCTACGTCTTCTCCAACCTCTCGATGGACACGCTCGACTACACCGGGCCCGCCGTCAACGAGGGCTCGAAGGGCGTCTGGCTCGGCCTCGGCGATCCCGTGCGCGACCTGCCGCGCGAGTTCCGGCCGAGCGCGCCGCCGCCGCCCGAGGTCACGGACGTGCGCGTCTTCTGCGGCGGCTGCCTGGTGGTGGGCGGGCCCTCCGCGCAGGACGACCCCGGCGCCGGCGCGCGCCTCGCGGCGCACCCGGCCTTCCGCGGCTGGCCGCTCGTGGTGCTGACCGACGAGCCGCGCCGCGCGGCGGCGAGCCCCATGAACTTCCTGTGGACGACGTTCACGCGCTTCGAGCCCGCGGCCGACATCCACGCCGCGTCGAGCCGGCTCGTCCGCCACCACGTCGTGCACGAGCCGCCGGTGCTGATCGACGCCCGGCGCAAGCCCACCTTTCCGAAGGAGCTCGCCTGCGACCCCGACACGGCGGGGCTGGTCACGCGCCGCTGGCGCGAGTACTTCCCGGGCGGGCGCATCGAGATGGGCGATTCCGAGAGCGCGCACCTCGACCGCGCGCCATGACTCAGGCTGGGTCCGCGCGGCCCCGCGACCGCAGCAGCTCGTCCACCTCGGCGTAACCCGACGGGAACGGGGCGTCTTCGACGGGCGCTCCGGCCTCCAGCAGCGCGGCCACCGATTCCGGCGAGCGCCTCTCGGTCCAGTACGAGTCCACGCAGGCGCGCACGGCGAGCGCCAGCGGCGTGCGGCCCTTGCCGTCCCGGACCGTGACCGATGCCCCGCGCTCGACGAGGAGCTTCACGGTGGCGGGCCACGCGCGCCACGACGCGACGTGGAGCGCGGTGCTGTCCTTCGCGACGTCGAAGTAGCCGTCGCCCTGAGCGTAGAGAGCGTCGACGGGGACGCCGAGGTCGAGCAGGAGGCGGACTCCCTCCGTGTTCCCGACGCCCGCGAACTCGGCGAGCAGCTCGCCACCGTCGGCCAGCAGCTCCTGGACGAGCCCGGGCTCGCGCTGCGCGAGGGCCGGCACCTGGACGGCGTCTCTGCGCGCACAGGCGGCGACGAGCCGCAGCACGCCCGCGAGGTCGACCGGCAGACCGCGCCGCTCGACGAGCTCCAGGACGTCGCCGCGACCCGCGCGCCCCGCCATCGCGAGCGCCGACTGCCCGTTCCACTCCGCGCGCGGGTCGGCGCCGTGGTCCAGCAGCGCCGCGATGGTCCGGAGAGCGTTGTCGCGCACAAGGGCCTGGTGAAGGGCGGTCTTGCCCCAGCGGCTCGGCCGGTTCGGGTCGGCGCCGTGCTGGAGCAGCCAGAGCACGCCGTCGTGGTCGTGCCAGTCGCACTTGCGGGCCAGCATCGTCGTCAAGCTGTCCGCGCTCAGCCGGCCGCTTTCCACGAGCAGCTTCAGCGCCGCGTTGTCGTAGGTCTCGGGCGCGTGATACGGGGTCTCCTCGTCGTTCGGGTCGGCGCCGCGCTCGAGCAGCAGGCGCGTCAGCCCCGCGTGGTGCGCGACCCCCGCGGCGCCGTAGAGCACGCTCTCGAGCTCGCCGTCCCAGGTGAAGCCGCTGTTCGCGCTCGCTCCGGCGTCGAGCAGCGCCGCGGCGGCCCGCACGAACGACTCCGAACGCCCGCGGTCGAGCCGCAGGTACCTCGAGAAGCACAGGTATGTGAGCGGGTCCCAGCCGCGCGGGCCGCCCTTGCGCGCGGCGCTCCCCGGGTCCCGGGCGAGAAAGCGCCCCACCCCGGCGTCGTCGCCGAGGATCGCCGCCGCGTGGATGCTGACGCCGGCCAGCTCCGGGTGCGCTGCCAGGATCGCTTCGGCGCGTTCGAGCGTCCCGGCGGCGTGCCCGCTGTCCAGCGGAGCGCATGCTGCCTCGACGAAGTCCGCGAGGGAATCCCCGGCCTCAGCCATCTCCAATCGGCGGCAGGCTAGCACGCACAGCCTTTTGCACGCGACTTACAGGGCGCTGACACACCTCCGGCGCACGGCGTTCTCTAATGGACGGTGGACGGGGTCGGGACCACCCCATCAAGGAGACGCCATGAAGAGCACTCGATTCCACACCCTGCCGTTGCTGACGACCCTCGCACTCGCGCTGTGGGCCCTGTCCGCGCGCGCGGAAGACGCGCCGGCGGACGCGCGCAACGAGCTCGTGGTCTTCGGCGGCATCTCGCTGCTCGACGCGAGCCGTTCCGGCCAGGCGACGATCGACCTGGGCGACCTCGACCTTCCCGGCATGGGCGGATTCGACGGCCGCTTCGGCGGACGCTTCGGCCGCCCGCCGATCTCGATTCCGCCGGTGAGCCTCGGGAGCGAGACGTCGCTCGGCTCGAGCGCGCTCTTCGGCGCCCGCTACTCGCGCCTGATCAAGGACCGCCTCGCGCTGGAGGCAGACCTCACGATCGCGCCCGGTCACGAGCTCGAGACGCGCTTCAGCGGCTGCGTCGCGGACGTGTGCGTGGGCTCGTCGAGCGGACGGCGCGAGGGCGACTTCGGTCCCGGGGCGGCCTTCGGCGACCGCGGCGTCGGGGCGGGCCTCGGCGACCGCAACGTCACGGCGTGGCACTACGGCGCGGGCCTGGCGTACGAGCTGACGGGCGGCGACGTGCGGCCGCTGGTGCTGCTCGGCGCGGGCGGCGTGAGCTGGGACGGCGCGCGCACGAGCGCCACCGATTTCGTGTTCCGGTTCGGCGCGGGCCTCAAGATCCTGTTCGGGCGCGCGGGAGCGCGCGTCGACGTCGTCGACCACCTGGTGCTCGACCACTTCGCGAGCGGGAAGACCGAGCACGACGTCCACGCCACCGCGGGGCTGCTGGTCCGCTTCTAGGAGCGCGAGCCGCCCTCAGCTCGCCACGGCGTCGCGGCCCCGGCCGAGGATCAGCCGGGCGCCGCGGTCGTACGTCACGTACGCCCAGGCCCAGTTGAAGAGCACCACGAGCCGGTTGCGGAATCCGATCAGGAAGAAGATGTGGATCAGCAGCCAGGCGAGCCAGGCGACGAGGCCCGAGAGCCGGAGGCTGCCGATGAGCGCGACCGCACGCCTGCGGCCGATCGTCGCGAGCGAGCCCTTGTCGCGGTAGCGGAAGGGCTGAAGCGGCTCGCCGCGCAGCGCCCGCGCCAGGTTGGCCCCGGCGTGGGCTCCCATCTGGATCGCCGCGGGCGCGACGCCGGGGACGCCGCGCCCGTCCTGCTCGAAGGACGCGAGGTCGCCGATCACGAACACGGACGGGTGGCCGGGCACGCTCAGGTCCGGCTGGACGCGGACGCGGCCCGCGCGGTCGAGCGGGACGCCGAGCGAGCGCGCCAGCGGCGAGCCCTGGACGCCGGCGGCCCACACGATCGTGCGCGCCGCCAGGCGATCGGCGCCGACCTCGACCGACGAAGTGTCGATGCCGGTCACCGCCGATCCGGTCCACACCTGCACGCCGAGCGCCTCGAGCTGGGCCTGCGCCTTGCGCGAGAGGTCCTCCGGGTAGGCGCTCAGCACGCGCGGTCCCGCCTCGATCAGCACCACGCGCGCCGCGCGCGGGTCGATGCGCCGGAAGTCGCGCGCCAGCGAGTGGCGCGCGATCTCGGCGAAGGCTCCCGCCATCTCGACGCCGGTGGGCCCGCCGCCGATCACGGCGAAGGTCAGCCACTGCCGGCGAGCCTCGGCGTCCTGCTCGCGCTCGGCCTGCTCGAAGGCGATCAGCGCGCGGCGCCGGATCTCGAGCGCGTCCTCGATCGTCTTGAGCCCCGGCGCGTGCGACTCCCAGGCGTCGTGCCCGAAGTAGGAGTGCGTCGCGCCGGCCGCGAGCAGCAGGAAGTCGTAAGCGAGCTCTCCGGAATCGAGCGTGACGCGCCGGGCGCTCGGGTCGATCGCCGCGACGTCGCCGAGCAGGACACGCACGTTCGCCTGGCGGCGCAGGATGCGCCGGATCGGCGAGGCGATCTCGGCCGGCGACAGCCCAGCGGCGGCGACCTGGTACAGCAGCGGCTGGAACACGTGGTGGTTCTTGCGGTCGACGAGCGTCACGTCGGCCGGGACGCGGGCCAGCGCCTTGGCCGCCTCCAGGCCGGCAAAGCCGCCGCCGACGATCACGACGTGGGGCCGCGCCGACATCGCGCGCCATTCTATCCGGCGCCGCCCGGCGCGCATTGCGCCGGCCGGAGCCCTCGGCTAGATTCGCTGATGGCAATGGGGTCAGGTCTTGAAATGAGGCATTGAATGGATCCAATGCCAAGATTCAAGACCTGACCCTGTCCCCTGGAGGTGGCGGTGGAGACGAGCGCGGGTAGGCGGATCGTGGCGGCGCTGCTGCTGTGCGCAGGCGCAGCGGCCGTCGCGGGGCTGCTGCTGCTCCAGCACCACGGCGAGCCGCGCGCGGTGGCCGCGGTGAGCGAGGCGTGCGGCGACGGCCAGACGAGCGGCTGTGACGACGTCGCCCGCAGCCGCTGGTCGCGGGTGGCCGGCTTCCCGGTGGCTGCATGGGGGCTCGCGTTCTACCTGACGGTCGGCGTCCTGCTGCTGCTCGCGCTCGTGGGCCCGTCCGGGCTCGCCTGGCCGCTCGCGCTCGTCGCGGCCGGGGCGCTCGTCTCCGCCCTGCTCGTGGACCTGGTGCTGCTCCTGGTCCAGGCGTTCGTGGTGGGCGCCTTCTGCTGGCTGTGCGTGCTGACCTACGTGCTCGGCGCTCTCGCGCTCGCCGCGCTCTGGCCGGCGCGCCGCGTGTCCGCGACGGCCGGGGCGGCCCTCGCCGCACCCGAGGGGCGCCTCGCGCTCGGCGGCGTCGCCGCGGGGGCCCTCTTCATCCTGGCGTTCGTGTTCGCGACGAACCTCACGCTCGTCCAGCGCGCGGCGCAGCGACAGGCGCGACTCCTCGGCGCGCCGGCCCCGCCCGCGCCGAGCACGCCGGAGCCGGCCGCCGTCCTTCCCACGGCCCCGGCGGAGGCCAGCGCGGGCCAGCCGCCCGCGAACGCGCCGCAGGACGCCGCCTACTGGCGCGCGCAGGCGGAGAAGCTGCAGTCCACGATCGACGACCCGGCCAAGCTCGAGGCCTACTTCACGGCCCGCGCCCAGCGCGAGTACGACGCGGCGAAGGTGGAGCCGATCGACCTCGCCAACCTGCCCGCCAAGGGACCCGCGACCGCTCCCGTGACCGTGGTCGAGTACTCGGACTTCCTGTGCCCCTTCTGCCGCAGCCTGGCCGGTGCGCTCACGCAGTTCGTGCCCCAGGCCGGGGGCCGGCTCGCGGTGTACTTCAAGAACTTCCCGCTCGACAACTCCTGCAACCCCAAGCTGCAGCGGGCCGTGCACCCCGGCTCCTGCACGCTCGCGCTCGGCGCCATCTGCGCGCAGAACCAGGGCAAGTTCGAGGCCTACCACGACCGCGTGTTCGGCAGCGAGCTCAAGGGCCCGCAACCGGCCGACGTGGTGCGCCTCGCGGGCGAGGCCGGGCTCAACGCCGCGGCGATGGAAGGCTGCCTCGACGACCCGCAGACGAAGGCGGCGCTCGCCGCGCAGATCGCGGAAGGCAACCGCCTGGGCGTGTCGTCCACGCCGACCGTCTACATCAACGGCAAGAAGCTGCCGAGGCTCAACGACTTCGTCGCCGTCGTCGACCGCGAAGCCCAGAAGAAGGGGCACCCGCCTCTCGCGCACTGAAGAAGCGCCGTGACCGGCGTCGCTTGACCCGGTCCCTGAGCACGGCTAGCCTCCGAGCGCGGTTATGCGACTCGACGCCTGGCTCAAGCAGCCTCACTCGCCCGCGGAGCGGCTGCGGCTGATCGAGCGCCTGGCCCAGGGGCTCAACGCGGTGCACGACCGCGGCGAGACGCTCGCCTCGATCGCACCCGAGCGCGTCGAGGTCGGCGCCGACCTGAAGATCGACCTCGGTCCCGCCGCGCGCGGCCGGCCCGAGCCCGGCTACGCGGCGCCCGAGCGCCTCGAGGGCGGGCCGCCCTCGACGGCGGCCGACATCTACTCGGTGGGCAGCCTGTGCTGGGAGATCCTGGTCGGCCGCCCCTGCGGCGAAGCCCCGAAGCCGCTGAGCGAGATCGCACCCGAGCTGTCGCGCGAGCTGGCGAACAGCGTGATGGGCTGCCTGGAGAAGTCGCCGGAGTGGCGCCCGAAGGATCTCACGTACCTGGCGCAGCTCGCGGCAGCGCAGCAGAAGGCCGTGCGCGCGCCCGAGCCCGCCCCCAAGGCCAGGGTCGAGCGGGCTGCGCCGCCGCCGCGGGCGAGCGCCGCGCCCCGGCCCGCGACGCGGCGCGCCTCGCGCAGCCACTGGCCGCTGCTGCTCGCGGCGATACTGCTGATCGCCGCGGCGGCGGCGAGCTACCTGTGGCTGCACAAGCAGGAGCCGGAGCCGGCGACGCGCACCGTCGCGGGGCCGACGCCCGCACCCGTTACGCCAACGTCCGAGCCGGAAGCGACCCCGACGCCGACGCCTGTGAGCGCGAGCGTCGCGACGCCCCTGCCCGCCGTCCCGGCTGCGACTCCCACGCCGGCGCCGACCACGGCCCCCGCCTCAGCCGCCCCGCCCGAGCCTGCTCCGACGCCCACGCCGGAGCCCACCCCCGTGGCGAGCGTGGCGCCGGCCCTGGCGCCCCCGGAGCCGCGCACCGCGAGCGAGCCGCCCAGCGAGCCCGCGTCGCTGTCGACCGTCTCGCCCCTGAGCGTGCGGCGCCCGGGGAAGGTGCTGCTCGACATCCGCGGCTCCTTTCTGCGCGCCGACCAGCGAGTGCGCATCCTGCCGCTCAAGGAGACCCCGCGCGGCATCACCGTCGCCCGCCAGAAGTGGGTGAGCTCGAGCCTCGTGACGGTGCTGCTCGAGCTCGACGCGAGCGTGACGCCGACGGCCTACGCGATCGCGCTCGAGGACGCGAGCGGGACGCTCACCAACCCGCTGCAACTGCACGTTACGAAGTAACACCCGCAGGGGGTCTGGGGGGGTGCGTACCCCCCCCAGTGTCCAACGCATGGTGTTCAGCAAGTTGTTCTTCCCCGGTTGTGCTTCCCCGGGTGGTTCTTCCGCGTTTGTTTGTTCCCAAGTCCCGCTTGCCCCGCCGCATTCGCCCGGAAAGGCAAGATCGGCCAGGACTCCCGGGACAGGACCGATTGCCCGGCGGCGCTCCTGTCCCGGGAGAGCGTTACTCGATCGGCTCGGGCGCGAGCGCGGTCGTCACGCGCGCGAAGCGCCCGGGGTCGAAGGACCGCAGCAGGCGCTCGGCGGTCGGGCTCGCGGTCTCGGCCGCGTGCTCGCGCAGCAGCTGCTCGACCTCGGCGGCGCCCGCCGCGTCCAGCGGCTCCGCCTTCACGTACTGGCGGTTGAGCCGCGAGCCGTCGGGGTCGAGCAGGTACACGCGGCCGCCGGTGAGCCCGGCGCCCAGGTTGAAGCCGACCGAGCCGAGCACGAGCGCCGTGCCGCCGGTCATGTACTGGAACGCGTTCGCCTCGACGCCTTCGACCACGACGCGCGGGCCCGCGCCCTCGTGGCTCTTGCGCATGCAGATCGCGAAGCGATTGCCCCCGCGCCCGGCCAGGTAGGCGCGCCCGGCGCGCGCGCCGTAGCCGAAGGTGTTGCCGACGACGGTGAGGCGGGTGTCGCCGCCCTCGGGCACCACCACCAGTTTGCCGCCGTAGGCCGCGGTGAACGCCGAGTCCGCCGCGAGCCCGTGCAGGTAGAGCTCCATGCCGGACACCGCGTACGCCCCGTAGAAGTGCCCGGCCGCGCCGCGGTGACGGAACACGAGGCGGCCCTTCGGCAGCCCGGCGTCGCCGAAGCGGCGGGCCACGATGCCGGCGGCGCCCACCGCCACGCAGCGGTCGACGTTCGTCAGGGCGGCCTTGATCTCGACCTCCTCGCCGCAGAGCGCGCGCCTCGCGGCGGCCTCCTCCTCCTCGCGCCGGACCGGGGAGAAGCGCCGCCGCTGCTCGGTGTCGTCGCGCTCGGGTGCGCGGGCCGGCGGGGCCCCGACGATGTGCCCCACGTCGAGCAGCGCCGCCTTGCCCGCGAGGTCCGTGCGCTTCTCGAGCAGGTCGCGGCGCCCGACCACGTCGCCGAGCCGGCGGATCCCGTTCGCGGCCATGAGCTCGCGCACCTCGTGCGCGACGTGCCGCAGCAGCCGCGTCACGTGCCGGCTCTTGCCCGTGAAGCGCGCCACGAGTGCGGCGTCCTGCGTCGCTACCCCGAGCGTGCAGCCCTGGCGGCGCTTGCCGGTGGTGTCGCCCGGCTGCGGCCCGGCGAGGTGGCACTGGCGCAGCATCGAGCAGCCGATCGACATCAGCACGGAGGTGCCGAAGCCCACGCGGTCGGCGCCGAGCAGCATCAGCTTGAGCGCGTGCTCGCCGGTCAGCACGCCGCCGTCGACCGAGAGCTCGACGTTCTCGCGCACCCCTTCCTCGACCAGCATGTCCTGCACCGCCGGCAGCACCGCCGCCACCGGCACCCCGCCGTGCTTCTGGTCGACGCGCTTGGCGGCGCCGGTGCCGCCGCAGCCGTCCGAGAGGTGCAGCCGGTTGGCGCCCGCGTTGACGCCGCCCATGCACGCCATCTCGACCCCGTGCGTCGCCACGAACTTGAGCGCGGCGTTCACGTCGGGGTTGAGATGGCGCCAGCTCTCGACCATCAGCTTGACGTCCTCGATCGAGTACAGGTTGTGGTTCACGGGCGGCGAGACGAGCTCGTAGCCCGGCTCGCAGCCGCGCTGCCCGGCGATGCGCGGGGAGACCTTCTTGCCCGGCAGCTGCCCGCCCTTGCCCGGCTTGGCGCCCTGGGCGAACTTCACCTCGGCCTCGGCCGCGCGCGCGGCGGTCATCGGCGTGACCGTGAAGCGGGCGCCCGCGTACTGGATGCTGCGGTTGCCGTCGGCGCGCCCGATCCGGCTCTTGTCGAAGCCGCCCTCGCCCGAGTTGGCGATCGGTCCGATGCCGGGCGGAATCTCCGCTCCGGCCCGCCGGAACTTCGCGAGGCAGAAGCGGTGCAGCGCGTTCATCGCGCGCGCGACCGCGCGGTGCGCGGGCTCGGAGAGCGCACCCTCGCTCATGCCGGGCGCCATGAAGCGCCACAGCACGTGCTCCTCGCCCTCCACCTCCTCGAGCGGGACGGGCTCCGCGTGCGGCACGATCCGCAGCAGGTCGAGCACGCCGAGCGGCTCGCGGTCGTTCACCGTGTGCGCGAACGTCTCGTAGGCGGCCTTGGAGCCCGGGGCCTCCTTGCCGCGCGCGGCGTAGCCCGAGGCGGCGTGCAGGGTTCGCACCACGTCGGGGTTGTTGCCGTGGGGGCGCGCCTGGCTGCGGTAGCGGAACTCGCCCGCGTCGGCGAGCTCGGCCCGCGCGCCGGGCGAGAACGCCTCGGCGTGGAAGCTCAGCCACTCGCGATCGAGCTCCGCGGGGCCGATGCCGCCCAGGTGCCGCGCCACGCCCGGGAACTCGGTGCGCAGCCAGGCCGGGTCGAGCCCCACCGCCTCGATCAGCTTGGCGCCGCAGTAGGCCGAGGCCGGCGTCACGCCCATCATCGACATCGCCTCGACGAAGCCGCCGCGCAGGCCCTTCAGGTACGTCTTCTCGCGCTCGCCCGCGCTCAGGCAGCCGAGCCAGGGGCACAGCGCGTCGGCGCCCACCGCGACCAGCAGCGCGGCGTGGTGGATGTCCCACACCGCGGCGTCGGCCACGATCCCGACGCGGTGCCGCAGGCCCACCTTGACGAGCGCGTCGTGCAGCCGGCTCGCCGCGCGCAGCGCCGGCACCGCGGCGTGCGAGCCGGTGACGCCACGGTCGGAGAGCACGATCACGGCGGCGCGTCCCGCGAGGTTGACGCCGCGCGCGACGACGTCGTCGAGCGCCGCCTCGAGCCCCTGCGGCCCGCGCGTCGCGTCGAACAGCAGCGGGACCCGCTCGATGCCCGCGAGCGCCTCGAGCGCCTGCTGCTCGGCCAGCGACAGGATGCGCTCGGGCAGCATGTAGACGGGCCCGCTCGCGGCCGCCTCCTTGCCGTCCTTGCCGGTGCGGCGCCAGAGCCCGGAGCGGTCCCCGAGCGCCACCGCGGTCTCGAACACCCAGGCGTCGCGGATCGGGTCGATCGGCGGGCTCGTCTCCTGGGCGAAGCGCAGCTTGAAGTGGTCCTCGAGCCGGCGCGGCAGGCGGTCGAGCATCGCGGCCGGCGGCGTGTCGTCGCCCATCGAGCCCACCGCGGGCTTCCCGGTGCCCGCGAGCGCCGCGAGCAGCACCTGCTCGTCCTCGCGCGTCATCCCGAAGGCGACCTGGAGCCGGCGCAGGTCGGCGACGGGCGGCGCACCAGCCTCGGCGGCGGCCTCGACGAGGACGCGCTCGCGCGGCGCCGGAAAGCGCTGGCCCGAGACCAGGCGGTGCACCTCGTCGGTCAGCAGCACGTCGCCCGACTTCAGGCTCACCACCACGGTGTCGCCCGGTCCGAACAGCTTCTGCGTCTCGACCGGCCCCAGGTCCACCGTGCCGGTGAGCTCGCTCGCGGCGAGCGCGTAGTCCTCCGTGGTCAGGAGCCACAGCGGGCGCAGGCCGTTCCTGTCGAGGTGCGCGACCGCCTCGTCGCCGTCGCAGGCCACGATCGCCGCGGGGCCGTCGCAGGCGCCGAGAAAGACGCTCATCGCGTCGTGGAACGCCGTCAGCCGGTCGCTCGCAGCCGCGAGGCTCGGCGCCTCGGGCAGGAGCGCGAGGATCGCCTGCGGCAGGCTGAGGCCCCCCGTGAGCAGCGCGATCACCATGTCGTCGAGGTTGGCGGTGTCCGAGCCGCCGGCGCAGATGATCGAGCGCACGCGTGCGCCGATCTTCGAAAGCCGCGGATGGCGCTCCACCAGCAGGCTGACGAGGTCGGGCCCGATCGCCTCCATCCAGGCCACGTTGCCCTTGATCGTCGAGATCTCGCCGTTGTGCCCCAGCGCCCAGAACGGCTGCGCGCGGCGCCAGGCGGTCGTGGTATTGGTGCTGTAGCGGCTGTGGAACAGCACGAAGCGCGAGGCGTAGTGCGGGTCGCGCAGGTCGGGATAGAGCCGGCCGATCTGCGAGAGCTCGGCGAGCCCCTTGTAGACCACGGTCCGGTTCGACAGGCTCGCGATCGAGAAGTCGTTGCCGACCTCCTCGCTCAGCACCTCGTCGAGCGCCAGGCGCAGCAGGTAGCGGCAGGCGAGCCAGCCGTCCTCGCTCAGGCCCGCCGGCCGGCGGAAGAGCGCCTGCCGCACCACCGGGGCGGTGCGCCGGGCGGCGGCGCCCGCGGGCAGCGCGTCGAGGTCCACCGGCACGTCGGCCCAGCCGAGCACGTCGGCCTCGGCGAGCGCCGCGAGCTCCTCGACGCGCTTGACGCAGCGGCGCCGCGGGACGGCCTCGAACGGCAGGAAGAACATGCCGAGCGCCACGTCGTGCTGGGCGATCAGGCGGACGTGCTCGGGAAAGCGGTCGAGGAGCAGCGGCCAGGGGATGTCGAGCAGCAGGCCGGCGCCGTGGCCGGGCGCCCCGCGGTGGTCGAACTGCCGGCACAGGTCGAGCGCGATGTCGATCAGCCGCCGCTCGGCGACGCCCTGGCGCGAGGCCAGGAAGCCCATGCCGCACGCCGCCCTCGCATCGTCGACACTACGCGCGAGACGTTGGTGGGTGTCCACGGGTCCTGGTGAAACCGCGAGAATAGGAACGAACGGGCCCCCGGTCAACGAAGATCGTCAGGATATGTCGTCATGCGAGCGATTCGCGCGCTCGATGGACCGGCCCCGGGCGCCCGGCTAGCTCGCGCCGGCCAGGAACGGCCGGCTGTTCTGGCGCAGCCAGTAGCGCTCGACCTCGGCCATCAGCGAGACGAAGCTCTCGTAGCTGCCCGGCTTCACGAGGTAGCTGTTGGCGTGGAGGCGATAGGCCTTCACCATGTCGCCCTCCGCCCGCGAGGTGGTGAGCACCACGCAGGGGATGTCGCTCAGGTCGGGCGAGGCCTTGATTTCCCGGAGCACCTCGAGGCCGTCGATCCTGGGCAGCCGCAGGTCCAGCAGGATCAGGTGCGGCCGATCCGGGGAATCCGACGCGTCGTGGCCGTGGAGGTACGCGAGAGCGGCCTCACCGTCTTCCAGGTGGACGAGCTCGACGTTCGCGTGAGACTCGTCGAGGCCGCGCTTGACGAGCTCGGCGTGGTCGAGGTCGTCCTCGACCAGGAGGACCCGGAGCGGGGCGCGCTCGCTTTCGCCCTCGGCCACGGACATGTCTTACCACTCCGCGGCCTCTGCGTAAAGTCCTGCAGCCAGAATAGGATGTGGGCCATGACGCCCCGCCTGGAGCCGGGCGCCGCGCGCCTCGTCGCGGCGGTGACCGCCCTCAACATCCTGAGCTTCGTGGACCGGCAGCTCGTGGTGGCCCTGGCTCCCCTGCTGATCGCCGATCTCGGCCTCACTCGCGCGCAGGTCGGCCTGCTGGTCGGCGTCTCGTTCATCTTCGTGTTCGCGGTGGGCACGCTGGTGACGGGAGTCCTGGCCGACCGCATCCACCGGCCGCGGCTCATGGCCGTGGGGCTCGCGATCTGGAGCGGCGCCACGGCCCTGACGGCGACGGCTAACGGCATGGCCGCGCTCGTGGGCTGGCGCGCCGCCGTCGGCGTCGGGGAAGCGGCGCTGCCCGCGACCGCGCTGGCCATGATCGGCGACCGCGTCCCGGCCCGCCACCTGGGCCTCGCCACGGGCTTCTTCTACGCCGGGGTTCCGATCGGCTTCGCCTTGAGCTTCGCGCTCTCGGGCCTGATCGGCCCGTGGCTGGGCTGGCGCGCCTGCTTCCTGGTGCTGGGCACCCTCGGCCTCCTGGCCACCTTGCTCGTCCCGCGGATCGCGGACCCGCCACGGCGCGGCGGACCCGCGCCAAGGGTTGGCGGCCTGCGCGACTTATGGACGGCGCTGCGCGAGCGGCCGACCATTCTCGTGCTCACCGCAGCAGGGGTCCTGCTGGTCTACGCCAGCGCCTCGTCCCAGCACGCGATCACGTGGCTCGTCGCCGAGCGGGGGTTCGAGTACTCGCGCGCCGCGCTGCTGTCGGGGGCGGTGATCCTGGGCGGAGGCCTCGCCGGCAACCTCGGCATCGGCGCGCTCACCGACCGCGCGCACCAGTTCCACCCGGCGGGCCGGCTGCTGGCGCTCGCGGGAGCGAGCGCCCTGGGCCTCGTGGCGGCGGCCGGGTTCTACACGCTGCCCGCCGCATCGCCCGGCTTCTACGCGTGCTGGGTCGTGTCGCAGGCTTTCCTGCTCGGCTGGTACGGCTCGCTCGTGGCCGCGGTCGACGAGCGCGCCCCCGACGGGCGCCGTGCGACGCTGATCGGCTTCCTGCTGCTGATGGTCAACCTGCTGGGGGTCGCGAGCGGACCCTACGTGACCGGGGCGATCGCCGACCGTTCGAGCCTCAGCGCGGCGCTGCTGTGGAGCCTGGTGCCGGGGGCCGGGGGGGCGCTCCTGCTCGCAGCGCTCGGCCTCGTCGAGTGGCGCGCAGGCCGGCCCGTCGGCGCCTGAGCGACATCGTGCTAGGCTCGCTTCCCGTCCCCCAGGAGGAGCTGCGCATGTCCCGTCAGAAGCCGGTGCGCGGAGTGGTCCCTTCGTCTCTGCTCGCCGCCGCGGTCGCCGCGGCGCCTTTCGCCGCGGCCCAGGAGCCGCAGCAGACCGAGCGCGTGACCGCCGGCGCCGACTACGGCGCGGGCGGCTTCCACCGCGCGATGCTCGGATCGTCCTACCGCGACCTGTGGACGACGCCGATCGCGGCGGAGGTCCTGGACCTCGCGAAGGAAGCCGGAGGGCTGACGCCCGTCCGGCGCGTCGGCGGGCAGCAGACCAGGGGGCTGGCGCTCCTCGGCAAGGACGGCCGCAGCTACACCTTCCGGGGCGTCGAGAAGGACCCGTCGAACATCCTGCCGGACGAGCTGCACGACACGTTCGTCGAGGGCCTGCTGCACGACCAGATGGCGGCGCAGCACCCGGCGGGCGCCCTGATCGCGGACGAGCTGGCGCGGGCCGCGGGCGTTCCCAGCATCCCGGCGCGGATCGTGGTGATGCCCGACGACCCCGCGCTCGGCGAGTTCCGCGAGGACTTCAAGGGAGTTCCCGGCACCTTCTCGGTGTATCCCACGGCCGCCACCCCGGAGCACCCCGGCTTCGAGGGTGCGACGGAGATCATCGACCACCTGACGCTCTACGCGAAGCTCGCCGCGAGCCCGGACGAACGCGCTGCGACCCGCGAGTACCTGCGCGTCCGACTCTTCGACGTGCTGATCTCCGACTTCGACCGCCACCGCAAGCAGTGGCGCTGGATGCGGCGCCCGGGCGATCCGCTCTGGCACCCGCTGCCGGAGGACCGCGACCAGGCCTTCGCGCGCTACGAGGGCCTGATCGTGCGGGCCGCCGCCGGCTTCGTGCCCCAGATCCGCACGTTCGGCGACAGCTACGACAAGATCCTCGGCCTCACCTACAACGGCCGCGAGCAGGACCGCTGGCTGCTCGCCGAGTTCGAGCGCGAGGCGTGGCACGAGGAGGCCAGGGCGCTGCAGGCCGCGCTCACCGACGAGGTGCTCGAGCGGGCCGCGCGGCGGATGCCCCCCGAGTGGTACCCGCTCGACGGCCCGCGGCTCGTCGCCGCGCTCCGGAAGCGGCGCGAGGGCCTGGTCCGGGAGGCCGACGTCTTCTACCGCCACCTGGTCGAGGAGGTGGACGTGCAGGCCACCGACGCGGCGGAGCTCGCGCGCGTCGAGCGGCTCACCGACGGCAACGTGCGCGTCGAGATCGCGCGGCTCGGGCCGGACGGCGCCGCGCAGGCGCCCTACTTCCGGCGCCTCTTCCTGGGAAGCGAGACCGACGACCTGCGCCTCTACATGCGGGGCGGGGACGACCGGATCGAGGTCACCGGCCGCGGCGGGCCGATCACGGTCCGAGTCATAGGCGGCAAGGGCAACGACCGGGTCGACGACGCGACGGGCGGCGGCGTCCGCTACTACGACTCGCTCGGAGACAACCACGCGAGCGACGGGACGGCCTGGGACCGGCGACCCTACACGTCGCCGCCCGGGCCGGCCGCGGCGCCTTGGATCCCGCCGCGCGACTGGGGCCGCGACATCTTCTTCGTGCCGTGGGCGAGCTACAGCTCGGACTACGGCGTCTTCGTCGGGGGCGGCGTCTCGACGGTCGGCTACGGCTTCCGCAAGCACCCCTGGGCCGACCAGCAGACGATCCGCGCGGGCTGGGCGATCGGCGCGAAGCAGCCGCGGCTCGACTACCGCGGCGAGTTCCAGCGCATGGACTCCGGCGTGCGCGTGGGCCTGCGGGCCTACTGGTCGGGGCTCGAGGTGCTCCGCTTCTACGGCTTCGGCAACGAGACCACGGCCGAAGAGGACGACGACTTCTACAAGGTCCGCCAGCGCCAGCTGGTCTTCGTCCCGAGCCTCACCTGGCCGCTCGCTCGGTCGCTCGACCTCACCGTCGCGCCGGCCCTGCAGTGGGCGAAGACCGAGGACGACGAAGACCTGGTCACGCAGGAGCAGCCGTACGGATCCGGCACCTTCGGCCAGCTGGGCGGCTGGGCGCGGCTCAGGCTCGACACGCGGCGTGCGATGAGCCGCGCGGCCGGGGCCAAGGGATCGCTGCCGTCGCTGTTCGGCGCCGCGGGCTACCCGGTGAGCGGCGTGTACGTCGAGGCGATCGGGACGGTGTTCCCGAAGGCCTGGGACGTCGAGTCCACCTACGGCTGGGTCGAGGGCCAGGCGGCAGGGTTCCTGACCGCGGGCAGCCAGGGGCGGGCGACGCTCGCGGCCCGCGTCGGCTCGAAGCACATGCTCGGCACCTACCCGTTCCACAACGCCGCCACGGTGGGTGGAGGCGGCTTCTTCTCGGGCCTGGACGCCGTCCGCGGCCTGCCTCAGAACCGCTTCATTGGCGACACCTCGCTCTACGGCAACGCCGAGGTGCGCCTCTACATCTCGCGCTTCGCCTTGGCGCTGCCCGGCGAGTGGGGCCTCTTCGGCTTCGGGGACGTGGGCCGCGTCTGGCTCGAGGGCGAGACCTCCGACACCTGGCACTCGAGCTGGGGCGGCGGCATCTGGATCGGCCTGCTGTCGCGCGCCAACTCGGTGGCGTTCACGATCGCCCAGAGCGACGAGCGCACCGCCTTCTACGTCCGCGCCGGCTTCAGCTTTTAGTGAATCCCGCTTCGCTCCGAGCCCGTAGCTACTTCAGGCGCAGGGCCGATCGGTAGAAGGGCCAGAGGGCGGCGGTCAGCAGCACGTGGCAGGCGTCGTTGTGGTTGAAGTGCGGGTGGAGCGTCACGCGGGCGGCCTGCACGGCGAGACCTGCGCCGGCGAGCGCCAGGGCGAGCAGGAGCCAGCCCAGGGTCTCCGGGTCCGTCCGCGCGCGCCACAGCGCGAGCGCCAGCAGCAGGACGACGCTGACGGCGCCCGCCCAGACGGCGTAGCGCGTGAGGCCGCTGCCTGCGATCACGGTCAGCTCGACGGCCAGCTTGGCCGCCACGGCGACGAGCGCCAGCTTCTGCGCGGCGCCGCGCAAGGCGTCGAGCGTCGCGCCGGCCAGCAGCAGCGTTCCTGCGAGCGCCGATCCGAGCAGGGCGCACTGCCAGAGCCAGGCGGTCAGCAGCGGGTCGAGCCAGGCGCGCAAGCCGTGGACGGTCCCGCCCGCGAAGGCGGCGCAGCCCCCGACCACGAACGCGACCGCCCAGAGCTGCCGAGCGCGCGAGCCGGTGGCCGCGGCGGCGAGCCGCACCCCCAGGGCGATCGCCACCGCGGCGAGCAACCAGTCGGTCAGGAGCGTCGTGGGCTCGGTCATCGGCCGCGAGCGGACCCGCCCCCCGAGCGCTCGGACGGCCGCGCCGCGGACGCGAGCGGCCGGAGCGACACCTGGCCCTGGCGGAAGAGGTCGATCGCCTCGCCCAGGATCCGCGCCGCCTCCTGCGGGGCGTGGAAGCCGTTCGAGTTCTCGGACTCGACGAAGTCCAGGTAGAACTGGCCTCGGCGATGGGCCTTGCGCGCCGCCGCCAGGTCGCGCTCGCTCGCGCCCGCGGCTGCGGCAGCCTCGATGTCCGCGATCAGCGCCATCAGCGCGTCCATGGCCTTGTCGCGCAAGCCGACGGTGCGCTTCTGGATCGTCTCGGCCCGGGTCAGCAGCTCCGCTTCGGGCCACCTGTGGCAGGTCTGGCAGGCGTTGCTGACGTTCAGCAGCGGGCTGCGCACGTGGTGGTCGCTGATCTTCTGCGCCCCGACCCGCGTGTAGGGCATGTGGCAATCGGCGCAGGCGACCCCCGAGCGCGCGTGAATGCCCTGGTTCCACATCTCGAACTCCGGGTGCTGCGCCTTGAGCTGCTGCGTGCCCGTCTTCGCGTGGACCCAGTCCTCGAAACCCACCTCGTCATAGTAGTCGGCGATCGCGTCGACCGTGAGGCCTCTGGCCCACGGGTAGGTGAGCCGCTTCTCGGAGCCCTTGAAGTAGTACTCGACGTGGCACTGGCCGCACACGAAGCTGCGCATCTCCTGGCGGGTCGCCTGGGTGTTGACGTCGTAGTCGGGCACGCCCTGCGCGGCCTTGAGCGCGCGGATCCCCTCGAGGAACCCGGGCCGCGTGACGCGCAGCGCCATCGTCAGGGGGTCGTGGCAGTCGATGCAGGCGATCGGCTGCGTGAAGTCCTTGCGCGCCTCGGTGTACGGCATCTGGTTGTAGTGCTCGAATCCCTTGATCAGGTCGCCGCCGCCGGCCTTGCGGTACGGCACGTATACCGAGGCATGGCAGTGGATGCAGGTGCCCGGCTGCTGAAACTGCTGCACGCGCTCGGTGAAGGTCTGGTCCTCGAGCATGTGGGCGTGGCCGCGCTTCTTGCGGAAGTCGACGGAGAAGGCGTAGCCCGCCCACATCGTCTCGAGCCGCCGGTCCTCTTCGAGGCGCGACTGGGCGACGACCGAGCGCGGGTCGGCTTCGCTCGGGGTGCGCGGCAGCGCCTCGCTGCCTCCGTAGCGGGTCCGCTGCTGATCCACCGTCCGCAGGTAGGCGTCGTACTGGAGCGGGAAGTTCTTGCCCCAGGCGGCGGGGTCCTGGGTCGCGTCGTCGAGCTCGACGACGCGGAAGAACGGGTTCTTCGCCTCCTGCTTCCGCTCCATGATGTTCACGAGAAGGGCGGTGATCGCGCCCGTCGCCACCAGGGCCACGCCGGCGACCGTGAGGATCACACCCCTGGTCCAGCCTCGCGCCTGGGACTCGTTGTCAGCCATGGGCTCTCACCTCGCTTGGGCGACGTTGGTCGCAAACAGCTCCACGTGCCCGACCGAGCCGTGGCAGCGGATGCAGGACAGCTCCTCACGACCCGAGTGCGACGGCGTCCCCATCGACTGCACGACCTGGCCGTGGCAGCGCCGGCAGTTCGCCTCGGCGATCGCGCGGCTTTTGGGGGTGGCGCGGATCGGCTCCTCGAAGGTCTGGCTCGTGAAGTAGTACGAGTGCCAGAAGCCGTTTCGGGCCTTGGTCCAGTACTTCCCCGCCAGGTCGTGGGGAACGTGGCAGTCGTTGCAGACGGCGACCGCGCGATGGCTCGCCTTCAGCCAGCCGTCGTACTGCTCGGTCATCACGTGGCAGTTGGCGCAGGCGGCCGGGTCGTTGGTGATGTAGGAGTAGCCCTTCGCGTAGACGAAGGTGTAGAGGCCCAGCCCCCCCGCCACGCCCAGCAGGGCCGCTGCCACGACCACCGCCGAGGTCACCCCCGCCCTCATCCAATTCGCCCGAACGATCCATTCTAGTCGGAGCGGCGCGCGGGCCGCGGGGGCTTCAGAAAGAGCCGGGGCTGTGGAGTCCGGGCAGCGAGCCGCCCATCGCTCGACGCAGCAGGCTCGCGAGACGTCGGCGCAGGCGGTGCACCGTCACGCGGGCCGCCGAGGCGCCCACGCCCCACTCGCCGGCCATGCGCCCGTAGCTGCCGGCGTTGACCTCTTCCAGCAGGTACGCCTCCATGCGCGCGAGGCGTCCCGAGCATCCGGCGAGAGCGGCCTCGCGCCGAAGCTCCTCGAGCGCCCTCTGGATCGTGGCCTCGGCCTGCCGCTGCGCCAGCTCGGTCTCCGGCGTGGCGTCGCAGGCCGGCTCCCGGACGGCGTCCGCCTCGCCCTCGGGAACATCGAGCGAGAGCGGGCGGCAGCCCCCGCCGCGCTTACGCGCGCGCTCGCGGTCGCGCTCGTTCGAAAGGAAGTTCCGCACGGACACGCGGAGGAACGTGCGCAGGCAGCCCTGCCACCGGGCGGCGTAATCGAGGTCGCCGCGCTCGATGAAGCGCGCGAAATACCCTTGGGTCAGGTCCTCGGCGTCGGCGCCCCGGTAGCCCTGGGCGCGGACGGTCGCGTGGACCGTCGGCCAGCTCGATTCGCAGAACGCTGCGAGCGCCGCGCGAGCCTCCTCGCTTTCAGCGGCGCACGCCCGCCGCGCGAGCACGTGGCAGCGGACCTGCGCGCAGGCCGCCGCGCGGCAGGGCTCGCTGCGGCAGATGCGGACGTCCTCGCTCTCTCCCATGACGCCTCCCATTCACGGCGCTTCAGCAGGAGGGCTGCTCGAGGGACAGTGTCGAACCGCAGGGCTGATCGGCCCTCAGGCCCGTGTGACAGTTGGCCGACCGTCACTGTGACACTTCTTGAACTGTCACAGCCCGCGCGGACGAAGTCGGCCTCGACTCGGATCGGGATTCTGCTAGAGTGGCCGCCGCGCCGGGCGGCTCATCCCCGCCGCGGCATCTCATGAACACAGGGTTCGACCTCTCGGCGTTCTGGGCCCAGCACTGGCGACCGGTCCTCGCCTGGACGGCGGGGATCGCCCTCGCGACGAGCCTGTGCTTCTTCGGCTACATGAAGGCGGTCGAGGCCGGCTGGCTCAAGTACAACAAGTGGGACCGCCGCGCCAAGGGCGCGCTGCGGGTGGGCCAGCCCGCGCCGGACCTCGCGCTGCCGCTCGTCGACCAGGGATTGGTCCGGCTCTCGGAGCTGTGGCGCGCGCGGCCGGTGTTCCTGGTCTTCGGGAGCTGCACCTGACCGCCGTTCAGGAAGAAGATCGGCGATCTTCATCGAATCTACGACGCGTACAAGGACGAGGCCCACTTCCTCACCGTCTACATCGAGGAGGCGCACCCCGACGACGAGTGGCAGATGGAGTCGAACCGCAAGGACGGCTTCGTCTTCACGCAGCCGCGCTCGCTCGACGAGCGGCGCACTCTCGCGAAGCTGCTTCCGGAGCGCCTGAAGTACCGCATCGCGGTGGCGCTCGACCCGATCGAGGGCCCCGCCGAGAAGGCCTACGCGGCGTGGCCCGAGCGGATCTACGTGATCGACAAGGGCGGCCGCATCGAGTACAAGGCCGAGCCGGGCCCCTTCGGCTTCAAGCCCGACGAGGCCGAAGCGAGCCTCAAGCGGCTGCTCGGCAAGGTCGCGCCCCGCGCCGCCGACTGAGTTTCTCAGGCCCTCCTTCGGAGTCCAGCGTGCGTCCCGGGCCTCGCCGAGCGTAATCTAGAGGCCATGCGCCCCGCCGTACGGATCATCTTCGCGCCGATCATGTCCCGCTCGAAGAGGGACCGGGAGCGGGGCCTGTTCGTCCATGGGACCACCCAGAACCGCACCATCACCCTCGATCCCAGGTCGAGCGAGATCGGCAAGACGCTGCTGCACGAGATGATCCACCTCCGACATCCCGACTGGTCCGAAGAGGCGGTCGTCTCCGAGACCAGGCTGCGGTGGGGCAAGATGTCGTGGAAGGAGAAGGCACACCTTCTGCGGCTCCTGGGCACCGCCCGCCTGGAAGGCGAAGAAGAGCCCTAGCTGGGCTGTCCCCGACGGCGGCCCTGGCGCCGATTCGGCCAGCCGCGCTCACTCGCAGCGCAGCGCCACGCCGGGGTCCACCTTCGTCGCGCGGCGGGCCGGCAGGCCGCTCGCCAGGAGCGCCACGACAGCGAGGAAGGCCGGGCCGGCCAGGTACGTCACCGGGTCGAAGGGGCTGACGCCGTTCAGGAAGCTGGCGACCAGCCGCGTGAGCGCGAGGCTCAGCACGAGGCCGATCGCCACGCCGACGGCAGTCAGGACGAGGCCCCGTCGGAGCACCAGCCAGACGACGTCGCGACGCGACGCGCCGAGCGCCATGCGCACCCCGAACTCCTGGGTGCGCTGGGAGACCGCGTACGCCACGACTCCGTACACCCCGAGCGCCGCGAGCACGAGCGAGACCGCTCCCAGCAGCAGCAGCAGGCCCGAGGCCATGCGCTGGGGGAAGTAGACCGCCTCGACGTACTCGCGCAGCGGCTGCGTGCGGAGCGGCTCGACTCGGGGATCCAGGGCGCGCACGGCGCCGCGGACGGCGGCCGCGATCGCGGTCGGGTCGCCGGTGCTCCGCACGGCGAGGCTCAGGTCGAGATCGGGCACGCCCTGCTGGTCGGGCAGGTAGTAGAACGGCCACGGCGGCTCGTCGAGCCGGTTGTACTTGGCGGTGCGCGTCACGCCGACGATCCTCCGCCACTCGCCGCCAGTGCGGAAGCGGCGTCCGAGCGGATCCGCTCCCGGCCAGAAGCGGCCCGCGAAGGCCTCGTTGACGATCGCCACCCGCTCCGAGCCCATGTCGTCGGCATCGGTGAAATCGCGCCCGGCGGCGAGCGGGATCCGCAGCGTGTCGAAGTAGCGCGGCGAGACGATGGCGAACTCGTAGGTGGAGTCCTCGCCAGGCGGCGGAAGGTAGCCCTCGACGAAGACACCCGACCCCTTGCACCCGAAGAGACCGAGCGGGAACCAGCTCGCGAGGGCGGCCTCCTCGACGCCGGGAACGGCGAGCAGCCGCTGCCGCAGTTCGCGATAGAAGCCGAGGCCGGTCTGTGGCGTGTAACCGTTCATCCCGATCTGCAGGTTGGCGGTCAGCACGTGGTCGGGATCCAGGCCGAGCTCGGTCCGCCGCGCCTGGCGCAGGCCCTGCAGGCACAGCCCGGCGCCGATCAGCAGCACGAGCGCGAGCGCCATCTCGGTCACGACGAGGCTGCTGCGCAGGCGCTGGTGCGCTCCGGTCCCGGACGAGCGGCCGCCTTCCTTCAGGCTCTCGTGCAGCATCACGCGCGTCGCGCGCAGCGCGGTCACGAGCCCGATCGCGAGGCCCGTGGCGAGCGTCAGCAGCAGCGTGAAGAGAAGCGCGCGGCCGTCCACGGCGAAGTCGAACTCGACGCCGGCCGGCACCGACGGCAGGAAGAGCGTGACGGTCCTCGTCGCCTGGGCCGCGAGCAGCGTCCCGAGCAGGCCGCCCGCCAGCGCCAGCAGCAGGCTCTCGGCGAGCAGCGAGCGCACGAGCCGGGTGCGGCTGGCCCCGAGCGAGAGCTGGATCGCGATCTCCTTGCGACGGCTGGCGGCCGAGGCCAGCAGCAGGTTGGCGACGTTCACCACCACGATCAGCAGCACGCCGAGGCTCACCGCCTGCAGCAGGCGCAGGACCGGCCCCATCACGGACTGTGCGCCGTACGGGGACTCCGCCAGCGGCAGCACGCGGTGACGGATGCCGCGGTTCGTGTCGGGGTAGGCCTGTGCCAGCCGAGCGTCCTGTGCCTCGACCGCCGCGCGAGCCCGAGCGAGACTCACGCCCGGCCGCAGTCGAGTCAGGTTGAGCCAGCCGCGGGCCGAGCGCCCGTCGAGGCGCTGGTTGCGCACCTCCCAGATCATCGAGGCCGGCGCCCAGGCGTCGAAGGCAAGGGCCGACTGGCTCCCGCGGAACGGCGCCCCCGCCACGCCGACGATCGTGAATGGCTGACGGTTGAGCTCGACGGCGCGGCCCACGACGCCGGGGTCGCTCGCGAAGCGGCGCCGCCACAGGCGCTCGCTGATCACGAGCACGTTGTCTCCGCCCGGCTTCTCGTCCTCGTCGCGCAGGAACGTGCGCCCGAGCCGCGGCGGCACGCCGAGGACGTCGAAGAAGTCGGCCGAGACGATCTGCGTGTTGACCCACTCGGGCTGGCCGTCCACCTCCAGCGAGGCGAACGCCATCTGGACGAGCAGCGTGCCGGAGAAGACGTCCCCGAGGCCGGCGAAGTCGCGCAGGTCGAGCTCCGAGACGCCGCCTCCGCCCTGGTTCGACGCGAGGACGACCAGCTGCTCCTGGCTGGCGACACCCGGCAGCGGCCGCCAGACCAGCTGGTCGAGCCAGCACCAGACGGTCGCGTTGGCGCCGATGCCGAACGCCAGCGTGAGGACGACGACCGCGGAGAAGGCAGGCCGCTTGATCAGCCGGCGCGCCGCGCGAATCCAGTCGCTCATGCGGTTCGTCTCCCACGGTCCGACTCGACTCGAACGCCCGGACCCGAATCACGGGCCG
>CAZMRX010000022.1:0-27521 GCA_964568755.1 uncultured Acidobacteriota bacterium | reverse complement strand
TCTCGTCCCCGCCCGTCGCGCGGCTTCCGTGGACCCGCTGCAGACCTTGCGTGCGGAGCAGGGCGCTACGGACGTCACACGAGCAGGCGCACCTCGGAGAGCGGCTTTCGAGCGATGTCGGGTACCCGGGCATCCGCCGCCGGGTAGCCGACGGGAATGAGCAGGTAGGGCCGCTCGTGCTTCGGGCGGCCGAGGATCCGGGCCAGGAAGCCCATGGGGCTCGGCGTGTGCGTGAGTGTCGCCAGGCCGGCGGTGTGCAGGGCGGTCAGCAGGATTCCCACCGCGATGCCGACCGACTCCTGCACGTAGTAGTTCTTGTGCGGGCGCGTGGTGCCGTCGGCGAGAGGCTCGGGCTGGTAGTCGAGGCGGAAGACCGCGATGAGGTAAGGTGCCGTCTCCAGGAACGGCTTGTGCCAGTCCGTGCCCAGCGCTGCCAGGTCGGCCAGCCACTCCGCGGGCGCGCGGCCCTCGTAGAAGGCGCGCTCCTCCGCCTCCGCCGCCTCGCGGATCTTCCGCTTGACCTCGGGGTCGGCCACCACCACGAACCTCCACGGCTGGCGGTTCGCGCCCGAGGGAGCGGTCGCAGCCGCCTCGATCGCGGTGTCGACGATGTCGAGGGGGACGGGATCGGGGGCGAAGTCCCTGACGGTTCGTCGCCGCCGAATCGAGGCCAGGAACGCGCTCACGCGGGTTCGGCCCTGATCGGCGCTCAGGCGTTCGAAGTCGAGCGGGATCGTCGCGAGTGCCATGCCCGAAGTCTAGCGGCGGCCGCCGGGAATGGACTAACCGGAAAGAGCGATAGAGCGCAGGTGGGGCCCCCGTTCCCGCTCGCGCTCGCTCTGATCGTGGCCTCCCTGTCTCTGCTGGGTGCGGCGCCCGCGGCCCCGCCTCCGGACATCGCGCTCTTCGCCCAGGCGGCCTCGGCCGAAGACGGCGCCGCCCGAGAGGCTCTCACGCAGCTCGCGGCAGCCTGGAAGGACGACTACGCGGCGCCCATCGTCGACCTGGCGCGGCTCATGCGGCCGCCGGCGCGCGCGCGTGGCTCGATCGAGCTCGGCGCGGCTCCGGAGCGTGCCTCCGAGGACGACGCGTTCGGGGAGTCGCCTGCGGCGGCGCGCGAACCCTTTCCTGCGGCTCCCCGGCCTTCCGCGGACCCGAGTGTCCGCGTGCGCGAGCGTCTCGTCCGCTTCCTCGAGAAGCAGACGGGCCAGCGGTTCGGACAAGACCTGTCGCGCTGGCGGCAGTGGATGTGGAACCGCCCCTACGCTCCTCATCCCGACTACGCGGCGTTCAAGGCGGCCGTCTACGGGCGGATCGACGCCCGCATGGGGGCGTTCTTCGCCCCGGGCGCCGCGGCACTGGTTCGCCTCGACGAGGTCGAGTGGGGCGGCGTGGGCGTGAACGGCATCCCCCCGCTCGTCCACCCACGCCACGTCTCGGCGGCGGAGGCTCGCTACCTGGGTGAGAAGGACGTGGTCTTCGGCATCGCGCTCCAGGGCGAGGCGCGAGCCTATCCCAAGCGGATCCTGGCCTGGCACGAGCTGGCCCGCGACCGCGTCGGAGGGGTCGAGCTGACGATCGTCTACTGCACGCTTTGCGGCACGGTCATCCCCTACGGGAGCGAGGCGGGTGGGGCGCTTCGGACCTTCGGCACGAGCGGGCTCCTCTATCGCTCCAACAAGCTCATGTTCGACGAGGAGACGATGAGCCTGTGGTCGAGCGCCGAAGGACGGCCCGTGATCGGCCCGCTGGCCGGTTCCGGGCTCGAGCTGCGCGACTACCCGGTCGTGACGACCAGCTGGCGGGAGTGGCGGGCGGCGCACCCGCGCACCACGGTGCTTTCGCTGGACACCGGCTTCGAGCGCGACTACGCCGAAGGCGCGGCCTACCGGGAGTACTTCGCCTCGGATCGGCTGATGTTCACGGTGCCACGCACCGACAGCCGCCTCCGAAACAAGGACGAGGTGCTGGCCCTGCTCGTCACGCCGCCTGGCGGCGGCGAGCGCCGCCCGCTCGCCTTTGCCGCCGACTTTCTGCGCAAGGAGCGTCTCGTGACCCTGAGCTTCGCCGGCCGCGAGCTCCTGGTGGTGACGACCCCCGACGGCGCCAACCGCGTCTACGAGGTCGGTTCCCGTCGCTTCACGCGCGCGCCGGAAGGCGGCCGGCTGCAGGACGCCGAGGGCCGCCGCTACGCGATGGACGAGGACGCACTGCGGGCGGAATCGGGCGAGCCCGTCCTCCCACGCCTGCCCGCGCGGCGAGCCTTCTGGTTCGGCTGGTACGCGCAGTTCCCGGACACGGAGCTCGTGACCGCGCGACGGTAGCGGCGAGCGGACTGCCGCGCACGCGGCTCCGTGAGAGAATCCCGCGACTCGTCGAGGAAAACCGGCAGGCCATGAGAAAAAGCCGCAACTCGGCGTGGACAACGCTGCTGTTGACGCTCGCGGCGGCGGGCTCGGCGCATGCCGAGCGCGTTTCGATCGAGCACGACGCCGGCTCGCCGCAGGCGAGCTACGCCGCGCGCCGGCTGGGGGAGGCGCTGCGGGAGGGCGGGCACGAGGTGAGCTTCGCGAAGCCCGGAGGTGCCGGCTTCGCGGTTCGGCTCAGGGTCCAGCCGGATGGCCTGCCCGCTGAGGGCTTCGCCCTCAGGCCGGCGGCTGAGGCGCTCGCGATCGAGGGCGGCGACGCCCGTGGCCTGATCTACGGCGCGCTCGCGGCGGCGGAGGCGCTGCGGAACGGCACGCCGCTGGGGGAGATTCGCGGAAGCCGCGAGGCGCCGCGGCTGGCGCTTCGCGCCATCAAGTTCAACACGCCCTGGGACACGTATCGGCCGAGCTCGGCCCTCGACCAGCACCACGCGACCGCCCGCGACGTCCGCTTCTGGGAGGCGTTTCTCGACATGCTGGTCGAGAACCGCTTCAACGCGATCAGCCTGTGGACGCTGCACCCGTTCACCTACATGATCCGGCCGAAGAGCTTCCCCGAGGCCAGCCCCTGGACCGAGGCGGAATTCGAGGACTGGCGCCGGCTGTACCGCCAGATCTTCCGCCTGGCGAAGGAGCGCGGGCTCGAGACGTACGTCGTGCACTGGAGCATCTTCGTGAGCGAGGCCTTCGCGAAGGCCCACGGCGTCGCCAAGGAGAACTTCTACCCGCACTACTACGTGCCGGGGGACACCTCCGAGATCGTCAAGCGCTACCTGCGCGAGTGTGTCACCCAGACCCTCGAGGAGTACCCCGACCTCGACGGCTTCGGCGTGTCGCACGGCGAGGGCATGGCCGGCATGACGCCGCTCGAGCGCCAGCAGTGGATCGACGAGGTGCTGATCGCGGGGATGCTGGACGCCAAGCGCCCCGTGAAGCTGATCCACCGGGTGCCTTTCTCGTCGGGGACGTCCTCCGCCCCCGGCGTGAGCCGCAACGTCGAGGAAGTGACGCGCGCGGCGATCGAGAAGCTCGGGGAGCGCTTCTCGGGGCCGATCTGGGTGGAGATGAAGTTCAACTGGTCGCACGCCCACTCCACGCCCCGGCTCGTGAAGGTGCACGGCGGCGCGCTCGGCGACACGTACTTCAGGCCTCAGCCCGTCAACTACAAGGTCGCGTGGACGGTGCGCAACGAGGACTTCTTCGCGCTGCGCTGGGGCGTGCCGGAGTTCGTGCGCGAGCACGTCACGCGCAACGGCTCGGAGAGCTACGTGGGCGGCTACTTCGTGGGCTCCGAGACCTACATCCCCGCGCTCGACTATTTCACGGCGGTCCAGGAGCCGGTGCGCTGGAAATGGGCCTTCGAGCGGCAGTGGCTCTTCTACAAGCTGTGGGGCCGGCTGCTCTACGACCCGGCGACGCCCGACTCCGTGTTCGAGGCCGAGTTCGTGCGCCGCTACGGCCCACCAGCCCGCGAGCTGCTGCGCGCCTACGCGCTGGCCTCCGCGACCCAGCTTCGGCTCGCGTCCCTCTACGACTCGCGCTGGGACTTCACCCTCTACGGCGAGGGCTTCCTGGCGCTACAGGGCGACACCACGAAGTACATCTCGGTGGACCAGCTCATCCGTCAGCCGGTGATGGACCCTGACTATGTATCGGTGGCCGACTTCGTCGACGCGACCCGGCGCGGCACCCCTATAGCACCTGGTCGCGTCACGCCCCCCGCCCTCGCCGACCGCCTGGAGCACGACAACCGCGAGGCGCTGCGGCTCGTCGCCGGCATCGACACGAAGGGGGATGCGTCGCTCCGGTACGAGGTGGCCGACGTCCAGGCCTGGGCTCACCTGGGACTGCACCTCGCGGAGAAGCTGCGCGGCGCGGTCGCGCTGCAGGGCTACCGTCAGGGCGGCGGCCACGAGCAGCAGACGCTCGCTGTGACCCACCTCGAGCGCGCCCTCGGCCACTGGGACGAGGTGGTGCGCATCACTCGCCCCCTCTACCGCGACATGAAGCTGACGCACTACAACCACAACTTCTTCGTGGCCAACGAGCAGAACCTCTTCCACTGGGCGCTGATCCGGGGAGAGGTGGCTGCGGACGTGGCCATCGCCCGGTCCGCCCGGCCGGGGGAGTAACCGAGGTACGGGCTTCAGGGCCCCGCGATCCGCCGCGCGCTGCCGTTCAGCTCTTCAGGTTCTTCTTGAAGAAGTCGATCGTGCGCTGCCAGGCGAGGGCGGCGGCTTCCTTGTTGTAGCGGGGGGTGGTGTCGTTGTTGAAGCCGTGCTGGGTGCCGGGGTAGACGAAGGCCTCGTAGGCGACCTTGTTGGCCTTCAGCGCAGCCTCGTATGCCGGCCAGCCGGCGTTCACGCGCTCGTCGGTCTCGGCGTAGTGGAGCAGCAGCGGGCACTTGATGTTGGGGACGTCCTCCGTCTTCGCCTGGCCGCCGTAGAAGGGGACCGCGCCGGCCAGGTCGGGGACGCGGGTCGCGAGCATGTTCGAGATCGAGCCCCCGTAGCAGAAGCCGACGACGGCCACCTTGCCCGTGCAGTCGGCGCGGGCCTTCAGCCACTTTGCCGCCTCCACGAAGTCCTCGCGCGTCTTGGCCTGGTCGAGCTTCTGGAACTCCGCGCGCGCCTTGTCCTCGTCGCCGGGATAGCCGCCGAGCGGGAACAGCGCGTCGGGTGCGAAGGCCATGAAGCCCTCGAGCGCCACGCGGCGGGCGACGTCCTCGATGTGGGGGTTGAGCCCACGGTTCTCGTGGACCACGAGCACTCCCGGCAGCTTCGCCGTGTTCTTGGCCGGCCGGACCAGGTAGCCGCGCATCTTGCCCGACCCCGTCGGCGAGGGGTACTCGACGAACTCGGCCGAAAGCCGCGCGTCGTCCTTCGGCACCTGCTGGGCCTCCGCGAAGCGGGGGTTGAGCGCGTCGAGCAGCATGGCGGCGGTGAGTCCGCCCACCGCGTACTTGGACGCGCGATCGAGGAAGCCGCGGCGATCGATGTCGCCGTGGACGTAAGCATCGAACAGGATCAGCAACTCGGGGTCGAAGTCCTCGGCCTTCTGAAGCTCCATCCTCACACCTCCGCTGGCGGCGCCAACCGTGGGGAAAGCTGAAGCATCCACCGAAGGGCGGGGGCGGTGCAAGTCGAATCCGTGAGCTGGGTGGCGCGGTGTAGACTTTTCGGGTGAAGCACATCGGGATCGTGGCCTGCAGCGCCGAGGGCGCTTCGCTCTGCTATCAGACGATCTGCCGCGAGGCACTGACGCTCGTGGGAAAGAACGACCACCCGCGCGTCACGCTCGACTCGATCGCGATGGCCGGCTGGCTTCCGGCCTTCGATGCCGGGGATTACGCGGGGGTCGCCTGCTTCATGCTCGAGTCGGCGCGGGTGCTCGCTCTGGCCGGCGCGGATTTCGCGATCTGCCCCGACAACTCGGCCCATCTCGCCTGGGATCACGTCCAGGCGGCGACGCCGATCCCGTGGCTGCACATCGCGAGTGTCGTCGGCGAGGAGGCGGTGCGGCGCGGGTTCCGACGCGTGGGCATCCTCGGCACGCGCTACACGATGGGCGGGCGCGTGTACTCCGAAGCGCTCGGCAAGCTCGGGATCGAGACCGTCGTGCCGGAGGCCGCTGATTTCGCCATGGTGGACCGCGTCATCTTCGCGGAGCTGGTCGACGGCGTCTTCAGCGACGAGTCGCGGCAGGCGTACAACGGCGCGATCGGCCGGCTGGGTGAGCGCGGCTGCGACGCCGTGGCGCTCGCGTGCACCGAGATCCCGCTGCTGGTGCGGGCCGAAGAGTCGCCGCTGCCGACGCTCGACTCGACGCGACTGCTCGCTCGCGCGGCGGTGCTGGAAGCGCTGCGCTGAGGCGAAGCGCCGGCCCCGTCACGCCAGCGGCTGGTAGTACAGGACGACGTTGCCGTTGCCGAAGGCCCGCGACTGGCTCAGCCTCAGGGGGATCTTCCCCTTCACACCCTCGAACAGCGTCCGGCCCTTGCCCAGCACGATCGGGTTCACCACGATCTGGAGCTCGTCGATCAGGCCCTGCTGGGCGAGCTGCGAGACGATGCTGCCGCTGCCCAGGATCGCCATGCCCGGGCCGGGCTCGCTCTTGAGCCGGCGCACGTGCGCCGCGGGGTCGCCGTTCACGAGCGTCGTGCTCGCCCACGACACGTCCTTCAGCGTGCGCGAGAAGACGACCTTCGGCATCCGGTTCATGCCCTCGGCCACCTCGGGCATGCTCTGCCTGGCCGTCTCCGTCGGCCAGAAGCCCGCCATCATCTCGTAGGTCACGCGGCCGAAGAGCAGCATGCCGTCGCCGCCCGCATTGCTTCCGGCGAAGGCCGTCCACTCCGGGTCCTGCTTGTGGGCCCAGCTCATGTCGCCCTTCTCGTCCACGAAGTAGCCGTCCAAAGACACCTGCTCGAACGCGATCACTCGGCGCATGCTCTTGTCCCCCTATAGCGTGCCCCATCTTCTATGCGAACGGGGAGGCGCCGAAGCGACAGATAGGAAACGCCGTCGAGCCGCTCGCCACGCCGATGAAGGAGCCGGCGCTCGCTGTACACTCGCCACAGCCCTCACCAGCCACACCTGCGTGGGCGGATTCACGATGTTGAACACCCTGCGCGAGCGAGCCGAGTGGAAGTTCTTTGCCGTCCTGCCGCGGGCGGACCATGGACTCGCGCTCGGCTGGTGGGCGGTGCTGCTGCTGCGGGGCGTGCTGCCGGCGGTGTTCGCGATCGCCATGGGGGCGCTCGTGGGCGCGGTGCAGCAGGGCGGGAGCCTGGCCTGGCCGCTTGCGGCGGCCGGAGGGGTCTTCGTCCTGCTCCAGGTGCTCGCGCCGGTGCACCAGGCGCTGAGCGCAAACCTCGGCAGCCGCGTCGCAGCCTGGCTCTACGACCGGCTGACCGAGGCCTGCGCGAGACCGCCGGGGATGGGGCACCTCGAGGATCCCGAGCTCGCGTCCGACCTGACGGTAGCGCGTGAGTTCGACGCGGGGATGACGGGGCCGCCGATGCACATCAACCTGGACTTCATCGCCTCGGGGCTCGTCACGAGCGTGACCGGGGTGGCGTCGGCGATCGTGCTATTCGGCTTCTCGTGGTGGGCGCCGCTGCTGCTGGGCGGGGCCTGGGGCCTCACGCACTGGCTGCTGCGGGAGAGCGCCGTCTGGCACGACCGCAACACGACCGAGGTGCGCAAGGCCCAGCGGCACGCGGAGTACGCGTACCGGCTGGCGGTGGACCCGCCGGCGGCCAAGGAGCTGCGGCTGTTCGGGCTGCAGGACTGGGTGATGGAGCGCTTCGTCTCGCGCCGCACGCTGCTCCACTCGCTGCAGTACCAGGCGACCCGGCTGCGGGAGAAGCCGCTCGCGTCGAGCCTGCTGGTCGTGCTCGCGGCGAACGTGGTCGTCTTCTGGGGGCTCGCCTCCGCGGCGCTGGCCGGGCGCATCGACCTGGGACAGGCCGTGGCCTTCGCGCAGGTGGCGGTGGGGGTGAGCGCGATCGCGTTCGGAGGCCTGAGCTGGGCGCTCGACGGGGCGGCGGCGCCGGTGGCGGCGGTCTTGCGGCTCGAGGGAGCGATGGGGCGGCGGGGGGTGCTGTTCGGGTGCTCGGAGGCGCAGCCGGCCGCGGGACTGCCGGCTCGGGAGATCCGCTTCCAGGATGTGACGTTCGCCTATCCGGGCAGCGAGCAGCCGGTGCTCTCGGGGTTCGACCTGACCCTGCCGGCCGGCTCGTCGCTCGCGATCGTGGGGCAGAACGGGGCGGGGAAGACGACGCTCGCCAAGCTGCTGTGCCGGCTCTACGACCCGCAGGGGGGCGCCATCCTGGTGGACGGCGTCGACCTGCGCACGCTCCACCTGGACTCGTGGCGTTCCCGGCTCGCCGCCGTGTTCCAGGATTTCATCCGCTTCGAGCTGCCGCTGCGGGACAACGTCGCGCCCTACGGGGCGCCCGACGACGTGATCCGCGCGGCGCTCGCCGAGGCGGGCGCCGCGGGGCTCGCCAAGCTCGACACGCCCCTGGCCCGCGGCTACGACGACGGGACGGAGCTGTCGGGCGGGCAGTGGCAGCGCGTGGCGCTCGCGCGGGCGCTGTGCGCGGTGCGGATGGGGGCGGGGCTGGTGCTGCTCGACGAGCCCACGGCGCAGCTCGACGTGCGCGGGGAGGCGGAGATCTTCGACCGCATCCTGGCCGCGACACGCAAGGTCACGACGATCCTGATCTCGCACCGCTTCTCGACGGTGCGGCACGCCGACCGCATCTGCGTGCTGGAGCACGGCCGCGTGGTCGAGCTCGGGACGCACGACGAGCTGATGGCGAAGGGCGGCCGCTACCGCACGATGTTCGAGCTGCAGGCGCAGCGCTTCACGGCCGACACGGACGAGGACGGAGCCGCGTATGTCCAGCTCGCCTGAGACGCTGCCGCCCGCGATCCCGTCGATGTGGCGGCTGCTGAAGCTCGGCTACCGCCACGAGCCGGGGATGATGCTGGGGGCGTTCGCGCTCTCGCAGCTCGCGGCGCTGCCCGACGCGCTGCTGGCGCTGTGGCTCAAGTTCCTGGGTGAGGGCGTGATGCGCGGCGACCGGCGCCTGCTGCTGCTGTCGGCGCTCGGGCTCGGGGTGTCGGCGACGCTCACCTGGTTCCTGTCGACGCTCAGCACGCGCGTGCAGCGGCGCTTCCGCGACAAGGTCACGATCGGGCTCGAGTCGCACGTGGCGCGGCTCCTGGCCTCGGTCGCGACGATCGCCCACCAGGAGCGGCCCGAGTACCTCGACCGGCTGTCGGTGCTGCGCAACCAGGTGTTCGTGCTCGACCACATGTACATGTCGCTCTTCTCCACCTCCGGCTGGATCCTGCGGCTGGGTGTGGCCGTCGTGCTGCTGATGTCGATCCACCCCGGGCTGGTGCTGCTCGCGCTGTTCGCGCTGCCCACGGTGTACACCTCGACCTGGCGCCCGGCGGTCGAGCGCGCGGCCGAGGAGCGGCGCGCGTCGTCGCTGCGGCTGGCTACGCACTTGTTCACGACCGCCACCACCGCGCCGCCGGGCAAGGAAGTCCGTGTCACCCGCATCGGCTCGCGGCTCGTGGCCGACCGGCGCCGGGCGTGGGAGTGGTGGTACGGGCCGGTGGCGGCCGCCCGCTGGTCGAGCGCGCGCTGGCACGCGCTCGGGTGGGCGGTCTTCGGCGGCGCCTACGTCGGGGCGATCGCGTTCGTCTCGTCCTGGCTGCGGGCGCCGGCGGGAGACGTGCTGCTGGTGCTCGCGGCGGGCGGGCGGCTCTCGGCCTACATCGGGGCGACGGTGGGCGAGATCGGCTTCCTGCGCGGGATCTGGATGGACGGCTCGCGGCGGCTCGCCTGGCTCGAGGACTACGCGGCCTCGCTCGTGGCCTCGGCCGATCAGCCGGCGCCCGCGTCGCTCCGCGAGGGGATCAGGCTCGAGGGGGTGTCGTTCGCGTACCCCGGCACCTCGCGGCTGGTGCTCGACTCGGTGTCGCTCTCGCTGCCGGCGGGCTCGGTCGTGGCGCTCGTGGGGGAGAACGGCGCGGGCAAGACGACGCTCGTCAAGCTGCTGTGCAAGCTCTACGAGCCGAGCGCCGGCCGGATCCTGGTGGACGGCGTGGAGCTCGGCCGGGTGCGCGCGGACGAGTGGCGCTCGCGCCTCGCGGGCGCCTTCCAGGACTTCTTCCGCTTCGAGCTACCAGCCCGCCAGTCGGTGGGCGTCGGCGACGTTCCGCGCCTGGACGACACCGGGGCGGTGACCGCGGCCGTGGGCCGCGCCGGCGCCGACGACGTCGTGGCGCGCCTGCCGGCGGGCCTCGACACGCAGCTCGGGCCGACCTGGCCGGGCGGGGTCGAGGTGTCGTTCGGGCAGTGGCAGAAGCTCGCGCTCGCCCGCGGCGTCATGCGCGACGCGCCGGCGCTGGCGCTCGACGCCGAAACCGAGGCCGCGCTCTTCGAGCGCTACGCCGCGGCGGCGCGCGGCGGTCGTGGGCCCTCGGGCGACGGCGGGGGAAGCGCCTCGATCACGATCCTGGTCTCGCACCGCTTCAGCACGGTGCGGATGGCCGACCTGATCGTCGTGCTCGACGGGGCGCGGGTGGCCCAGGTCGGAAGCCACGACGAGCTGATGGCGGCGGGCGGACCCTACGCGGAGCTCTACCGGATCCAGGCCGCGGCCTACCGCTGAGGGCCGACGCGAGGACGATATACTCGCCGTTTCAGGGGCGAGAGGCAGAGGGAGGTCGCGCATGAGGCTGGTGGCGAAGCTGTTCGGTGTGCTGGCGGTCGTGGCGGGGGCGGCGCTCGCCTCGGCGGCCGAGCTTGCGGTAGGGGACCCGGCGCCCGAGTTCACGCTGGCCGGCAGCGACGGAAAGACCTACAAGCTCTCGGACTTCAAGGGCAAGAAGGCGGTGGTGCTGGCCTGGTTCCCGAAGGCGTTCACCGGAGGCTGCACGATCGAGTGCAAGTCGCTCGCGGCTAACGGCGACAAGCTGCGCCAGTACGAGGTGGCCTATTTCATGGCGAGCGTGGACGCGGTGGAGGGCGAGAAGGGCAACAAGGCCTTCGCGGAATCGGAGAAGGCCGACTTCCCGATCCTGAGCGACCCGACGAAGGAAACGGCGACGGCCTACGGCGTCGTGCACCCAGAGCGCGGCTTCGCGATGCGCTGGACCTTCTACATCGACAAGCAGGGCAAGATCGCCGCGATCGACAAGGCCGTGAAGCCTCCGACCTCGGCCGAGGACATGCTGGCGCGCCTCGAGGAGCTGAAGGTCCCGAAGTCCCGCTAAGGCGGTTGTCTGCTCTAGACTGGACACGTAGCGTATCGGCCGGTCGTCGCCGGGGGGCACGTCGGCAGGCTGCTGGCGCACAACACGGCAGGGTCAAAGCTGGCAGGAGATCCCGTGCAGCCTGGGATGGCGTGGGGGTACGCCGCCTTCGTGGCGCTCGCGGCCGCCTCGGCCGCGGCAATGGGCTGTGCGCGCCCGCCCGAGGGGATCGACCTGCTGCGCTCGCCGCGCTCCCGGCTCGCCCAGGCGCAGCCGGGGGCCGAAGACGCGCTGGTGGCGCCCGCCGAGCAGGTCCGGCCGCAGCGGATCCGCAACGTCGTGCGCGACGCGATCGCTGCCGCGCCGCCGAGCCGCCACCGCTTCGTGTTCGAGGTGCCGCGCCTGGGCCGGCTCGAGGTCGCGGCCGGCATCCCGGGGCGCCACCACGAGGGAAGCGCCGTCGAGTTCATCGTGCACGTGCGTGACCGCGGCCGCCAGCGGACGCTCGTCTCGCAGCTGGTCGACCCCGCGAACCGCCCCGAGCACCGCCAGTGGGTCTCGCTCGAGGCGGACCTCGGGCGCTACGCGGGCCGGAGCGTCGAGCTGGTGCTGGAGACGCGGGGCTTCGAAGAAGCGCCCGTACCCGACCGCGCCTTCTGGGGCACGCCGACCGTGACGGCGGCGGAAGCGGCCCCGGCTCCGCTCGTCGTCGTCTACCTGGTCGACACGCTGCGTGCCGACCACCTGCCGCTCTACGGCTACGCGCGCGACACCGGCCCGGAGCTTTCGCAGTTTGCCAGGGACTCCGTGGTGTTCGACCAGGCGATCGCATCGTCGTCCTGGACCAAGCCCTCGGTGGCGTCGCTGCTCACCTCGCTGCCGCCGCGCGACCACGGCTGCGTGCAGTTCTACACGCCGCTCGACCCCGGGCTCGTCACGCTGGCGGAGCGGATGCAGGACCACGGCTACGCGACGGGCGCGGTGGTGGTCAACCAGCTCGTGCTCGCGCGGGACATGCACTTCGACCAGGGCTTCTCGTACTTCGCCTCCGCGCTGGCGCCCCAGCGTGCCGGCCAGGTGGTGGACGCGGGGCTCGCGTTCCTCGACGCGCGGCGCGGCCAGCCGGCGTTCCTCTACTTGCACACGATGGACGCGCACACGCCGTACCTGCCGCCGCCGCCCTTCGATCGCAAGTACGAGCCGCACCCGGCGCCGGGCCGCGCCGCCGCGGAGCCGTCCGACTACCGCGAGCCGATCGACCGCGATCGGATCGTGGCGCAGTACGACGGGGCGGTGGCCTACGGCGACCAGGAGTTCGGCCGCTTCCTGCGCGGCCTGCGCGAGCGGGGGCTGTACGACACGGCGATGGTGGTGTTCCTGTCCGACCACGGCGAGGAGTTCCTCGACCACCGCGGCTGGGTCCACGGCCACACGCTGTTCGACGAGCTGGTGCGCGTGCCGCTCGTGGTCAAGTACCCGGGCGGCCGCGAGGCCGGCCGGCGCGTGGCCGACCAGGTCCAGCTGATCGACGTGCTGCCGACGATCCTGCGCAGCCAGGGCATGGTCCCGGCCGTGGGAATCGCGGGCCACTCGCTCGAGGAGAGCTTCGAGGGGAAGGCGCCGCCGCGGGTGGCGGTGCTGGAGACGAAGTACCGGGAGTTCGTCGCGTACGGCGCCCGCAGCAGCGCGGCCAAGTACGTGCGACACCTCTACCCGGGGCGGAGCGAGCTCGCGTTCGACCTGAGGAGCGATCCCCACGAGAGCCGCAGCCACACCCCGGAAGCGAACCCTGCGGCCTCCGCCCTGAAGCTGGCCGCCGAGGCCGCGGTCTCGCCGGCCGCGTTCCGCTACCGGCTGCGCGTCGAGGGCGACGCCAGCTTCGAGCTGAGGCTGCGGACCACGGGCTGGATCGACGTCTTCGAGCGGGTGGGCCTGGACTCGACCGAGCGCGCCGAAGTGCTCGAGGACGGGCAGCTGCTGGCCCTCAGCTTGCAGCCGCACGCGTGCCGGCCGCGCGAGGTGGAGTTCCTCACGCGGCCGCACGGCGTGCCGGTGTGGGTCGACGGCCTGCGCGACGGCCGCCCGCTGCGGCCGGCCGAGCTGCGGGTGGCGCAGGCCGGCATCGCAGCGGAGGCCCTGCCGTTCGCGTTTCCCGAGGTGGAGCTCCTCGACGGCCTGTTCTCACCGCCGCCGAGCGTCGCTCGCGGGGTGTCGATGTGGCTGGTGCCGGGACACGGACGCGCCAGCCAGGCCCGGGGCATCGACGCCCAGGCGCGCGAGGACCTGAAGACCCTCGGCTACCTGCCCTAGCGGGACGCTCCGGGAGCTTGCGGACCCCCCGGACGCGGGAGCTTCGGTCACCGATAGAATGCCTGCCGGAGGTTCGATGCTCGGGCTCGTCCTGACGCTCATGGCCCCGGTACAGGCGCCGGTCGAGCCGCCCGCTCCCACGGTCTCGGCCGAGGAGCGGACGGCCGTCTACTTCGAGTCGATCCGGCGGGACCCGGTCGCGTTGCGTCCGTTCCTGCGCGCGCTGCCGAAGGGGGGCGACCTGCACAGCCACCTCACCGGCTCCGGCTACGCCGAGAGCTACCTGCGCTGGGCGGCTGAGGACGCGCTGTGCGTGGACACGGGCACGCACACGATTCTCGCCGAGCGGGAGCCGTGCGACGCCGCGCAGGGACGGCGGCCGGCGAAGGACGCGATCCGGGACGGCGTCTTCCACGACGCGCTGGTGGACGCGATGTCCGTGCGCTACCACCATCCGGCCCGCGGCGCGGGGGAGTACCAGTTCTTCGGCGCATTCCGACACCTGGGGCCGCTCACGCGCTCGCGGCGGGGCGACCTGCTCGCAGAGGTGAGGCGGCGCGCGGCGAGCCAGAACGTCTCGTACCTCGAGCTCACCACCACCTGGGACGTGGCCGCGGCCTACCAGGCGGCGGAGAAGGTCGAGTGGAGCGACGACTTGTCCGTGCTGCGCGAGCGGCTGCTCGCGGCCGGCCTGCGCGACGCCGCACCAACCACGCACCTCGACGCCTCCGAGCGGCGTGCCGGGGAGCTGCTGCGCTGCGGTTCCGCCGACGCCGATCCCGGGTGCGCGGTGACGGTGCGGTACCACGCCGAGTCCTACCGCGGCATAGCCCCGGTGGCGGCGTTCGCGATGATGGTGTGGTCCTTCCTGCAGAACGAGGCCGATCCGCGCTTCGTGGGCATCAACCTGGTGATGCCGGAGGACGGGCCGATTGCCCTGCGCGACTACGACCTGCACATGAGCATGGTGGCGTTCCTGCGCGGCCTGCACCCCGCGGTCAAGGTGTCGCTGCACGCGGGCGAGCTCGGCTTCGGCCAGGTTCCGCCCGAGGAGCTGGGCACGCACGTCGAGAAGGCGATCCGCGTCGCCGGGGCGCGGCGCATCGGCCACGGCTCGGACGTCGCCTATCACCCGCGGCCGCGTGCGCTGATGGAGGAGATGAAGCAGAAGGACGTGGCGGTCGAGGTCTGCCTGTCGAGCGCCGACATCATCCTGGGCCTGCGCGGTGAGCGCCACCCGTTGCGCGCGTACCTGAACGCCGGCGTGCCGGTGGTGATCGCCACCGACGACGAGGGCGTCGCGCGCTCGGACCTGACGAACGAGTACCTGCGCGCGGTCCTCGAGCACGGGCTCGGCTACCGCGAGCTGAAGCGGATCTCCCGCGACAGCCTGCGCTACGCGTTCCTCGAAGACGCGGAGAAGCGCCGGCTGCTGGAGCGGCTCGATGAGGCGTTCGCGCGCTTCGAGTCGGGCGAGGACGCCCGCTGACGCCTCAGTAGCCGATTGCCTGGCCGTCCTTGCGCGGGTCCGAGCCGCCGAAGTAGCGGCGCGGGCCGTCTTCGCGCCAGATCGCCTGGTAGCCGCCGAGGGCCTCGCTGCGCTTCACGATGCGGTGGCCGCGGGTCTCGAGGCCCGCGAGCACGGCGGGGTCGAGGCCCGGCTCGACCACCACCTCGCCGCCGTTCGTCATCTCGCCGCCCCAGGGCGCCGAGCTGCCCTCGTGGACGATGCGGGGCACGTCGGTCGCCTGCTGCACCGAGAGGCCGAAGTCGAGGATGTTCATCACCACCTGCGCGTGGCCCTGCGGCTGGACGTCGCCGCCCATCACGCCGAACGCCATCACGGGCGCACCGCCGCGGGTCAGGAAGGCCGGGATGATGGTGTGGAAGGGGCGCTTCTTCGGCTCGAGGCGGTTGCGGTGGCCGGGATCGAGCGAGAAGGCCTGGCCCCGGTTCTGGATCGGGAAGCCGACGCCGTCCGGGCAGATGCCCGAGCCGAAGCCCGCGTAGTTGCTCTGGATCAGCGAGATCATGTTGCCCTCGGCGTCGGCCGCGCACAGGTAGACCGTGTCCGAGTCGAGCGGCGGGTCGCCGGGACGCACGCGCAGCGCCGCGCGCTTCGGGTCGATCTGCTTCGCCCGCTCGCGGGCGTACTCCTTGGAGACGAGCCACGCGAGCGGGACCTTGGCGAACGCCGGGTCGGCGTAGTAGCGGGCGCGGTCCTCGAAGGCGAGCTTCTTGGCCTCGACGAAGAGGTGCAGATGGTCGACGGAGTTGTGGCCGAGGCTTCGGACGTCGAAGCCCTCCATCAGGTTCAGGATCTGCAGCGCGCAGATGCCCTGGCCGTTTGGCGGGATCTCCCACACGTCGTAGCCGCGGTAGCTCGAGGAGGCCGGCTCGACCCAGTCGGCCCGGTGCGAGCGCAGGTCGTCGAGGCTCATGTGGCCGCCGAGCTCGCGCGAGCGGGCCACGATGCGCTCGGCGGTCTCGCCCTCGTAGAAGCCCGCCGCGCCGTCCCTGGCGATGCGCTCGTAGGACGCGGCCAGCAGCGGGTTCCGGAACACGTCGCCGTAGCCCGGGACGCGGCCGCCGGGGTGGTACACGGCCGAAAGGTGCGGGGCGTCCGCGTCCTTCCAGGACGAGAAGTGCGAGGCGATGATCGGCGAAACCGGGAAGCCGGCGCGCGCGTAGTCGATGGAGGGCTCGAGCACGCGGGCGAGGCCCAGGCGGCCGAAGCGCTCGCTGAGCGCCTGCCAGCCGCTCACGCAGCCCGGCACGCTCCAGGAGAGCGGGCTCTGGCGGGGGATGCGCTGGAGGCCGAGGGCCTGCGCCTTCTCGAGCGTCCAGGCCGCGGGCGCGCGACCGCTCGCGTTCAGGCCGTAGAGCTTGCGGTCCTTCTCGACCCACAGGATCGCGAACAGGTCGCCGCCGATGCCGCAGCTCGCGGGCTCCATCAGGCCGAGCGCGGCATTCGTGGCGATCGCGGCGTCGACGCAGCTGCCCCCGGCCTTGAGCACGTCCACCCCGACCAGCGCGGCGAGCGGCTGGCTCGCGCACACCATGCCGCGCTGCGCGATCACCGCCGAGCGGTCGCGGTTGCGGGCGACGAGACGTGCGGGGTCGTGCGGCGCTCGGCCGGTCTGTGCCGCCGCTTCGGCCTTCAGCAGTCCGGATCCGGCGGCGGCCCCGGTCAGGGCGAGGAAGCTGCGTCTGCGCATGCGGTGGACTCTAACACCTGCCGGCTGCGGACCGCCCGGCGGCGCGCCCGCTCGCGCGACTCGCGCGACTCGCGTGACGCGCGCCGAACGGCGAGAATGCTCGCGGTCCCCTTGCGCGAACCTCGCTATCCTGCCGCCCGCTCCTTCGCCGCCCGCCTGGAGGCCCATTTCGCCGGGCATGCGGCGGCGGCGCGGGGACCGGCCGCGGCCGTGCCGCCCGACGCCCTGGCGATCGAGGCGCTGATCGACGCCGGCTTCTGGGCGAGCCTGCAGCGCGAGGAGGGCTACGCGCCGGAGATCTCGCTCGCCTTCCTGCCGCCGGAGCGGGCCGTGCGGCCGCTGTTGCTCGCGCCGCCGCTGCCGCTCGGCCCACGCGCCCTCGCGCAGCTCGCGCCCGCCGTCGAGCGCCCGGGGATCCACCTGGGTGTGTGGCGCCTGGGCGGGGAGCTCGTGGTTTGGGGCACGACGCGGGCGATCCCGACCTTCTGCTTCGTGCTCGAGGTGATAGCACCGGGCCTGCTGGTGGTGAAGCACCGCGTCCAGGAGGGCTCGCCCAAGTTCCGCAACGTGGCCGTGTTCGAGGGTGAGCAGGTCAAGATCCTGAGCCGCGAAGCTGCCGCCGCAGCGGACCACCCCGAGCTGCTCGGGCCGCTGCTCGGGCCCGAGTGGGCGGCTTCGGCCGACGAGCCGAGCGACGTGCTGCTGCGGCTCGCCGTCTCGATGCGCGCGCACAAGCGCGGCGGCACGCTGCTCGTGGTTCCCGCGGCAAGCGAGGCGTGGCGGGAGTCGATCGAGCGGCCGATCGGCTACGCGGCGGAGCCGCCGTTCACCGAGCTCGCCGACCTCCTGCACGACGCCGCGCAGGCGGGTGAAGCGCCCGACTACGGGACGCTCGGGCGGGTGGTCGACGCGATCGCCGGCCTGACCGCGGTCGACGGCGCGACGCTGATCACCGACCGCTACGAGTTGCTGGCCTTCGGCGTCAAGATCGGACGCCCCGACGGCCGGCTGCGCGTCGAGCGGGTGCGGGTCAGCGAGCCCGTCGAGGGCGGCGAGGCGCGGGTGCTGGCTCCGTTACAGCTCGGTGGCACGCGCCACGTCTCGGCCGCGCAGTTCGCCCAGGACCAGCCGGACGCATTCGCTCTGGTGGCCTCGCAAGACGGCCGCTTCACGGTCTTCGCCTGGTCGAAGAGCGAGGCGATCGTGCACGCGCACCGCGTGGAGACGCTGCTGCTGTGAGGGTGTGGGGGGCGGCGCGGCCCATGCGGCAGGCGCGCCGCCCGACGCGCTACTTCGCGGCTGGCGGCGGCGCCGGAAGCACGGCCGCGTTGCTCGCGAGCACCCAGGCGCCGTTCTTCTTGACCAGGGTGTTGACGTAGCTGCCCTTGACCGACATCGGCTTGCCGTCGGGCCCCGTCGCCATCACCTCGTAGGTGCCCTCGCCGACCGCGATGTCCGCACCGAGGGGATGGAGGACGCCGCTCTGGATCTTGATCTTGGCGCCCTTCCAGGGGCCGGCGAAGGCGGTGGCGAACTCCTTGGCGATGGCCTCGCGACCGACCACGCGCCCGCCGTCCGGGGTCACGCGGATGGCGTTCTCGGTGTAAAGGCCCGCCAGCGCCTTGGAGTCGCCCTTGGCGAACGCGGCGGTCCAGTCCGCGACCAGCTTGTCGACGGCGGGGTCCGGAGTCTGTGCCGAAGCGGTGGTGAGGCCAAGGGCCAGAACGGCAGCCGAAACCGCCGGAATCAAACGCATCATTCTCATCAGAACCTCCAAGAACGGGCCTGTTGACGGCTGTGAGTGGTGTTTTACGCTACGGCTATCCGGCTCGGCCGGTCAAGGGATAACTTCGGCCTCGAAGACCGCCGCGAAGTTCGCCTGGAGACGGTCCATGACGTCGCCCTGCGGGACGGGCCGTCTGAGCGCCCGCTCCAGGCTGGTGACGCCGCGGCCGCGGATGCCGCACGGCACGATCAGGTCGAAGGCGGCGAGGTCGGTAGAGACGTTGAAGGCGAAGCCGTGCGAGGTGACCCAGCGCGCGATGCGCACGCCGATCGCGCCGATCTTGTCGGTGCCCAGCCAGGCGCCCGTCAGCCCCGCGACCCGGGAGGCCTCGAGGCCATAGTCGGCGCAGGTGCGGATCATGACCTCCTCGAGGTCGCGCACGTAACGGTGGACGTCGCGACGCTCGGGGGCGAGCTCGAGGATCGGATAGCCCACCACCTGGCCGGGGCCGTGGTAGGTGACGTCGCCGCCGCGGCCGGTCTCGAACACCTCGTAGCCGCGCTCGCAGAGCGCCTCCGCCGGGAACAGCACGTTCTCGGCCTTCGCGTTGCGGCCGAGCGTGAAGACAGGGTCGTGCTCGAGCAGCAGCAGCTGGTCCCCGATGCGTCCCTGCTGCCGCTCGGCCACGAGCTGCGCCTGCAGCTCCAGCCCGCGAGCGTACGGGACACGCCCCAGCCGCCGCACGCACAGTCCAGGTTTCTGATTCACAGGCAACGGGCTGGCCGCGCAGCCGAATTCACTTCGGCGGAGCGGCCGGGGGGCCTGGGGGGTGCGACGCAGCACCCCCCAGAACACTAAAGACTGGATTCGTCGAACTCCTGGAGCGTCTTCTTGACGTGGGCCATGAAGCGGTCGGCGTCCGCGCCGTCGACGAGCCGGTGGTCGAAGGTCAGCGCGACGTACGCCATCGTGCGGATCGCGATCGCGTCGTCGCGCACGATCGGGCGCTTCTCGATCGTGCCGAGGCCGAGGATCGCCACCTGCGGCTGGTTGATGATCGGCGTGCCGAACAGGCTGCCGAAGACGCCAGGGTTGGTGATCGTGAAGGTGCCGCCCTGCACCTCCTCCACCTTGAGCTTCTTGGCCCGCGCACGCTCGGCGAGGTCGGCGGTGGCCCGCGCCAGGCCGAGCACGTTCTTCTCGTCGGCGTTGCGGATCACCGGGACGATCAGGCCCCAGTCGAGCGCGACGGCGATGCCCAGGTTGACGTCCTTGCGGTAGACGACGCTCTCGCCGTCGATGCTGGCGTTCAGGACCGGGAACGCCGCGAGCGCGTCCACCACCGCCTTGAGCACGAAGGGCATGTAGGTGAGCTTCACGCCGCGCTCCTCGAACGAGGCGCGGTGCTTGTGGCGAAGCTGGTCGATGCGGGTGAAGTCGATCTCGAACACGGTCGAGACGTGGGCCGAGGTGCGCTTCGACAGCACCATGTGCTCCGCCGTCTTCTTCCGGATCGGCGACATCGGCACGACCTGCACGCGCGGAGCGGCGCCGGCCTTCGCGGCCGGTGGCGGGGCCGGCGCGGCGGGCGGTGGCGCCTCGGCCTGGGCCGGTGTCGGGGGGGCCGCGGGACGACCTTCGATGTGGCCCAGGATGTCCTGCTTCGTCACCCGGCCGCCGATCCCGGTGCCCGGGATCTCCCGAATGTCGACCTGGTGCTCTGCGGCGATCTTGCGGACGACGGGCGACGAGCGCGTGAGCCGGAGCTCCTCGGCCGTCATGTCGCCGCGGGGCTTGTCCGGCGTCGCGGCGTCGGACGGCGCGGCCGGCGGCTGCCGCTCGCCCTCGATGTGGTACTCGACCGGAGGGGCGGGCGCAGGCATCGCGATCGGCGGGGGAGCGGGTGCGGGCGGCGCGAGCGGCGGCAGCGTGACGCCTCCCGCCGACGCAGCCGACAGAGGTGCCGGAGCGGCAGCCGGAGCGGGAGCGGCCGGAGTCGGAGCGGCCGGAGCCTGAGCGGAAGCCGGAGCCGGTGTAGGCGCCGGAGCCGGTGTAGGAACCGGAGCCGGTGTAGGAACCGGAGCCGGTGTAGGAACCGGAGCCGGTGTAGGAACCGGAGTCGATGCGGCGGTGGCCTGCGCGCCTTCCGCTGCCTCACCCTCGGCCGCGATCACGCCGACCACGGTGTTGATCGGCACGGTGGTGCCTGGCGCGACCCGGATCTCCTTGAGGACCCCCGCGGCGGGCGAGGGGATCTCGGCGTCCACCTTGTCGGTCGAGATCTCGAACAGCGGCTCGTCGCGCTCGACGCGGTCGCCCACGTTCTTGAGCCACTTGGTGACGGTGCCCTCGGCGATCGATTCCCCCATCTGGGGCATGATGACGTCGGCCATGGCTCTCCTCGCTCGAAGGGCGGACTAGGCGTCGATCGCGTGGCCGTAGACGGCCTCGGCCGCCTGCATCAGGGCCTCGGGCAGCGTCGGGTGGGGGTGGACGGTGCGGAAGATCTCCTCGGTGGTCGCCTCGAGGCGCAGCGCGACGCACGCCTCGGAGATGAGGTCGGTCGCGTGCGGGCCGACGATGTGCACTCCCAGCACCTCGTCGTACTTCGCCTCCGAGACCACCTTCACCAGGCCCTCGGGGTGTCCGACGATGCGCGGCTTGGCGAGGTTGCCGAAGCTGAAGCGGCCGACGCGAACGTCGTAGCCGCGCTTCTTGGCCTCGGCCTCCGTCAGACCGACGCCGGCGGTTTCGGGCCGGCAGTAGGTCGCGGAGGGGATGCGGTCGTAGTTGAGCGCCTCGACCGCGTGGCCCGCCAGGCGCTCGGCGACGCCGATGCCCTCGAAGGAGGCGACGTGGGCGAGCTGCGGGTGGGGTCGGTCCGGCAGCGCCACCACGTCCCCGATCGCGAAGACACCGGGCTCGTCGGTGGCCATCAGGTGGTTGGTCTTGACGTTGCCGCGGTCCACCTGCACCTTGGTCGACTCGAGGTTGAGCCCGTCCGTGACCGGCCCGCGTCCGACGGCCACCAGCAGCATCTCGGCGGTGACGGTCTTCGACTCGCCCTGGGCGTTGCGGAAGCCCACCTCGACGCCGTTCGGGGTCTTGAGCGCGGCCTCGGCGCGCGCGCCGACGTGGATCGTCATCTGCTTGCCGAGCACCTTGTGCGCCTCGGCCGAGATCTCCTCGTCGTCGAGCGGCAGGATGCGCGGCAGCATCTCGATCACCGTGACCGTCGAGCCGAAGCGGGCGAACATCGAGGCGAACTCGATCCCCACGGCGCCGGCCCCGATCACGATCAGGCTCTTCGGGATCTCCTTGAGCTGCAGGATCTCGTCGGAGGTGAGGATCTGCTTGCCGTCGGGCGCCATCCCCGGGAGGGTCTTCGGCTTCGAGCCGGTGGCGATCAGGACGTTCTTGGTAGCGATCTTCTGCTCGCCGGCCTCGCCCTTCACCACGACGGCCTTCGGGCCCTCGAAGCGGCCCTGGCCCTTGAAGAGCGTGATCTTGTTCTTCTTGAACAGGTAGCCCTCGATCCCCTTGCTGAGCCGCGTCACGATGCGGTCCTTGCGCGCCATCACGGCGGGGAAGTCGACGCTCACGTTGTCCGCCAGGATCCCGAACTCCTTGCGGTTCTTCAGATCCTCGTAGAGGTCGGCGGTGTGCAGCAGGGCCTTCGTCGGGATGCAGCCTCGCAGCAGGCAGGTGCCGCCGGTGCCGGCGGGGTCGCGCTCGACGACCGCGGTCTTGAGGCCCATCTGGGCGGCCCGCACGGCGGCCACGTAGCCCCCGGGGCCGGTGCCGATCACGGTGACGTCGAAGATCTCGCCGTTGGCCAAGGTGTCCTCCTGCAACAGGCCACGCTACCAGAGCTTATGGGGCCCTGACAAGGCGACACGAGCCGCCCCGTCCGCCGTTTGGTAGAATGCGCATCCCTCCATGTCCGACCCCCTCCTGATCGTCCTGGCGATCGTCATCCTGTTGCTGGGCAACGGTTTCTTCTCCGGCAGCGAGATCGCGATCATCTCGTCGCGCCGCAGCCGGATCGAGCGCCTGGCCGAAGCTGGCAGCCGCGCGGCGCAGCGCGTGCGCGAGCTGCAGGACAATATGGACCGCTTCCTGGCCACGGTCCAGATCGGCGTCACGGTGTTCGGCACGCTCGCGGGCGTCCTGGGCGGTGTGCTGGCCTCGCGCTATCTGGAGCCGGCTCTGGCCGGCGGGTGGCTGGTGGGCGTCCTGCCGGCGGCGCTCGTCGCCAGCGGGGCCGTCGGGATCGGGATCGTCTACGTCGAGCTGATCCTCGGCGAGCTGGTGCCCAAGGCGCTCGCGCTGCGCTACAGCGAGCGGATCGCGCTCATCGTCTCGGGTCCGTTCCGGCTGATGTTCGCCTGGTCGCGCTGGCTGGTGGAGTTCCTGGCGGCCTCGACGCGGGTGGTGCTGCGTCTCTTCGGGGTGCGCGAGGTCGGTCCGCGCACGTTCGTCTCGGAGGAGGAGATCAAGCACCTGGTCAAGGAAGGGCGCCAGCAGGGGGTGCTCGACCAGACCGAGATGGAGATCATCCACAGCGTGTTCGAGTTCACGGACATGCCGGTGCGCAAGGTGATGGTGCCGCGGCCGAAGGTGTTCGCGCTCGACGCGGACACGCCGCCCGGCGAGGTGGGCTCGCTGATCGTCGAGAGCGGCTTCTCGCGCATCCCGGCGTACGAGGGCTCGCTCGACAACGTGATCGGCGTCGTCTACGTGAAGGACGCGCTGCGGCTGCTCGAGAAGCGGCAGCCCGTGGTGATCCGCAAGATCCTGCACGCGGTGCACCTGGTGCCCGAGACCAAGAAGGTGGGCGAGCTGCTCAAGGAGCTGCAGAAGCGGCGCAGCCACCTGGCGCTGGTGATCGACGAGCACGGCTCGCTCTCGGGCCTGGTGACGCTCGAGGACCTGATCGAGGAGATCGTGGGCGAGATCCAGGACGAGTACGACTGGGAGGAGCGTCCGGTCGAGCGCCAGCGCGACGGCTCGCTGGTGGTCGAGGGCACGCTCTCCGCCTCGGAGCTGCGCGACACGCACGAGATCCCGCTGCCGGAGGGCGAGTTCGAGACCGTGGCCGGCTTCATGCTGGCGGAGCTCGGCCGCGTCCCGAAGGGCGGCGAGGTGGTCCAGGTGGGAAGCTGGCGCTTCACCGTCGTCGACGTCGAGAAGAACCGCATCAGCAAGGTCAAGATCGAGAGGCTGCCGGTCGCGATCAAGGCCTGAGGTCGGGCCGCCCGAGCGGCTACGGGCTGGGCGGAGGCGGCGTGGCGGTCGGCGGGCGGATCGGCTCGATGCGCGGCTGCGGGTCGCCCCGCGCGGGCAGCGCCGGCGAGGGAGCCTGCGCCGGCACCTCGAACAGGAACGGCGACGCCTCGCCGCCGACCAGGAACGAGCGCAGGTCGCGCTCGAGGATGTCGTTGCGGCGGATGATGTGCGGCGTCAGCGTCATCACGATGTCGGTCTGCCGGGCCTCGTCCTTGTTGCGCGCGAACAGCCGGCCGAAGAACGGGATGCTCGCGAGCCCGGGCAGCCCGGTGAGCCCGTGGCGCTCGTCGTCGAGGATCAGGCCGGCGAGCATGTTGGTCTCGCCGTCGCGCAGCCGGATCGTCGAGTTCACCGTGCGGCTGTTGAAGGTGGGCAGGCCCTGGTAGCCCGGCGGGCCGACCGCCGAGATGTCGACCTTGAGCTGCAGCGTGACCTCGCCGTCGTGGTGCACGCGCGGCGTCATGTCGATGTTCACGCCCACGTTCTTGTACTCGAACGAGGTGATCGGCTGCTGCGGGATGCCGCCGGTCGCGATCGCCGTGAAGGTGGTGACCGGCACCGGCACCTGGTCGCCGAAGCGCGCCTGCGCCGTCTCGCCCTCCGAGATGCGCAGCTGCGGGTTCGCCAGCAGCCGCGTCGAGGAGTCGGTCTCCAGCAGGCGCAGCACCGCCCCCGGCAGCGACGTGACCACCAGGTTGTCGGCGTCGTAGGGCCCGTCGCTCGGGCTGGTGATGCGCGGGTCGGGGAAGATGCCGGAGGCGATGCCCTCGATGCCCTGCGAGTCGAGGCCCGAGGTCAGGTAGATGCCGTACTCCTTGAGCCGGTTGCGCGCGACCTCGAGGATCTGCACCTCGACGACGATCTCGGCGCGCCGCTTGTCCACGATCTCGACGATGCGCTCGGCCGCCGCCACCTTGTCGGGCGTGTCGTTGATCGTGAGCGCGTTGCTGCCGGGGACGGGCGCGATCCGCCGCGCCCCGAGAACGACGCGCAGCAGGTCGATCGTCTCCTTCAGGTCGGCGTTCGAGAGGAACAGCGTCTTGACCACCTGCTGCTCGTACTCGCGGCGCTTGCTCGCCGTGTCGGGCACGACGTTCAGCACCTTGGCGTCCACCACGCGGTGGAAGGTGCGCCCCGCCGCGGCCAGCGCCACGAGCGCCTGGTCGACGCCGACGTTCTGCAGGTCGAGCGTCACCGTCGCGTCCTGGAACGAGGGGTCGAAGGTGACGTTGAGGCCCGCGGCCCGGCCGAGCGCGAGGTAGGCCTCGCGCAGGCTCGCCCCGCGGAACACGAGGCCGAGCGGCTGCTGCGCGTCCGGCCCCAGGTCCAGACCGGGCAGCGCCCGCTCGCGCGAGCGCTCGCGGATCTCCTCGAACGAGGTCCGGCCGCGCTCGCGCATCGCCTCGGCGTCGCGCATCTCCTCGGCCACGCCGGGCGCCGTGGGGTGCAGCTCGAGCGCCAGGCGGTACTCGGCCAGCGCCTCGTCGTAGGAGCCGCGGCCGGCGAGGCGGCGGGCCAGGTTGGTGTGGTCGTTCGCGGCCCGCATGCGCGCCCGCTCTAGCGCGCGGCGGTACTGCACGTTGTCCGGGTCGCCCGCGAGCGCGCGCTGGTACTCGACCACCGCCCGGTCGTAGTCCTGCAGCCGCTCGGCGTTCTCGGCCGCGCGGAACGCGGACGAGGTGGCGCAGCCGGCGGCCAGCGCCAGCGCGAGCGCCGGCAGCAGGCGCTTCATCCGCGGATCACCTCGACGCCCTTCGGCACCTCGAAGCGGAACAGCCGGTCGGCGAGGCCGGTGTTCTCGCGCACGTCCTCGAAGCGGAAGCGCGTCCGGTTGCCCTGCAGGTCCTCGAGCAGGATCGAGCGGATGCGACCGCCCGGCTCGGCCTCGACGAGCGCGCGCTCGACGTCGGCCTGCGGCTGGCGCGGCACCAGCCGCAGCCGCAGCACGCCGTCCTCGAGCGGCTCCTCGAGCGTGGCCTCGAACTCGTCGTTGAGCCCGCCCTGGCCCGACAGCAGGCGCGCGGCGAGCGAGTGGCGGGGGTCCTGCTCGCTCACGACCACCTGGCGGTCGGAGGGCACGTAGAAGTAGAAGGTGCGCCCGTCGGAGACGAAGAGCTTGGCCTCGGGCTCGCGGTACTCCCAGCGCATGCGCCCCGGCCGCTTGATCGAGACCGTGCCGCGCTCCAGGATCTCCCGCCCGAGCATTCCCGAGCGGTAGCTCTGGGAGAAGCGGGCCACGATGTCCGTGGTTCGCGCGTGGTGCTCCTCGATCGCGCGCACGAGGCCGCGCGCCGAATCGGAGGGCTGGGCCGCCGGGGCGGCGAGCAGCAGGCAGGCGAGCAGCGCGGCGTCCATCGGTCGCACGAGCCATGATAGCGCAAAGCGTTGCGGGACGGGGGGTTCCGCTTGCCCCCCTCAGGCACTGCCTGATACCATGACCCGTGCTCGGGCGTACCCTCCAGGGCCTCCTGCTCGTTCCTGCCGTGGCTCTGGCCGCGCTCCCGGCCGCGGCAGCCCCGGATCCCGCCGAGCTGCGCGGCGTCTGGATCGTGCGCACGGCGCTCGTCTCGCCGGAGGCCGTCGACAAGGTCGTGGACGACGCGGCGAGCGCGGGGCTCAACGCGCTCTTCGTCCAGGTGCGCGGCCGCGGCGACTCGTTCTACCGCTCGGCGCTCGCCCCGCGCAGCCCGCTGCTCGAGCGCCAGCCGAAGGAGTTCGACCCGCTGCGCCGCCTCCTCGCGCGCGCCCGCTCGCGGGGGCTGCAGGTCCACGCCTGGGTCAACGTGCTGCTCGCGGCCCACTTCGGCCAACCGTTGCCGCGCGGCCACGTGCTCGAGAAGCACCCGGAATGGGCGATGGTGCCGAAGTCCGTCGCCACCGCGGCGCTCGTGGCGCGCGGGGCGCGGCGGCTCGAGCTGATCGCGGCCGCCGGGCGCAGCGAGGGCGACGTCGAGGGCTACTACCTGTCTCCGTCGCTTCCTGGAGTCGCCGCGCACCTCGAGGAGGTCGTGCGCGAGATCGTGCACGCCTACCCGGTGGACGGCCTGCACTTCGACTTCATCCGCTACCCCGGACCCTCGTTCGACTACTCGCACGCGGCGCTCGAGGGCTTCCGCCGCGCGACCGGCGGCAGCGACCCGATCGCCGGACCGGGCCAGAGCCCCTCGGCCTGGGACGCCTGGCGCCGCGACGTGCTCACGGCTCTGACGACGCGCCTCGCCGACGCCGCGCGCCGGGAGCGGCCCGGGCTCGTGCTCTCGGCGGCCGTGGCCCCCGACGAGGCGCAGGCCGTCAACCACAAGTTCCAGGACTGGCCGGCGTGGGTGAAGGCCGGCGTGGTGTCGGCGCTGTGCCCGATGACCTACACGGCCGACAGCCGCCTGTTCACGCAGCAGCTCGAGGCGATGCGCGAGCGCAACGGGGCCGCCCAGGCGATGTGGGCCGGCATCGGGGCCTACCGTCTCGACGTGGCGGGGATCGTGGAGAAGGTGACGCTCGCGCGCCGCGCCGGCGCCCAGGGCGTCGTGCTCTTATCCCACGAGTCGCTCGCGCCCGCGGATCTGCGCCAGCTCGGGCGGCAGGTGTTCGGCGCGCGGCTCGCGAGCAGCGGGGCGGCGAGCTCCGAGACGTCCGCCGCGGGATCGAAATGAGCCGCCCGCCGGGCGTCCCGCGCCGCCGCGTCCTCGGCGGCGGAGCGGCGGCCGCCGCGCTCGCGCTCTTCCGCTATCCTGATGCGGTGTCAGGCGCTCCTTCCGACGCTCAGCCGGGCGCG
>CAZMRX010000021.1:13605-27732 GCA_964568755.1 uncultured Acidobacteriota bacterium | reverse complement strand
AGCGGTGCGCCGCCTGGAGCGCGGGGAGCGGCTCGCTCAGGATGATCGTGCCCTGGCGGATCATCGTGACGTGGTCCGCGACTCGCTCGACCTCGTCGAGCAGGTGCGACGAGAAGAGCACGGTGCGGCCTTCGTGGGCGATCGTGCGCAGGATGGCTTCCAGGATGTCGCGGCGCACGACGGGGTCGAGGCCGGACGAGGGCTCGTCCAGCAGCAGCAGCTCGGGCCGGTGCGCCAGCGCGACGAGCAGGCCCGCGCGCGCCTTCTGCCCGCGGGAGAGGCTCTTGACCGTCGCCGCGGGCTCGAGGTCGAACGCCTGCCTCAGCTCCTCCGCGTAGCCGTCGTCCCAGGACGGATAGAACGCGCGCGAGTAGCGGACGAGCTCGCCGATGCGCATCCAGCCGGGCAGGTCGTTCTCCTCCGAGAGATAGCCGATCCGCGACAGCACGCCCACCGGGTCGGCAACCGGATCGAGCCCGAAGACGCGCACCGATCCGCTCTCCGCGCGAAGCAGGCCCAGGACGTGCTTGATCAGCGTCGTCTTGCCCGCGCCGTTGGCGCCGACGAGGCCGTAGACCGCCCCGCGCGCCAGGGACAGGCTCACCGAGGCCAGGGCCGTCGTCGATCCGAATCGACGCGTCAGCGTCGACACGGCGACGATCGGCTCGTCGAAGCCCGATCCCGGCACCGGGCCATTCTAAGCTCGAGCGTCCCGGGACCGGCGCGTCCCTCGAGCCCGCGGGATCAGCTCCCGCAGGAGCCGGGAGTCGCCTTCGGCGCCTGGGTGGGGTTGACGACCTTCAGGATGTCCCCGTCCGGGAGCAGCGTCGCGTCCGCCTTGCAGGCGCCGAGCGAGACGAGATTCTCCGCGAGCGCCTGCGCCTTCGCCTTCTTGTCCGGGTCGCCCTCCGCGATGAACGCGCCCGCGCACTGGCTGACGATCGAGTGGAGCTCGTCCTTCATCGCCAGGTCGAAGTTCCAGATCCGGCTGATCACCGCCTCGCCGGCCCAGGACTGCTCCTTGGACACGGGGGCACACAGGAAGTCCAGGTAGCGCTCCAGGCACTCCTTCTGCTCGTCGTCGAGCCCGGGAAGCCCGCCCACCCACCCGTCGACGTGGCTGCAGATGCCCGGCGGGATGCTCGGAACGAAGTCCGACAGGAACCCGGATCCCGGTCCGTACATGCAGATCTCGACCTTCGGCGCGCTGCCCCCGTCGAGCTCCGCCTCGCAGGGCGGCGGGAGCTCGGGCAGCGGCGTCTCGTCGGCGAGGCAGGCGTCGACGTCCTCGTCGAAGCTCTCGAAGTGGCCTCGCTGCGGCAGGTGCGACAGCACGCGCGGCTTCTTCAGCGGCTGGCCGGCGGTCGATCCCGTGCCCAGCCGGAACACGAACGCCTCGTCGTCCAGGCCGAGCGCGTCGTCGCTGTCGTAGTGCGCGAGCGGCTGGGCGCCGAGGTTGAAGAACGTCTTGTCGAATTCGACCTCGCCGAAGAACCCGAGATCGAGGTAGAAGTTGAGCTTCGCCAGCAGCCCGTTGAAGGTGATGCCCGCGGTCTGCCGCGGCCGCACGGAGACGGCGGTGATCGGTCGCATCCGCGGCAGGAAGCCCGGTTCGAGCGGGTCCTGGGCCATCAGGGCGTCGCGCAGCACGAAACGCTGCGAGACGTTGCCGGTGACCGAGCCCGAGACCGTCAGCGTGATCTCGAAGGGCCCCTCGTTGACGCCGAGCTGGCCGGCGAGACCGAGCGTGAGCGACAGGCTGGTGCTGCTCTCCGCGAGGTGATCGTCGTTCGTCACGGCCCGGATGTCGGCTGGGCTGAAGATGGGCAGGATCGGCCGCGTCCAGAAGGGGTCGGTCACGCCCTCGGGCTGCACCTGCCACTCGAAGTAGGAGAGGGTTCCGCGGCGGGCGAGAAGCCACGGCCCGTCGTGGTAGCGCACGCCGCCGAGCGGATTCTGCAGCAGGAACCCCTCGCGCGCCGGGGGCGCCGGGAAGCCGGCCAGGACGCGGTTGTCCTTCCGCTCGAAGGCCCCCACCTCGAAGCCGAGCCCGAGTGTGCCGAGCACCTTCAGCGGGCCCAGGTAGAAGAGCGTGAACTCCGCGTCGGCATGGAACTGGTTCGCTCCCGCGAAGCCGGCGCTGGACAAGGCGTCGGCGTGGGTGACGGTCTGGTAGTCCTTGCTGTGCTGGGTGACGAACTGCGGCGCCACCGTGCACGGCGGGCACTGGAAGACGTAGCCCACGAACACCGGTCGCTTCTCGGCGAGGGTGGTGACCTCGGTGTCGCCGGTCACGAGCTCGAGCGGGACACGGATCTCGTCGAATCCCGGCAGGCCCAGGCCGCGGATCGGCGTCACCCGGGTGCCGAGCTGGAAGGGGATGCTGAAGGCCCGCGTGAGGTCGCCCGCGGGACCCGTGAAGCGCTCGGGCCCGTCGAGCGCGAGCGTGGGCTCGATCACCAGGAAGTCGATCGTCTTGCCCAGCAGCTCGACCGAGAAGCCCACCCGCTCGCCGAGAGAGGCCGGCAGGCCGCCCTGCTCCTTCTGGGCGCGCCGCGCGGCGCAGTAGAGGCGGGCGCCCCGCAGCCGGACGTCGCGGAAGGCCGAGTAGTCGGAGTAGACGTAGTTCTTCTCCGGCTGGAAGCCGAAAGGTCCCGGCCGCCCCCACTGGCTGCGGAGCCAGCGCGCCCTCACCGGCCGGTACCCGAAGAAGAAGCTACTTGGCGTCGCGGGGATCGTCACATGGGCGCTCGCGCCCGGCTGGTAGTCTCCGAGCTTCTCGAACAGCGCGAACACGTCGCCGATCGCCCCGGGGTCGAGGGCGGTCAGGTGCTGCTTGGCCGCGTTCCAGGCCTGTTCGACACGGACGGGGAACGCGGGGGACGCCGTGAACCGCAGCGGAGTCCCCACGGCAGGGATGAAGAGGTCCTTCCAGGCCTCGGGGCTGGTCGTGCCCGGGTCCACGAGGTCAGGGCCCCAGGTGGCGCGCCCCTCGTGGACGAACGCGGGTCCGGTCAGCTGGATCGGCGCGGTCGGGAAGACCAGCCCGCTCGCGGGAAGCGGTGGGATCGTGGTGTCGAGCGGTGCGGTGGCGAACGGGTTGTCCGCTGGCGATGCGGCGGCGGCGAGCCCCATGAAAGCAAGGGCCTGGACGAGCCTTCGAGTCTTCATGCGTCCCTCCGTGTGCGGGGACCACCCCGGGAGGGAGCGCGGGGCAATCGTCGTCGAACGCGAGGTCTTCGCCTGGGTGCTTCGGCGGAGATTAGGGCTGAGGTTGAATGCGCCTGTCAACGGGAGATTTTCGAAGCTGAGCCGTATGACCGCTGTCATACGGAAGCGGAGCCAGGCCTGCTAAAGGGCCCTGCGTCGCCCGCGAGCTGTTGGCTGCCCGTACGACTTCGTACGCGGCAGCGTCAGGTTACACGGGTTTGGTCCGACATGACGGCCGTCATACAGCCATCGCTGGCGACGCCCTAGCGTCACTGCACACCGATTCAGCGGTTTCGCCCTGTGCCTCGGCCCGCAGCGCCGCGGCCGCCTGAGGGAGGCGTCCATGACAAACGTGGTCGAGCGAGGGCGCGAGGCCGAGTGGATGCGGCGCTTCTCGGCGCTGGCGCTCGCGTGGCTGGCGGCGGAGACGCTCACCGGGCTGGGCCTGTGGCTCGTTCCATTCTCGGCGCCGGCGCAGTGGATGGTCGTCGTCCATACGGCGGTGGGAACGGTCTTCCTCGTGCCCGTCCTCGTCTACCTCGGACAGCACTTCCTCGCCTACCGCAACCGGCCCACGGGCGCCGTGGTCTGGATGGGATACTTCGCCACCCTGGCGACCATCGTCGCCGTGGTGTCGGGGCTCGTCCTCGCCGTGCAGGCCGGCTGGGGCGCGCGGATCTCCTACGCGTGGGATCGCGTTCACCTCGTCAGCACGTTCGCTCTCCTCGCCTTCGCGCTGCCGCACGTGGTCGTGGTGGCGCTGCGCGACCGCACCGCCGCGCTCCGGCTCGGGCTCGAGGCGCTGCGCGCGGCCGAGGTGCGTACGCTCGGGCGGGCCGCGGCTGGGCTCGGCCTGATGCTCGCGCCGATCGGCCTGGCGTGGGCCCTCTACCCGGGTGAGCGCATGCACGACGTCTTCCCGGCGGACTACGCGTACACGCTCGGCCCCGAGCGGCCCTTCGCACCGAGCCTCGCCACCACCGTCACCGGCGGGGCGTACGACGCCCGTCGGCTCTCCGGATCCGAGTCGTGCGGAAGCGCGGGCTGCCACGAGCAGGTCACCGCCGAGTGGCGGGTGAGCGCCCACCGCTGGGCGGCCATGGACCCGGCGTTCCAGCGCATCCAGGAGGAGATGGCGAAGCAGAACGGGGCGGAGTCGACCCGCTACTGCGGCGGCTGCCACGACCCGATCTCGCTCTTCTCGGGGACGAAGAACATCTTCGCGGAGAACCTCTCCGGCCTCGCGGGCTACCAGGAAGGCGTTTCCTGCCTCGCGTGCCACTCGATCCGCCAGACGGACGTCAAGGGCAACGCGAGCTTCGTGGTGGCCCAGCCGTCGCGTTACCTCTTCGAGGAGAGCGAGAGCGGCGCCGCGCGCTTCGCTCGAGACTTCCTGATCCGGGCCTACCCCTGGCAGCACACGGCCGACCTCTCGAAGCGTCTCTTCAAGACTCCCGAGTACTGCGCCGCGTGCCACAAGCAGTTCATCGACAAAGAAGTCAACAAGGTGGGCTGGGTGCAGCTCCAGAACCAGTTCGACAACTGGCGCAAGAGCCACTGGAACCACCCCGGGGACGCCCGGCGGACGGTCGAGTGCCGCGAGTGCCACATGCCGCTCCAGGCCTCGCGCGACCCGGCTGCGGGCGACGCGCTCGACTACAACCGATCGGGCGACGACGGCCGTCATCGCAGCCACCGCTTCCTCGGCGCGAACCAGGCGATGCCGACGATGTTGAAGCTGCCCGGGGGCGAGGAGCAGGCCCGGCTGGTGGAGCAGTGGCTGCAGGGCCGCTACGCGATCCCGGAGATCGAAGACAAGTGGGTGAAGGGGCCGGTGGTCGGGCTCGAGCTGGAATTGCCGAAGCAGGCGGTGGCGGGGGAGACGCTGGACGTCCGCGCCGTAGTCACCTCCAACAAGGTGGGCCACGACTTCCCGACCGGCCCGCTCGACATCATCCAGGCCTGGGTCGAGCTGGTCGTGACCGATCCCACCGGGCGGGTGATCTTCGCCTCGGGGCGGCGCGACGAACGGAACTTCATCGAGCCCGGGAGCTTCATGTTCAAGGCGGAGCCCGTAGACCAGTACGGAAACCTGATCGACCGCCACAACCTGTGGGAGATGGTGGGCGTCCGCTACCGCCGCTCTCTCTTTCCGGGCTTCTCCGACGTCGCCGAGTACGCCTTCGACTGCTCCGGCGCGACCGGGGGCGCGCCGCAGCTCCGGGAAGAGAGCTTCGACCTGACAGCGCCCACCGCCGCCACCGAGCTCACGGTCACCGCCCGGCTCCTCTACCGCAAGTTCGATCAGTACCTGCTGAACTTCATGTTCGGCGAGAGCTCCGGCCTGACGTCGCCGGTGACGGAGATCGCGCGGGCCGAGGCGCGGCTGCGGGTCCTGCCGCGACCGCGGCGCGCGGCGGTGGCCACGCCGGACGCCGCCGTGAATCGAATCGCGAGCGTGCGCCCGGCGGCGTCGCGGTGAGCCAGCCGACCGCCGCGCGCCCGGGCTCGCACCGCCGCCGGGCCCGGCTGCTGATGACGACAGGGGGCGTGCTGTTCGCGGCGGTGACGGCGGCGCTCTTCCTCGCGCGCCCGCGCCCCGCGGCGTACGTGCCGGGTCGTGAGGCCGAGACGAGCGCGGAGATCACGCGCTCGCTCGACCGCGAGGCGTTTGCGCCGTCCGGCCCGGCCGGCGCGAACGTCGCCGCGCCACCGTCGCACCCGCCCACGGCCGCGTCGGCGGCCGGCGCGCCTGCGACGGCGCCGCCCGGCGGGACGCCTCCCGGAGAGGTGGTGTTCCGCGACGAAGCCGAGGCCACAGGCCTCCGCTTCACGCACTTCCACGGACGCCGCTCCAGCCAGCTCCCGGAGGACATGGGCTCGGGCCTCGCGTGGGGGGACTACGACGGGGACGGCGACCCCGACCTCCTCGTGGTGAACCAGTCGGGTGCGCTGACCCTGACCCCGTCCGAGCTCGCCGCCTCGCCCGCGCACGCGCGCCTGTTTCGCAACGACGGCGGCCGCTTCGAGGACGTCACCGACGCGGCGGGCCTGGCCGTGCGCGGGACCGGCATGGGCGCCGCCTGGGGCGACTACGACGGCGACGCCCGGCTCGACCTGTTCGTGACGCGGTACGGGACGAACCTGCTCTTCCGGAACGAAGGCGGCGGACGCTTCCGCGACGTCTCGGGCGCGAGCGGCGTGGGCGGGCCCGCAGGCTTCTGGGCGGGCGTGTCCTGGGCCGACTTCGACCGCGACGGAGACGAGGACGTCTACGTGTGCGGCTACGTGCGCTACCGCTACGACGCCGGCCGCGCGGACGAGACGAGCCGGCAGTTCAAGGCCATCGTGCCGTTCGCGCTCAACCCTTCGAGCTACCCGCCCGAGCGCAACCTGCTGCTCCGCAACGACGGCGGCCGCTTCACGGACGTGGCGCGCGAGGCGGGCGTCGACAACCTCGCCGGGCGGTCGCTGAGTGCTTCGTGGGCCGACTTCGACGCCGACGGCTGGCCGGACCTCTACGTGGCGAACGACGTCTCCGACAACGCGATGTTCCGGAACCTCGGCAACGGGCGCTTCCGGGACGTCAGCCACTCGGCCTGGGTCGCCGACCACCGGGGTGCGATGGGGCTCGGCATCGGGGACTGGGACGGTGACCTGGACCTCGACATCTTCGTCACCCACTGGCTCGCCCAGGAGAACGCGCTCTACGCGGACGAGAGCCGCTCGATGAAGGTCACGAAGGAGGCGCCCCTGCGCTACGTCGACCAGGCCGACCTCTTCGGTCTCGGCCAGATCGCCCTCGACGTGATCGGCTGGGGCGCCGGCTTCTTCGACTACGACAACGACGGACGCCTCGACCTGTTCGCGATCAACGGCAGCACCTTCCAGGAGGAGCAGGACCCGGCGCGGCTCGTCCCGATGCGGAGCTTCCTGTTCTCGAACGCGGGCGACAACGGCTACTTCGAGGTGGGGACGAAGGCGGGGGAGCCCTTTGTCACACCCATGGTGGGCCGTGGAGCGAGCGCCGCCGACTTTGACGGCGACGGCGACCTCGACCTCGCGGTCGTCGTTCACGGCGGGGCGCTGCGGCTCGGACGCAACCACGGCGGCAACGCCCGCGGATGGCTGCGGGTCGTGCTGCGCTCGCGGGCGGGGCGCGGGGGCGGGACGCGATCGACGACGTTCGCGACGGGCGCGCGCGTCGTGCTCACGACCGCCGCGGGTTCCCAGGTTCGCGAGGTGGGCGGCCAGCCGTCGTACCTGAGCCAGGAGCCCCCGGGCGAGGTGTTCTTCGGCACCGGCGACGCCGCCGTCGTCGAGCGGCTCGAGATCCGTTGGCCCAGCGGAGCCACCCAGACCCTCGAGGGCCTGCCGGTGCGGGCGACCGTCGCCGTCACGGAAGGGGGCGCGCCGAAGCTGGCCGTCGCGGCGGCCCGATGAGCCGCCCCGGGCTCGCCGCCCTCGTTCTCGCCGCGCTCGTCGCCACTCCGCTCGCCGGCTGCCGCCGCGAGGCCGCTTCCGAGGCGGCGGCCGACCCGCGCCGCGAGGCCGTGCTGGCCTTCTGGCAGAAGCTCCACGCGGCGACCGAGGCGCGGCTTCGCCCCGACTGTGCGTCGGCCGCCCGGCTCTACGAGGAGGCGCTCGCCGCCCTTCCCCGGCACGAGGACGCGCTCTACTACCTCGGCCAGTGCCGGCGCGAGCTCGGCCAGCCGCGCGAGGCGCGCGCGGCCTTCGAGCGGCTGGTGGAGGTGAACCCCACGAGCGCGCGTGGCCACCTGGCCCTGGGCGCGCTCGTCGCCTCGCCCGATCCGGCCGAGCCGATGGACCTCGCGGTCGCCGAATCCCACCTGCGCCGCGCCCACGCGATCTACGGCGAGGAGACCGGCCCGGTGGTTCGCCTCGGCGAGGTGCTCCTGGTCGCGGGCCGGGCCGACGAGGCCCGCGAGTGGTTCGCAGCCGCGCTGCAGACGAACCCGAAGAGCGTCGAGGCGGCGTTCCTCGCCGGCTTCGTGGCCTGGGACGGCGGCTCCGGGGACGCGACTCGTCTCGCCCGGCGCGTCCGCGAGGCCGCGACGATCGACGCGCCCGTGAAGGGCGTCCTCAACGAGGGCGACCGCAAGGACGCGAAGCGCGTCGCCGCGCCCCCGCTCACCAGCCCGCTCGGACGGCTCCTGTTCGAAGCCCCCGTCACGGCCCTGCGCCGCCGAGCCGCACAGGGGCAGCCGCTCGACGACGCGCTGGTCGTGGCGCTCTGGCGCGAGGCGCGCCGCCTGCGCGCCGACTTCGCCGCCCGGTCCCGCGCCGCGCGCCCGTCGAGCGGCGGGTGAGCGGGCGCCGGCTGCTCCTGTGGGTGGGTTATCGCAGACCGGCCGCGACGAAGGTCTCGAAGCGGCCGGGTGCCCGCTCGCGCACGTAGCAGCGGTAGCCCTGCTTCGCGAGTGCCTCGACCAGCGGGACCGGCCGGAAGCCGGAGTCGACTCGCAGCAGCTCGCCGGCGCCGAGCGCCTGCGCCTGCTGGTTGACGCGGCCGAGCGGCACCTCGCCCGCGTCCAGCAGCGCGTCGGCGTCCAGGATCGACGCGACGCGTCCGGCGCCGAGCCACTCGGGCGGGGTCGAAACGTCGCCCGCGCCCTCGGCGGCCGTCTCTCCCGGTGGCGCGGCTTCGTCGAACCCGGCCGCGCGACGCAGCGCGGCCACCAGCTCGCGCACCGGGACGCCGCCCACGCCGGCCGCCTGCTCGAGCGTCGCCACGCGAGCCACCGTCCGGCGCAGCACGGGGTTGCGCAGGCGGCGGAAGGCGGGGGCCTGCGCGACCAGCACCTCCTCGAGCTCGGGCCAGGACTCGAGCAGATCGGCCACTTTCGTGGCGGGCGTGATCGCGGCCCGCGTGCGCTCGGCCGCCACGGCTACGACTCGTACTCGAGCAGCCGCCGCTCGCCCGCGAGCGAGCGCTCGCGCGTCAGGTCCTGCGTCACCTCGAGCGTGCCGAGGTAGCCGCCGTTCTCGTCGCGCAGCGCGAAGTAGCGGATGTGCGCGAAGCGCCCCTTGAAATCGATCCAGAACTCGGCCACGTTCTGGCGGCCGGAGCGGAAGTCGGAGAGGATGCGCTCGACGACGTCCACGCTTCCCGGCGGGTGGCAGTGCTGAACCAGGCGCCCGAGGATGGCTTTCGGCCGCGCGAAGACCCGGTTCTGGCCCTCGCTGAAGAAGCGCACGCGGTCCAGCGCGTCGACGAAGGTGACGTCGACCGGCAGCGTGGCGAAGACGGCCTTCAGCTGGTCGAGGCGGAGCGCGCCGGTCGGGAGCACGACGAGGCCCTTGCCGACCGCGTCGGGCAGGCTCTCGCCCCCGCGCGGGCGCGCGGCGCCGGCCATGGCCAGGGGAACCGCACGCGTGCCGGCGGCGAAGGGGCCGGGCGCGAACGCGATCCCGGAGCGCGCCGCCTCGGCGCTGGCCGCAGCCGGGACGTCGCTCGCGGGCAACGGGGCCGCGTAGCCGTCGCGCGGGTCCACGATGCAGTAGCCGAACTGGGGCGACTGCGTGAAGATCTCGCCCCACTCGGTCTCGGTCAGGTTCTGGAGCGCCATCGGCAGCAGGATGTGCTCCTCCTTGAAGATCATCTCCTCGACCGCCGCGAGAGCCGGCTCGGCGACGGTCTGCGCCACGAGCCGCCACTCGCCCACGCTGCCCTCGTTCTCTCCGAGGGCATAGCCGAGCTCCTTGAGCCGCGCCCGGACCTCGTCGTCCTTGCCCCACATCACGGTCGAGGGCCCCGTGATCCCGTGGCGCTCGAGGCACGAGAAGAGCAGGTGCTCCTTGCGCTGGTAGTGCTTCTCGACGTCCATCAGCCCGGAGAACGCACGGCGGCAGTCGAGCAGGCGGGCCGGCACGATCGCGGTCTCGTCGCCGCTGTCCGCCGGAACGAGCGCCGAGAGGGCGGCACGCAGCGACGCCGCCTGCGCGCGCAGCGCCTCGTTCTCGCGCCGGAACGTGTCCACGGGGTGGCCGGGGGGCGGGGGAGCGCTCGCCTTCTCGACCAGGATGTCGCGCACGACCTGCGAGTGCAGGTCGCACATGCCCATGATCTCGCTCGCGGGCACGCCCTCCGCCATCAGCTCCTGCTCCATCGCCGCGATCTCGCTCGCGTCGCACTCGCGGACGAGCGCGGTCAGCTGCGCCTTCACCTCGGCGGGCGCCCGGCCCTGGTGGAGGTGGCGGATCACCTCCTTCAGGGTGCGGATGCGGTGGGCACGGTTGTCGATCAGCTCGCTCACGCGTCGTCCTCGTATCATCTTGTGTCGCGAGCGGCTTCGGGGGTATGACGTTGGTCATGCACGGCCCGCTCCACCGCTTCTTCAGCGCCGACCACCGCCGCCTCGACGCGTTTCTCACGCGTTCGATCGCGGAGCCCGGCCGGGTCGAGCTCGCGCCGTTCGGGCAGTTCCGGGCGGGGATCCTCAGGCACATCGGCATGGAGGAGAAAGTCCTGTTCGCGGCCGCGCGCGCGGCCCGCGGGGGAGAGCCTCTCGAGCTCGCTGCCCGGCTGCGCGTGGACCACGGAGCGATCGCCGCCCTGCTGGTGCCGACCCCGACGCCCGCCCTCGTGGCGGAGATCCGCTCGATCCTCGTCCCGCACAACCGGCGCGAGGAGGATCCGGGCGGAGTCTATGACGCCTGCGACGAAGCCCTCGGTCCCGCCGAAGCCGAACGCCTCGCCGAGGAGCTGCAGGCGTTTCCCGAGCCGCCGCTCAAGCCGTACAACGACGGCCCGGAGATCCGGAAGCACATCGAGGAGAACCTCGCCCTGGCCCGGCGACAGTGGCTGGAGCCCGCGGAGGGTAACCGCTGAGCCGCACCCCTCAGCGCGGGGGCTCCTGCTCGCGCGGCCAGAGGTCGTCGGCGCCGAACTCGGGGCAGCAGGAGCCGCACAGCCGGTAGCACTCCTCGCACAGCCTGCGGTCGCCGAGGTCGAAGGCCCCGAAAGTCGAGCAGCGGTCGCAGCGTGCCTCGGGCTCGAGCGTCAGCGGCTCGGCCATGATCCGCCTCGGACGATCGTGGCCGTCGTCACGGCCTGGCCCGTGTGGCGCGTCGCGTGCTCGGCGGCGTGGTGGAGCAGGCCGAGCACGCTGCTCGGGAGCTGCTTGCGCCCGACCGCTCGCAGCTCGAGCAGCGACTCCGGCGGGGTCCTGCGGACCTGGTCGAGCGCCCTCTCGACGGCGGCGCGGGCGTTCCTGACCAGGGTCGCCGCATCCGCAGGCGGATCGCCGGGATGGCCCTCGGCGCGCAGCTCACCCAGCTGGTGTGCGTCGAGGTCGGCGCCGCGCGCGTACGTCAGCAGGCGATCCAGCACGCCGGCCACGTGCTTCAGGTGGAAGCCGACCGACGCCGCCCCTCCGGGTCGCGCCCAGAGCGCGTCGGGCGAGAGGTCTTCGACCTTCGCGACGTCGCGTCCGACCTGCACCAGCGCGTGCGCGACCGGCATCAGGTACGGCGTCACGCCTTCGATCGGCCCACCCAGCCAGGCCTCAGGCGCGTTGCTCGTGGCCTCGTGGCTCATCGGGACTCAGTGGGCGTGAGCCGCAGCTTCCCCGTGCGCGGCGGCAGTCGTGGCGCTCTGCAGGAGCCGCTCGGCGTAGTGCATGAACTCGACGTACGCCGCCACGAACCGGCGGCCGGGCTCGATGCCCTCGTCCGCATGCTTGCGCGCCTCGGCCGCCTGCGCGAAGCGCAGTCGCAGGCCCTTGTCGATCTCGGCGCTGAGCAGCTTGACGAGGGGGTCGACCGATCCGGTCCCGAGCGCTCGGTCGGATGCGGCGACCCCGGGATCGACCGCGGTCCCGGCGGGCTTCAGGCCCGTGTACGGCGCCCCTTCTCCTTCGCGGTGCACGCGCACCAGGGTCTCGAAGAAGAAGCGGTCCGCCAGCGCCCGAGCCTCGGAGCCCAGGGCGCGCACGCCCAGCGCGTGCTGGAACGCCTCGCGGATTTCGGGTTCCTTGTCCGGGCGGACCCACTTCAGGACCACGGTCACGTCCTTCGAGTCGAGGGCGGCGCGGGCGTCCTTCACCACGGGGCCGTCGAGGGTATCGCAGTGGGCGAGCGCCGCCCGAGAGACGAGGGTGAGGCAGAGGGCCCCGGCCGCAGCCAGGGCGAGCGTGTATCTCATGGCTTTACCCCTTCGTAGGGTCGCTGGCGCGAGCCGCGGAGCAGGATTGCGACGGCCAGGACGAGCGGGACGACACCGACCACCAGGAAGACCGCGTCGGCCGCGGCGCGCGCCCACTCGAGCGTGTGGAACGTGCCGCTCATCAGGAAGCTGAGCCGCCGCGCGTGCCAGTAGCCGTTCTGGAGCACGTCCCACAGCTGCAGCACGCCCGCCGGGAACAGATCGACCGCCATCATGAGCGCGAGGCCCACGTTCAGCCCCCAGAAGCCGATCTTGATCCACCGCTCCGCGCGCGTCCAGACCTCGTCCCGCGCCAGCGCCCGCAGGCAGAAGACGAGCACCGCCAGCGCCAGCATGCCGAAGACGCCGAAGAGCGCCGCGTGGCCGTGGTTGCTGGTGAGCGTGGTGCCGACCTCGAAGTAGGAGACGATCGGCAGGTTGATCAGGAAGCCGAAGACCCCGGCGCCGACGAAGTTCCAGAAGCCGACCGCCATCAGGAAGTAGATGGCCCAGCGGTGGCGGTCGGCGGGGGTCGCCGGGACGCTCGCCGGCTGGCGGTGGCGCAGGCGGATGAAGTCCCAGGCGTCGAGCGTCAGCAGCGTCAGCGGGACCACCTCCAGCGCGGAGAAGCACGCCGCGAGGCCCATGTTGAGCGTCCCCTGGCCGGTGAAGTACCAGTGGTGCCCGGTCCCGATGATCCCGCCGGTCAGGTAGAGGATGGCGTCGAGGTAGATGACGCGGGTGGCGGTGCGCGCCGTGACCATCCCGAGCACCACGAACATCACCGCGACGAGCACGGTGGCGAACAGCTCGAAGAAGCCCTCCACCCACAGGTGGATGATCCAGAAGCGCCAGTTGTCGATCACGGCGAAGTTGGTCCGGGGGCCGTAGAAGAGCGCGGGCAGGTAGAAGAGCGGGATCGCCGCCGCCGCGTAGAGGAAGAGCGACGTCAGCTCGGACTTGCGGGGATCGCGGATCGCCGGCCGCAGGGCGCGGTACATGAGCACGAGCCAGCCCGCGAGCCCGACCGCCAGCAGCAGCTGCCAGAAGCGCCCGAGGTCCAGGTACTCCGAGCCCTGGTGGCCGAACCAGAACCACAGGCTGCCGAGGCGGTCGTTGATACCGAGCCACTCGCCGCCGAGGCTCCCGAAGACGACCACCGCGAGAGCGGCGAGCAGCGCCAGGACGCCCGCCCGCTGCCCGCGGGGCTCGGCGCCGCCGACGATCGGCGCGAGGAAGAGGCCGCCCGCCACCCAGGCGGTGGCGATCCAGAAGATGGCGAGCTGGAGGTGGAAGGTTCGCAGCAGGTTGTAGGGGAAGACGCGCGCGAGGTCGAAGCCGTAGAAGGCGCCCGACTCGACGCGGTAGTGGGCGAGGGCGCCACCGGCGAGCGTCTGGAGCAGGAACAGCAGCGCGACGACGCCGAAGTAGAGGCTCACCGCTTTCTGGCTCGGCGTGAAGGTCCAGTGTGCCATCGGGCTGTCGTGCGCCGCCTGCCCGCTCGCGGAGGTGCCGTGCCAGCCCAGGTAGTCGAAGCGGCCGACGACGAACAGCACGATTCCCAGCCCGGCGAGCAGGGTGACGAGGCTGAGCGCGCTCCACAGGTAGGTCGAGGAACTCGGTCGATTGCCGACCAACGGCTCGTACGGCCAGTTGTTCGTGTAGGAGTAGTCCTTCCCGGGTCGGTTGGCGACCGTGGCCCACGCCGCCCACGCGAAGTACGAGGTGAGGTCCTCGAGCTCTCCCGGGTC
>CAZMRX010000021.1:0-13505 GCA_964568755.1 uncultured Acidobacteriota bacterium | reverse complement strand
CTCGGCCAGCCGGTGCAGGTACTCGGCGCTGTAGTCCGGGCCGAGGTACGCCCCGTGACCCCAGAGCGTGCCGTGCTCCATGAGGCCGTACTTCAGGAACACCTCCTGACCGTGCTCGACGTCCTCCCGCGTGAAGAGCGTCGCCCCGGCCGTGTCGGTCACCCGCTCGGGGATGGGTGGGGCGTTCGTGTAGGTCAGCACGGTCACCAGCGTGAGCACGCTGAAGCCGAACACCATCACCAGGATGACGGCGTGGCGCCACCAGGGCGAAAGCGGCTTCTCCGAAGCGTCGGTGGTCATGGCGGACTCCTCTATCGTGATGGTCGGACGGCGCGGAAGGTCCCCTCGTAGATGACGGGGCCGCCAACCCTGAGGGTGTGGCCTGGGCGCGGGCGATTGTACTCAGTGAGCGGCCCCGGCGGGTCCTTCTCGAACCCCGCGCGGAGCAGCTCGGCCACCAGCTCCTCCTCGGTCAGGAAGCACTGGGGCTCGCCCGCGAACTGCGTGAACACGAAGCTCTCGCCGGACACCGGCCGATCGCCGGGGGCGAGCGTCGCGCGCGAGAAGGTGAATACGATGAGGCCCGCGCCCGGCCGGGCGACCCGGGCCGCCTCCGAGGTCGCGCGGCGGAGCTCGGCGGCGGACCGCGCGAGGTTCCAGATCCCGTGCGCCACCACGAGGTCGACGCTCGCGTCGCGCAAAGGCAGGCGGTCCATGGGCGCACGGACGAGCGCGACTCGCCGACCCAGGCCCGCGTCCTCGACCCGCCGCCGCGCCGCCTCCAGCATGGGCCGGACCACGTCGATCCCGATCACCGTGGCCCCTTCGGCCGCCATGGGCGCCGCGTTGCGGGCCGCGCCGCAGCCCAGGTCGAGGATGCGCAGCCCCGGCCGCCGGGCGAGCTCGGCCCGGACGAAAGCCAGGAGCACCTCGTTGGCGGCGGCCGTCGAGAAGCCCGAGACGACTTCGGGGCTCCCCCAGCGGCCGCTCGTCATCGGCGGACGAGCCGCGTCGCGCCCTGCCGCCCCTCCGCCTTTGCCTGCAGGCTGACGACTCGCGGGAACAGCACGTTGTTCTCGAGGTGGACGTGCTCGTGCAGCTCGCGCTCGAAGCGCGCGAGGCCCTCGTAGAGGGCTCGGTAAGTCGTGCAGCCGTCCTCGGGGACGGCGAAGCCCCCGCTCAGCGCGCGCAAGCGGGCGAGTGCCGCGCCGGCCCGGTCGTGCTCCTCCTCGAGCGCGTGAAGCGCTTCCTGGACGTCCGCCTCCGCCGTGCCGGGTTCCACGAGCCGACGAACGGCCGGGAAGACACGCTCCTCCTCGGTCGTGAGGTGGGGCGTGAGCTCGTCTCGCAGCTCCCGGTACACCTCCGCCAGCTCGCGCAGCTCCGGGTGGCGCGAGCCGTGGACCTCGGACACCTTGTCGGCCAGGCGCCCGAGGAGCGGGAGGTCCTCCCGCAGCGCCGTGTGATAGCGGGAGACGATGTGGTCCAGCAGCGCCCCAATCGGGGCGTCGGTGAAGACGCGGTCCTCCGGCCGCTCGAGCGCGGCGGCGGCCGCGATCTCGGCGGCCACCGCGTCGACGGCGGCGCCGTGCTCGCGGCAGGCCTCGCCGAGCGCGCGGCGCCCCCCGCAGCAGAAGTCGATCCCGTGGCGCTCGAAGACCTCGATGCTGCGGGGGTAGTGGGCCGCGATGTCCGCGACCAGCGTGTCAGCCGTTATCTCCAAGAGGGCCTCCGGCGGGGAAAAGATGAAACCCAGGTTCATCTTCACTCGGAAGCCATGCGGCCTGTATGACCGCCGTCATGCGTGTCGGCGGGCCGGACCCTCGGCTGCGTCACTCACTTCGCCTTCTCGAGCAGCTTCGCGGCGAGGCTCGTGAATTTCGCGTCTGCGTTGGGTGCGAGCGAGAACTTGATCTCGAAGAGCGTGTCGTCCTTCAGGACCAGGGATGGAAGGAGCGGGCTGAAGTAGGCGGCGTCCCCGACGCCCGGCACCAGGCCCTGCTTCACCACGGCACTCGCCGCGACACCCTCGGCGCTCTTCAGGGCCGCCTCGCCCAAGCCCTGCGCGAGGCGCCAGGTGTCCCATTGCTCCTTCCCGCCCGACCAGTAGACGGTCAGGCTGAAGGCGGACACGCCGGCCTCGTCCTCCCAGTCGCAAGTCGAGAACGTGTCGCCGGCCTCGCTCTGGTCCGCCATCGTGACCTTCCGCCCGGCGATCTCCGAAACCTCCGCGTGAGTGAGCAGGTGGCAGGCATTGCGGTCGGCCGCCGCCTTCGCCTGTGCACTCTGCGCCGCCGCGCCCGGCGCGGCTGCCTCCGGTGCCCCGCCCCGGCAGGCCGCCACTGCGACTCCCGCGACCACGACGAGCGACCGTGCGTTCATGAAGCCCTCCACGCGCTTGACGGGAGCGTAGCACCCGCAGGGCGTCGCGGACCGCGCAATCGAGCCACGAGCCGCGCCCCCGAGGGTCCGCGGTCTGCTACGCTTCCGGACGCAAGGTCGCCTCGACAAAGGACCGGGCTTGGCGCTCACACTCGGCGCGCAACTCGGACACTTCACGATCCTCCGCCTGCTCGGCGCGGGCGGCATGGGCGAGGTCTACGAGGCGCAGGACGCGAAGCTCGGCCGGTCGGTCGCGCTCAAGGTGCTGCCCGACGCCTTCGTGCACCTGCCGGAGCGGATGGCCCGATTCGAGCGGGAGGCCCGCCTCCTCGCCTCGCTCAACCATCCCCACATCGCCGCCATCCACGGGATCGAGGAAGCGGGGGGCGTCCGCTTCCTGATTCTCGAGCTCGTGCCGGGCGAGACGATCGCCGAGCTTCTGAAGCGCGGCCCGATGAGCCTCGGCGAGGCCCTGGCGCTCTTCCGCCAGGTGGCGGAGGCCCTCGAGGCCGCCCACGAGAGCGGCGTCATCCACCGCGATCTCAAGCCGGCGAACGTCAAGGTCACTCCTGCCGGCCAGGCCAAGGTGCTCGACTTCGGACTGGCCAAGGCGTCCGCGACAAAGGCGTCCTCTCCCGACGAGAGCGTGGCGACGCTCACTCGCGGGGAGGACGCGACGCGCGCGGGCATGGTCCTCGGCACGCCCTCCTACATGAGCCCCGAGCAGGCGCGCGGCCGGCCCGTCGACCGTCGGACGGACGTCTGGGCCTTCGGCTGCTGCCTGTACGAGGCGCTGTCGGGCCGCCAGGCGTTCGGAGGGGAGGACCACAGGGATCGCCTCGCGGCGGTCCTCGGCAGCGACCCGGACTGGCAGGCCCTGCCCGCGCAGACGCCGGCCCGGATCCGCGAGCTGCTGCGTCGCTGCCTGCAGCGTGACCCCGAGCGCCGCCTGCGGCACATAGGCGACGCACGGCTGGAGATCGAGGACGCGCTGGCCGAGCCCACGACATCGACGCTCGCTTTGCCGTCGAAGCGAGAGCCACGGTGGCTCCGGCTACTTCCATGGGCCCTCGCGGCCGCGCTCGGCCTGATGGCCGCCGCGGCCTCCTTCCAGGCCTTGCGCCGCCGCAACCCGGTCGAGGTGCCCTCACCGACGCGCTTCAGCATCGCTCTGCCAAAAGCGGCGCCCCTCGACCTGGGAGAACGCACGGCGCTCGCCCTCTCGCCGGACGGCCGGCTGCTCGTCTACGTAGCCAACAACCCGCTCGTCCGTTCCCCGGCCGGCACGCCCCAGCTCTACCGGCGCGCCATGGACGAGTCCGAGGCGCGGCCGATCGCCGGCACAGTAGGCGCGGCGGGGCCCTTCTTCTCCTCCGACGGCCAGTGGATCGGCTTCGTGGCGGATCGCACCCTCCGGAAGGTCTCCGTCGCGGGCGGGGCCCCCATGACCGTCTGCGAGGCTTCGCCGGTGACGCGCGGCGCGAGCTGGGCTCCCGACGGCACGATCGTCCTGGCCCCGACCCAGGTGAACGAGCTCCAGCGCGTCCCGGCCGCGGGCGGGACGCCCCGGCCTCTCAGCACGCTCGACACCGCAGCGGGCGAGCAGGCGCACCTGTGGCCGGAGGTCCTTCCCGGGGGCAGGGCCGTGCTCTTCACGATCAAGACCGCGGACGCCTTCGACGAGGCGCGGATCGCGGTGCTGCGGTTCGATGCCCCGGACAAGCCTCGTGTGCTCATCCGGGGAGGCACCCATGCCCGCTACGCGGCGAGCGGCCACATCGTCTACGGGCGAGCGGGCGGCCTGCTCGCCGTGCCGTTCGACCTCGAGCGGCTCGAGATCCGGGGTACTCCCGTCCCGGTGGTGGAGGGCGTCTCGATGGACCCCCGCTTCGGCGTCGCCCACTTCGCCCTCTCCGCCTCGGGCACGCTCGCCTACGTGCCGGGGGGGGCGGCCGGCCTCGCCCGCTCGCTGCTCTCGGTCGACCGCCGCGGCAACGAGTGGCCCGTCACGGAGACGCGCCGGCCGTATCTCTATCCGGTGCTCTCCCCGGACGGCGAGCGCCTCGCGCTCACCATCGAGAACGCGAGCCAGGACGTCTGGTCCTACGAGCTCTCGCGGGGCACGCTGACGCGCCTGACCTTCGACCAGGGCGAGGAGTTCTCGCAGGTCTTCACCCGCGACGGCGCGCGCTTCGCTTTCGCCTCTGCCGGGGCCGGGCGCGAGCCCTCGATCTTCTGGCAGCCGGCCGACGGCAGCGCCCCGCCCGAGCCGCTGCTCGCGCCGGCCGAGCGGGGGCGCTTCCCGAGCTCCTTCTCGCCGCGCGACACGGTCCTGGCCTACACGGAGGAAAAGACCCGCGGCGACACCGACATCTGGCTGCTGCCCCTCGATGACCGGGCCCACCCCCGGCCGTTCGTCCGCACGCCCTTCCAGGAGTCGGCGGCCACCTTCTCTCCAGACGGGGCGTGGATCGCGTACGTCTCGAACGAGTCGGGCCGCAACGAGGTGTACGTGCAGCCGTATCCCGGGCCCGGCGGCAAGCGGCAGATCTCGATCGACGGCGGCACAAGCCCGATCTGGGCCCGCAGCGGCCGCGAGCTCTTCTTCCGGAGCGGGGAAGCCGTGATGTCGGTCGGGGTCACGACGCAGCCCGGCTTCGAAGCGCAGCGACCGCGGCTTCTCTTCCGCGGCCCGTACGAGGAGCCGGCACGCCCCGACTGGCCGCGCAACTACGCCGTGTCCCTCGACGACCAGCGCTTCTTCATGATCCGGGGCGACCCGGACGCGCCCGCCCAGGTCCAGGTCGTGCTCGAGTGGCTGGAGGAGCTGCGCGGCCGGTCGCGGTCGCGCTGAGGTGCCCGGGCGCGTCACAGTTGCGTCACAACGCGCGAAGACGCGCGCGAGACCGCAGGCCGGGTGCTAGAGTCGCGGGCATGGCCGACTCGAACCCTGTGATCATCCAGGGCGGCATGGGTGTCGCCGTCTCGGGCTGGCGGCTGGCGCGTGCCGTCTCGATGCTGGGCGAGCTCGGTGTCGTCTCCGGTACCGCGCTCGACATCGTGCTCGCGCGCCGCCTGCAGCTCGGCGATCCCACGGGCGACCTGCGCCGAGCGATCCGCAGCTTCCCGGACCCCGCCGTGGCCGAGCGCGTGCTCGCGAGCCACTTCGTCCCGGGCGGCAAGGGCGAGGGGCAGCCGTTCGCGAGCCTCCCGATGTTCACCGCCACGCCCAGCGTTCGCCGCCACGAGCTCGCGGTGGTGGGCGGGTTCGTCGAGGTGTTCCTCGCCAAGGAAGGCCATCGGGGCAGCGTGGGCATTAACTTCCTCGAGAAGATCCAGATGCCGACACCGGCCACCCTCTACGGTGCGCTCCTCGCCGGCGTCGACTACGTGCTGGTGGGCGCGGGCATCCCGCGCGACATTCCCGGCCTGCTCGACAGCCTGATTCAGCACCAGCCGGTGGCGCTGGCGTTGCACGTGACGGGCGCCGACGCCGACGCGGGGTTCGAGCTGCGCTTCGATCCGCGCGAGGTCCTGGCGACGCTGCCCCCGCCGCTCCAGCGCCCCCGCTTCCTGGCGATCGTCGCCTCGGCCACCCTCGCCGTCAGCCTGGCGCGACGCAGCGCCGGCGTCGACGGTTTCGTAGTGGAAGGTCCGACGGCGGGCGGGCACAACGCGCCCCCCCGCGGTCCGCTGACGCTGGCGAACGGCCAGCCCGTCTACGGCCCGCGCGACGAGGTCGACCTGTCGAAGTTCCGCGCCCTCGGGCTGCCGTTCTGGCTGGCCGGCTCGTACGCGACACCGGAGCGGCTGCGGCAGGCCCACCGCGACGGCGCCGCCGGCATCCAGGTGGGAACGGCCTTCGCCTTCTGCGACGAATCGGGCGTTGATCCCGCGCTGCGCCAGCGTGTTCTCGGCGACACCGAGGACGGGGGAGTCCGGGTCTTCACGGATCCGCTGGCTTCGCCGACGGGTTTTCCCTTCAAGGTGGCGCAGCTCGAGGGGACGCTCTCCGATCCGGCCGTCTACGAGGCGCGCGAGCGCCGCTGCGATCTCGGCTACCTGCGCGAGCTGTACCGCCGGGCCGACGGGACGCTCGGCTACCGTTGCCCGGCCGAGCCGGCCGAGGACTACGTCCGCAAAGGCGGGCGCGCCGAAGACACGGCCGGCCGCAAGTGCGTCTGCAACGGCCTCGTCGCGACGATCGGTCTCGGCCAGTGGCGCGGCACGCGGAGCGAGCCCGCGCTCGTGACGGCGGGCGACGACCTCCTGGGCCTCGGCCGTTTCATGAACGGTGGCCGAAGCTCGTACTCGGCCGCCGACGTGATCGCGTACCTGCTCGACCGTCCCGCCGCCTAGCGCGGCTCGACGCTCGCGCGCGACTCGGCGGCTTCCCACTCCGCACGGCTCGGAACCCGCCCCTGGTCGTGGGCGTAGGCCGGCGAGTCGATCGCGCGGATGCGGCGCGCGTACTCCTCGTCCGTGATCGGGTTGCGCCAGACTCCGGCAGCGTGTGCCCCGAGGATGCCGAAGACGAAGAGGCCAGCCACCAGCATTGCAAAGGCGGCCGGCCGGACCGCGCGCCGCCAGGGCGCCGGCGTCTCGACGCGCAGCGCGCGGGTGACCGGGCAGGCGGCGACGCAGGAGAGGCAGCCGAAGCACTCGTCCGAGCGCACGCGGGCGAGGCGCGCGACGGGGAGCCGTGATGGACAGGCCTTCGTGCACAGGTTGCAGTCGATGCAGGACGCCGCGTCTCGCGTGACCTTGAGCGGCGAGAGCAGCGAGAGCGCTCCGAGCAGCGCGCCGTACGGGCACAGGTAACGGCACCAGAAGTACGGGACCACGACCGACAGGCCGAGGAGAGCCAGCAGCACCTTGCCGGCGAAGGGCGAGAGCCGCTCGAAGAAGTACAGCATCTTCACGTCGGCGACGCGGTTGTAGGGCGAGTCGAGGAAGTCGGCGACCGCACGGGGATCCATCTGGACGAAGACCGCGTGGACGAAGAAGGCGAGCAGCAGGTACTTGAGCGAGCGCAGCGGCAGGTCGAGGAGCCGCGGCAGGGCGAGCTGGCGCCGGAAGATCCGCCGCGAGAGCGCGGCCAGCATCTCCGAGATCGTCCCGACCGGGCACACCCAGGAGCAGAAGGCCTTCTTGGCCAGCAGCCCCGTGGCCAGGATCAGGAGCAGGATCACGAGCCCGGCGGGGTGGACCGCGTGCACCTCGCCAGTCGAGAACAAATGGCGCAGGCTCAGCAGCGCGGCGATCGGCAGGAAGCCTTCTACCCCCGGCGGCCGCGCGCCCACGACGCGGCCGGCCTCGAGCCCGTGAACCCAGGCCACGAACTCCCAGCCGACGAGCAGGACCGCGGCCAGGAAGCCCGCCTGCACGAGATGCCGCGACCACTCGATGCGGCGGCGTCGGGCGCGCAGTGCGGGGCCCGCCAGCACCGCAGTCGAGGGCACGGCGTCGAGCCGGGCGAAGGCCCGCGCCTCCTCGACCGCCGTGCCGGCCACGCGGATAAGCACCGAACTCATCGAAAAGACTCTAGTCGGGGAGCCTGCACGGGGGCATGACGGGCGTCATGCCGAGCTTCGACGAGCTGCCTCCAGGCCCTGGAGTAGGGACCTGCTGTGAAGTAAGAGTGTCTCGCTTGCGCTGGTGTCCTTCCCGGAGAGATGCTGAGGCGAGGGCCGTCTCGAAGAACCGCCAGCATGGAAACGCTCAGCGCACCGTACCTGCTCATCGCGACGCCGAGCCTGCTCGACCCGAACTTCGTGCACTCGGTCGTGCTGATGGGGCACCACGACACCGAGGGCGCCATGGGCTGGATCGTCAACCGCCTGCACGAGAAGCCGGTGCGGGAACTGCTCGCCCCGGGCCAGCAGCAGGGGGTCCACGCGCAGACGCCCCTGCACCTCGGCGGGCCCGTCCCCGCGGACGCGCTGCTCGCGATCTACCACGCACCGATCGACGGCGTCGAGAGCGCCGAGATCGCGCCGGGCCTGTTCGTGTCGCGCTCGGCCCACGTCCTGCCGCTGCTCTTCTCTCGCGCGCCCGGCGTGGGGCTCGTGCCGGGCCGGCTGGTGTTCGGATACTCCGGCTGGGGAGCGGGCCAGCTCGAGCACGAGATGGAGGAGGGGGCCTGGCTCGCGCTGCCCTACGACGAGAGCCTGGCCTTCTCGGCGAGCATCGACGACCTGTGGCGCCGCTGCTTCGAGCAGCTCGGCCTCAACCCGGCGCTCCTGACCGGCGGCTCCGGCCGCAAGCACTGAGCGCGACGCGGGGACACAATAGGCCGCTTCGGCCAGGAGGTCAGACCATGGAACGCAGAGGCTCCCTCGCACCGCTTCGACCGGGCGGCGCGTCCGTCCTGTGGCTCGTCTCGTCGTGCCTCGCGCCAGCAGCGCTCGAGGCTCAGCCGGCCGCGCAGCCGGAGCTGGGCGCCCGCGTCGTGGCGCTGCTGCGGGTGGACGGCGCGCAGTTCAAGGACCTCGACAAGGACGGGACGCTCGACCCCTACGAGGACTGGCGCCGTCCCGTCGCGGAGCGGGCCAAAGACCTCGTCTCCCGCATGACGCTCGAGGAGAAGGCCGGGCTGATGGTCGGCCCCTCGCTTCCGATGGGCCCGGGAGGCGCGCCGAGCGAGCAGCCCGTCTACGGCGTCAATCCCTTCAGCGGGGGGCCGGTGGCGCTCGTCTCTCCGGGAACGACCGACGCGCTCCACAAGCGCCACATCGTCCAGTTCATCAACCGCGAGAACCAGGAGCCGCGGACGATGGCGAAGTGGTTGAACGCCGTGCAGGAGATCGCTGAGGGACGCCGGCTGGGGACGCCGGTGCTGTTCGTGACGAACCCGCGCAACCACTACGGCGCCCCGGCCAGCTTCGGGATCGCCGAGGCCTCGAGCGCCTTCTCGCAGTGGCCCGGGACGCTCGGCCTGGCCGCCACGCGGGACGTCGCCCTGGTGGAGGAGTTCGCCCGCATCGCCGCGCAGGAGTACGTCTCCGCCGGGATCCGCGGCGCGTATCACCCGACCGCGGACGTGGCGACCGAGCCGCGCTGGGGACGCTTCCGCGAGACGTTCGGCGAGGACGCCGCGCTCACCGCGGATCTGATCGGCGCCGTGGTCCGCGGCTTCCAGGGAAAGGCGCTCGGTCCGAAGAGCGTCGCGCTCACCACGAAGCACTTCCCTGGCGCGGGACCGGCGAGCGCCGGGCAGGACGCCCACTTCCCGTGGGGCAAGAACCAGGTCTACCCGGGCGGCAGGCTCGAGTATCACCTGCTGCCGTGGAAGGCGGCGATCGAGGCCGGGACCGCGATGATCATGCCGTACTACGCGGTGCCCACGGGCATCGCCCGCGAGCCGCTCGGCATGGCCTACAACAAGGAGATCGTCACCGACCTGCTGCGCGGCAAGCTCGGCTACGAGGGCGTCGTGAACTCCGACACCGGCATCACGACCGGGATGCCCTGGGGCGTCGAGTCGCTGAGCGTCAAGCAGCGCTACCAGAAGGCGATCGAGGCGGGCGTCGACCGGCTGGGCGGGGACTCGACACCGGAGCTGATCGTCGAGCTCGTGAAGGGCGGCGAGCTGACGGAGGCCCGCATCGACCAGTCCGCCGAGCGCATCCTGCGGGTGCTGTTCGCGCTCGGCCTATTCGAGAACCCATACGTGAGCCCCGAGACGGCCGCCCGCACCGTGCGCAAGCCGGAGTTCCAGCAGAGAGCGGACCTGGCGCAGAGGAAGTCGATCGTGCTGCTCAAGAACGAGGGCCGGCTGCTGCCCCTGAAGGCGGGCACGCGCATGTACGTCCAGGGCGTCGATCCGGCGGTCGCCGCTCGATACGGCTACGTGTCGACGGCGAGCCCCGACGACGCCGACGTCTGCATCCTGCGCGTCTCCGCGGCGAGCGGCGGCATCCGCCCGCGCGCGAGCGGCGGCGACGCCCCCATCGACCTGACCCTGCCCGAGGCGACGCTCGCCCCGGTGCGTGCCGTGATGCGGAAGAAGCCGACGATCGTCGCGCTCCATCTCAACAACCCGCTCGTGATCCCCGAGCTGGCGAGCGAGTCGAGAGCGCTGATCGCGACCTTCGGCGTGAGCGACGAGGCGCTCTTCGACGTGCTGGTCGGGAAGTTCGCGCCGACGGGCAGGCTCCCGTTCGAGCTGCCGTCCTCGATGGACGCCGTGCGCGCCCAGCTCGAGGACGTCCCGCACGACTCGAAGGACCCGCTGTTCGCGATCGGAGCCGGCCTGGGCTACGGGGCCCGCGGGAACTAGACGTCGGCCCGCTGCAGGCGGCGGATGGCGAAGAAGGTCGGGGCGACGAGCCAGACGACGAGCGACAGGCCGAGGACCAGCCCGGCGCCGGTCGTGCCGCGCGTGAAGCGGAAGAGGGCGAGCGAGGCGGCGCCGAAGGCGCCCGTGCCCTCGATCGCGAGCAGAGTCCCCGTCCGAACGGCGCCGATCGGGTTTACGATCGCGGCGACCATCAGGACGCGCGAGGCGGTGCCCGACGGCAGCAGCGAGGCGAGCCCGAGCGCCGCGAGGTCGAACAGCACGACCGCCACGAACCACACCACGAGCGCGAGCGCGAGGGCGCGGGTGCGCTTCCTTCCCACCGCTCCCGCGGAAAGCAGTGCCGCCAGCCCCAGGAACACCGCGGTGGTGACGAGCGAGGCGGCCACCAGCATCAAGAAGCCGGAGAGGCCCTCGGGGCCCGACTGGGCGTAGACCACCACCCCCGCCGCGCCGAATCCGACGGCCTGCGCGGCGGCGAGCGCCTGGAACAGGCCGAGCAGCTTGCCGAGCAGGACCGTGCGGCGCGCGACGGGCTGCGAGAACACGAGCTCCGCCGCGCCGCGCTCGGGGGCGAGCGAGAGCACGCCGATCACGAGCGCCGTGAGCGGGACGAGCAGCAGCACCAGCTGCACCAGCGAGACGGCGGTGCGCGCGAAGTCCTGGACGCCGTGGCCGCCGGACAGCACGTAGCCCGCTCCCGCCACGGCGAAGGACAGCAGCCCGAACACGGCGGCGAAGATCTGCGTCCAGCGCGAGCGCAGCGCCAGCACCAGCTCCTCCCGCGCGAAGAGCCGCACCGCCCCGGGGGTCGGGGGGCGCGGCGGTAGAGCGCCCCCCGGTAGTCGGTCAGCCCGTCGCTCGTCGCCCTTTTGGCCACTCATCGCTGTTCCGACTTTCCTTCGCTCCTGCCCGGGGTCCCGAGAAGCTCCACGGCGGGCACGGCCTGTCCCGTCCTGGCGTCCGGGTCCGCGTCCCTCGAAGCAGCGTCGGCGTGCGCGATCACGTGCGACCCCATCGGTGTCGCGAGACCCGGCACGCGCGTGAAGACGGCGGCGTCGGCGCGGACCCAGGCCTTCGTCCGGTGGTCGGCCACGAACGCCACCGCGCCGGCCGGGGCCTTGCCGGCCTTCAGGTAGTCGGCGAGGCAGCCGAGGTCGTCGAAGAAGCGAGGCAGCTCTCCGGGGGCCACGAGCTGCGACGCGAAGCGGGCGTCGGAAACCGCCATGCGGCAGGAGGCGCACTGCTCGTTGCGGGTGTCGAGCGCCGCGGGCTCGGGCGCTCCGCCGCCGCAGGCCGCCGCGAGTGCGGCCAGCAGGGCGAGCGCACGTACGCCGACCCTCCTCGTCATGGGTGGCCTCCGTGACCACGCTTCGCCTCGGCCTCGGCCACGAGCTCGCGATACAGCACGTCGAGGCGGCCTTCCTCGGCGGTCAGGCCCCTCACCTCGATGCCGAGCGCGCGCACCGCGTCGAGCACGCGCGGGCGCAGCGCCGCAGGGCCCGGGACGATCAGCTCCTCGCCTGCCCAGAGGGCGGTCGGGGCGAGCGCGCGCACCGCGGCCAGCAGTCCGTCGGGTCTCGTCGCGAGGCGCAAGCGCATGACGCCGCGCTCGGCGAGGCGGTCCTTCAGCTCCGGGGCGGTCAGCTCGGCCACGAGCCGCCCGCCCACGAGGACGGCGAAGCGGTCGGCGAGCCGCTCCACGTCGCCGAGCTGGTGCGAGGTGAACAGCAGAGCGCGCCCGTCCTCGCGCGCGTGCTGCACCAGGCCGTAGAAGGCGCACAGGCCGTCGGGGTCGAGCGCGGCGGTGGGCTCGTCGAGCAGGAACACCGGCGCTTCGGGCAGCATCGCGACGGCGAGGCCGAGACGCTGCACCATCCCGCCCGAGTACGTGCCGACGCTGCGCGCGCCCGCGCCGTTGAGCGAGGCGAAATGCAGCACCTTGGGGATGCGCTCGGCCGGGGCGCCGCGCAGAGCGCGGTAGAACTCGACCACCTCGGCGCCGGTGAGCGCGTCCGGGAACGACACCTTCTGCGGCAGGTAGGAGAGGACGCGCCGGGCGGCGGGCTCGGACGCGGGGCGGGGCGGATCGCCGAGCGTCACTTCGCCCGCGCTCGGCAGGATCAGGCCCGCGGCGGCCTTCAGGGTCGTCGTCTTGCCCGAGCCGTTCGGGCCCAGCAGCGCAACCACCTCGCCGCACGCGATCTCGAGCGTCAGCGCATCGACCGCGCGCAGCGCGCCGAACTGCTTCGTGAAGCCGCGGAACGAGATCATGGCCGCCGGCCTCGCGCCAGGACGACGGCGCCGGCCAGGCCGAGGGCCAGGGAGGCCGCGATCCCGAGCGGTTGCGGCCCGGTCGCGCGCCGGTCCGGCCGCGGCACGTCCGGCAGCGCAGGCGGCCGCGCGAGCGGCGAGGGGTCCTCGACGGGCACCTGCCGCAGCACCGGGAACGCGCGCTCGGCGGCCCCGATGGCCGCGGCGGCGAAGCTGTCCGAGAGCAGGTCGGCGGCCGTCAGGTTGCCGCGGAAGTGGTCGAACACGCTGGTGAGGCGATACGGCTGGTCGCTGCGGCCGTCGCCGTCGAGGTCCGGCTCGTCGTTGCCCGACCAGTAGTTGCCCGCGAAGACCGTGTCCGTGTGGCGCGCGACGAGGTCGAGCGGTGAGCGGTTGCCGACGAAGGAGTTGCCCTCGAAGCGGTGCCCGCCGTTCGGGTCGTAGAGCACCACCGCCACGTCGGAGCCGGCGATCACGTTGCCGCGGAGCGTCACTCGGTGCGAGCCCTCGATGAAGACGCCGCGAGCGTTGTCGGCCACGAGGTTGCTCT
>CAZMRX010000020.1:0-27905 GCA_964568755.1 uncultured Acidobacteriota bacterium | reverse complement strand
CCGGGAGCTTCGTCCTGCTGGCGGCCGTCGGCTCCCCGGCGCGGGGCGGCGGTCCCCCGCCCGCGACGCTCGCGGGAGCGTTCGCCCCGCCGCTGCCTCGCATCGCCCTGGGCGACCTGGCCTTCTCGGACCGACCCGGCGGCGAGCAGCGGCCGCCCGCCTGGTCCGAGCCCGCGCGTCAGCGGGCCGAGGCGGCGCAGCTGGAGCGAGCGCTCGCGGCCGACCGCGAGCTCGCGGAGCTCGTCGCGCTCGTCGAGCGCGCGGCGCCGGGAGCCGCGACGATCGTGGTCGGCGACCCGCCGCCCGACCGTGGGCGGCACGGGCGCCTCCAGCGCGCCGACGCGCTCTTCGACGACAGCCTGCGCGCGACGCTCGTGGTCGCGACACCGGGCCTGGCGCAGCCGGGACGCGCCTCGTCGCGCCTGGTTTCGACGCTCGACGTGGTCCCGACGCTGCTCGCGCTCGTCGGCCTTCCGCCCGCGCCAGGCCTCGAAGGCCGCAGCCTGATGCCGCTCCTCGCCGACGCGTCGGGCGTCGGGCGAAGCGAGGTGGTGTCCTCGGTGCATCGCAGGGCCGGGCGGCTGGGGCGCAGCCTGCGCTCGCCGCGATTCCGCTACAGCGAGTGGCCCGACGGGAGCCGCGAGCTCTACGACCACGACGCGGACCCGGGCGAGCACACGAACCTCGCGACCCGACCGGAGCACGCCGCGACGATCGCCGAGCTGGAGCGGGCGGCCGCGGAGCCGAGCGCCACGGCCGCGGCCTCGCCGCCGGGCCTCCCGCCGCGCGCACGCCCGCGCAACGTGGTGCTGGTCGTCGTGGACGATCTCAACACCCGCGTCGGCGCCTGGGGCGCGCCGGTCCAGACGCCGGCGATCGATCGGCTGGCGGCGCGCGGTGTGCGCTTCGACCGCGCCTATGCGCAGGTCGCGATGTGCAGCCCCTCGCGCGTGTCGATGCTCACCGGCTGGCGGCCCGAGCGCACCGGCGTGTGGCAGAACGAGGACCCGCCGCGGCCGTCGCGAGCCGTGCCGTTGCAGGAGCTGTTCTCGGCAGCCGGCGCCGTCACGGCGGGGATCGGGAAGATCTATCACTCGCCGGCCGACTTCCGCTGGGAGATCTCCGAGGCCCAGCTGGACGAGCTCGTGGAGCACCCCGACGTGGTGGAGGCGGGCGCCCCAGGTGCGCCCGGCGGCGCGGAGCTCTGGTCGAAGGCGCCGGGAGGAGACGCCGACCAGCCCGACGGCCGGCGCGCACGCCGCGCGGTGTCGCTCGTCGAGCGTCGGGAGAGTCGGCCCTTCTTTCTCGCGCTCGGCCTGGTGCGGCCCCACCGGCGCTGGATCGCGCCCGCCCGCTACTTCGACCTCTACCCCCTGGAGCGCGTCGCTCTCGCGCCCTACCCGGACGACGACCTCGCGGACGTGCCGGCGATCGCGGTCAAGACGCAGGCCCAGCCGCTGCCGGGCCTGGCGCTCCTCGGCCGCGAGCCTCCCGGCCTGGTTCGCGATGCCGGGCTGCGCCGGCAGGCGATCGCCGCCTACCAGGCGTGCGTCTCCTTCGCCGACGCGCAGCTGGGCCTCGTGCTCGACGCGCTCGACCGCCACGACCGCTGGAAGGACACGGTCGTGGTCCTGGTGGGCGACAACGGCTTCCATCTCGGAGAGCACGGCGGCCTGCTGCGCAAGGACACGCTCTTCGAAGAGGCGCTGCGGGTACCCCTGGTCGTGGCGGCGCCCGCGCTCCCGCATCCCGGCGCGGTGGTGCGCGCGCCCGTCGAGCTGCTCGACGTCTACCCGACGATCGTCGAGCTGGCCGGCCTCGCGTCGCCCGCCGACCTGGACGGGCGGAGCCTCGTCCCGCTGCTCGACGACCCGGAAGGGCCCGGGCGCGGAGTCGCCCGCTCCTGGCGGCGAGTGCAGCCGCCGGAGCGGGGCGTCTCGCTGCGGACCGAGCGCTTCCGCTACACGCTGTGGCCGGACGGCAGCGAGGAGCTCTACGACCGGCGCGCCCGCGCGCCCGAGTCCGAGAACCTCGCGCGGCGCCCCGATCTGTCCGCGGAGAAAGCTCGCCTGCGCGCGCGGCTCGAGGCGCTCCTGGCGCCCGGCGCCGGCGCGCGCTGATCGCCAATGCCCGTGCTCGTGCAGCTCGACCGCGTCGTCAAGGACTACTCGGAGGGACGCGAGCGGCGCCACGTGCTCCAGGAAGCTAGCCTCTCGGTTGACGAGGGCGCGTTCGTGGCGATCCGCGGCAGGAGCGGCAGCGGCAAGAGCACGGTGCTGAACCTGGTGGCGGGCATCGACCGGCCCACGTCCGGCGAGGTCTTCTTCGGCGAGACGTCGCTCGGACGGCTGAGTGCGCGCGAGCTCACGCTGCTGCGCCGCGACCAGATGGGGTTCGTGTTCCAGTTCTTCAACCTGATCCCGACGCTGAGCGTGCTCGAGAACGTGCTGCTGCCCGCGGAGCTCGCCGGCCAGCCCGCACGGCCGCGCGCCCTCGAGCTGCTCGAGCGGGTCGGGCTCGCCGATCGCCAGGATGCTTTTCCAGACCGCCTCTCGGGCGGCGAGCAGCAGCGGGTGGCGATCGCGCGCGCGCTCGTGCGCGACCCCCGCCTGGTGCTCGCCGACGAGCCCACGGGCAACCTCGACGACGCCACCGGCGCCTCGGTGATGGAGCTGCTCGACTCGGTCACCCGCGGCTCCGGCAGGACGCTCCTGCTCGTCACCCACAGCCGGGAGCTGGCGGCTCTCGCCGACCGCGAGCTGGCGATCGAGGGCGGAAGGCTCGTGTGATCCCTAGCGGGCTGCTGCGCACGGGGCTGCGCGATCTCGTGCGCCGGCCGCTGCACACGGGCCTGATGGTGCTCGGCGTGGCGCTGGGCGTGGCGGTCGTGGTGGCGATCGACATCGCCAACGTCGCGGCGCGGCGGGGCTTCACGCGCAGCACCGAGGCCGTCGCGGGACGCGCCACCCACCAGGTGCGGGGCGGATCCACGGGCCTGCCCGAGGAAGTCTACCGGCAGCTTCGTGTCGAGCACGGCCTCCGTCCGAGCGCGCCCGTGGTGGAAGGCGTCGTGATCGCCGTGAACCAGCGACGCGAGCCGCTGCGCGTGCTGGGTATCGACCCGCTGGCGGAAGCGCCGTTTCGCGGCCACCTGGGCGACGGGAGCGCCGGCGATCCGGCGTTCGCCGCGTTCTTCACCGACCCGGCTGCCGTGCTGATCGGCGCGGCGTTCGCCGAAGCGCACGGCCTCGCTCCCGGCTCGTCGCTCCTCGTGCAGGCCGGGGACCGCCGCGAGACGCTGCGCGTGCTGGGCGTCGTGGACGCAGCGGACCCGGAAACCCGCCGCACGCTCGACGGCGTGCTGCTGCTGGACGTGGGCGCGGCGCAGCGCCTGCTCGGCATGCCGGGCCGCGTCAGCCACGTGGACCTGATCCTGGCGGGCGGGGAGCGCGAGGCCGAGCGCGTGGCCCGCCTGCTGCCGCCCGCGGCGCGGCTGGCTCCGGCGAGCGAGCAGGCGAGCACCGTCGTGCAGCTGACAGCGGCCTTCGAGCTGAACCTCACCGCCCTGAGTCTGCTGGCGCTCGTGGTGGGCATGTTCCTGGTCTACAACACGGTGCTGTTCGGTGTCGTCCAGCGCCGCGCGATCTTCGGCGCGCTGCGAACGTTGGGCGCCACCCCGGGCCAGCTCTTCCGCCTGATCCTCGCGGAGACGCTGCTGTGCGCCGCGCTCGGTGCGGCGCTCGGCCTCGGTCTCGGGTACTGGCTCGGGCAGTCCGTGGTCCGGCTCGTGACGCGCACGATCAACGACCTCTACTACGTGGTCTCGGTGAGCGGCGCGCCCCTCACGCCGGAGACGGCGGTGAAGGGAGTCGTGATCGGGCTCGGCGCGGCGCTCTTCGCCGCACTCGGCCCGGCCCTGGAGGCAGCCCGGGTCGAGCCGGTGACGGCGCTGCGCCCGAGCACCTTCGAGGCGCGCGCCCGGCGCCTCGTGCCGTGGCTGGCGGCGGCCGGCGCGGCGCTGGCGCTCGTCGGCGCGGCCGGCCTCGTGGTCGCGACGCGGTCGCTGCTCGCGAGCTTCGCCGGTCTGTTCGCGGTCGTGCTCGGGATCGCGCTCACGGCGCCCGCGTTCACCGTCGGCTTGATGACGCTGCTGCGGCCGGTCGCCTCCCGGCTGCTGGGCCCGATCGGCCGCCTGGCCACCGGCAGCGTGGCCCGCGCCGTGAGCCGCACCGGGGTCGCGGCGGCGGCGCTGATGGTCGCCGTGTCGGTAACGATCGGGGTGAGCGTGATGATCGCGAGCTTCCGGGCCACGGTCGTCAACTGGCTGGAGCTGACGCTCCAGGCCGACGTGTACGTCTCGGCGCCCGCGCCGGGCGGCGCGCGCGGTGCTGTGCCGCTCTCGCAGGACGTGCCCGCGCTCGTGGCCGGCGTGCCGGGCGTGGCCGAAGTGGAGACGATCCGCCTGGTCCAGGTGCCGAGCCCGCTCGGCGAGGTGCGGCTCGCGGTCACGGACGCGACGCGCGAGCGCAGCGCCGCGCTCTACCGCGTGAGCGAGGGCGACCCCCGGCAGACGTGGCAGCGGCTGCGCGCGGGCGCCGTGCTGGTGAGCGAGCCCTTCGCCTTTCGGCACGCGCTGCCGTCCCGCGGCGGATCGGTCGCGCTGCAGTCGGATCGCGGCCTCGCCGTGTTCCCGGTGGCCGGGATCTACTACGACTACGCCGCCGAGCAGGGAACCGTGATGATGGCGCGCGAGGTCTACGAGCGGCACTGGGACGACCGCGCTCGCAGCTCCGTTGCCGCGTACGTCGCAAGCGGCCGCGATCCGGCCGCGGTGACGGTGGCCATCCGAAGCGCTCTCGCGGGGCGCGCGCTGCAGGTGGTCGAGAACCGGGCCCTGCGCCGCGCGGCGCAGCGGATCTTCGACCGCACCTTTTCGGTCACCGACGCGCTGCGCGTGCTGGCCGTGGTCGTGGCCTTCATCGGGGTATGGAGCGCGCTGTTGGCGCTGCAGGTCGAGCGCACCCGGGAGCTCGGGACGCTGCTGGCGCTCGGCCTGCTGCCGCGACAGCTGTGGGGCCTGACACTGCTCGAGACGGGCCTGATCGGCCTCGCCGCGGGCCTGCTGTCGCTGCCCACCGGCCTGGCGCTGGCCGTGATCCTGATCGAGGTGATCAACGTGCGCTCCTTCGGCTGGACCATGCCGCTCGAGCTGCCGCCGCTCGTGCTGGTCCAGGCGCTCGCGCTGAGCATCGTCGCGGCGCTGCTGGCCGCGGTCTACCCGGTGCTGCGGCTGCAGCGCATGAGCGTCGCCGCGGCGCTTCGGCAGGAGTAGATGATGCCAGCACCGGCGAGCTTCCCCTTGTGTGTGGCGTCTCTGCTGGCGCTTCCGGGTTGCTTCGCCCCGCCCGCCTCGCGCCATCAGGTTCGGCCGCAGACGGCGCTGAAGCTCGCCCCGGCCGAGTCGCCCGCCTTCGCACGCGCTCTCCAGGCGCGCGAGTTCCGCTTGCCGGAGGACCACGGGCCGCACTTCGAGTTCCAGACGGAGTGGTGGTACTACACCGGCCAGGTCGCCGCCACGGACGGGCGCCGCTTCGGGTTCCAGCTGACATTCTTCAGGCGCGGTCTCTCGCCCGGGCCGCCGCCGGCGACAGGCCTCTCCACGAACCAGATCTACTTCGCGCACTTTGCCGTCACCGACGTCGGCCAGGGACGTCACGTCTCGGCGGAGCGCCTGAGCCGCGGCGCCGCGGGTCTCGCCGGAGCGAGCGGGCAGCCGTTCCGCGTCTTCGTCGAGGACTGGAGCGCCGAAGGAAAGGGCCCGGACGGGGCGTCCGTGCACGTTCGAGCCCGCGACAGCGGCCTCGTCCTCGACCTCGAGCTCGCGGCGACCAAGCCGCTCGTCGCCCACGGCGAGCGTGGCCTCTCCGCGAAGAGCGACGAGCCGGGCAACGCGTCTTTCTACGTCGGCTACACGCGGATGGCCGCGCGGGGACAGCTTGGCGCGGACGGAACCGGCGCAGAGGTCACCGGCGACGCCTGGTTCGACCACGAGTGGAGCACGAGCGCCCTCGGGCCGCAGGCCGTCGGCTGGGACTGGTTCAGCCTGCAGCTCGACGACGGGCGCGAGCTGATGTACTTCGCGATCCGGCACGCAGACGGTAGTCGCGGGCCCGCCTCGAGCGGAACGCTGGTGGAAGCGGACGGCCGCGCCCGTCGCCTCGCGGCGGCCGACGTGGCGGTCGAGGCGCTCGACCACTGGACGAGCCCCCACACGCGCGCCACCTACCCGGCCCGCTGGCGCCTCAGCGTGCCCTCGGAGGCCCTGGAGCTCGAGGTCACGCCGCTCGTCTCGGATCAGGAGATGCGGACCGCCTTCGTCTACTGGGAAGGCGCCGTCAGCGTCGGCGGAACGAGCCGAGGACGGCCGCTCGGCGGGCGCGGCTACGTCGAGCTGACCGGCTACGCCCGCTCGATGCAGGGCGTCTTCTAGGGCAACCTGCTCTGATACAGCGGCCTGTCTCGAGGGGTCGGGTCTTGCGAGATAGCATCGGGCACGCATGGATGCCGCTCCCCGCCGGCCGGCGCCGGCGGCGAAGCGGCGCGGCAAAGGGTGCGGGAGGAACGCGGATGAAGCGGATAGCGGACATCTCGGTGAAGCGAGGGGTGAGGAGAGCGTCCGTCGCCGGCCTGGTAGGCCTGCTGATGGCCCTGGGCGCGGCGCCGCGCGCCGTGGGCCAGGCGCCCCCGAGCGAGACGGCGGAGCCGCGCGCCCTGCAGACCCTCGAGGCCGGCTGGCGGTTCGTGCAGGACGACGCGATCACCGACGATGCGGCCCTGGCCGCGACGGGCGACGGTTGGACGGCCGTGAGCCTGCCGCACACCTGGAACGCGAACGACGCGGCCAGCACGAACGCCACCGTTCCCTACAAGCGGGGGCGCGGCTGGTACCGGCTCGCGTTCGACGCGCCGGCGCGAGGCGCCCGTCACTGGCTGCAGTTCGACGGCGCGAGCCTCGTGGCCGACGCGTGGCTGAACGGCAGGAAGCTCGGCCAGCACAAGGGGGCCTTCTCGGCCTTCCGCTTCGACGTGACGGACGTCCTCGAGCCCACCGGAAACGTGCTCGTGGTGAAGACCGACAACAGCGAGCCCAAGGACGAGGCGGACACGACAGCCATCGCTCCGCTGCACGGCGACTTCAACCTGTCCGGGGGGCTCTACCGGAGGGTCGCGCTCGTCTCGACACCTTCCGCCGTGCACATCGCACTCGACGATCTCGGCGGCCCGGGCGTGTACGCACGCACGACCTCGATCGCGGATCCCGCGACGGTGAGCGTCCGCGTGAAGCTGGCCAACGACGGACCCGCGGCCGGGACGTATGCGGTCCGTGCCGTGCTGGCTGACGCGGCCGGCCGCACCGCCGGCGAAGCGCGGGCATCCGTCACCCTGTCCGCGAACGCGGCCGGCGAGGTGGTCCAGGATCTCGGCGTCACCGCACCGCACCTGTGGCAGGGGGTTCGCGACCCGTACCTGTACACGCTGCGGGTCGAGGTGCTCGACGCTCGAGGTGCCGTCGTCGACCGCGTCTCGCAGCCCTTCGGGATCCGACAGGTGGCGTTCGATCCCGACCGCGGCTTCTTCCTGAACGGCAGCCCCCTGCCGCTGCGCGGCGTCGCGATGCACCAGGACTACCTCGGCAAGGGCTGGGCCATCAGCGAGCGCGACACGGATGAGTCGCTCGCGCTCGTGCGCGAGATCGGGGCCAACACGCTCCGGCTGGCGCACTATCCCCACGCACCGCACACGCTGCGGCGCGCCGACGAGCTGGGACTGGTGGTGTGGGCCGAGGCGGCGTTCGTCGACGGAGTGCGCCTGTCGTGTTCGGAAGAGCCCGCGACGCAAGAGTTCGTGGCCAACGTCGAGCAGCAGCTCCGGGAGTTGATCCGCCAGCAGTACAACCACGCGTCGATCGCGACCTGGTCGATCGGCAACGAGAACACGATGACCCAGCTCCGCTGCGGCGGAGGCGACAACGTCACTCCGGTCCTGCGCCGGCTGCACGAGGTGGCGAAGGCCGAGGACCCCGGCCGCGCGACGACGCTCGCCGACCTCAGCCTGGGCGGCCAGGGCGAAGGGAAGACCCGGGTCAGCGGCATCACCGACGTGTGGGCGCTGAACCGCTACTACCTGTGGTACTACGGCGACGTCCAGGGATTGGTGCGCGACCTCGACGGCCTCCACGCGAAGTACCCGCGCCAGCCGGTCGGCGTCAGCGAGTACGGCGCCGGAGCCGCGCTCGGCGATCACACCGACAACGTGCTCGGCGGACCGCCGACGCCGTTCGGGGTTCCCGACGGCCGCGCGTACCAGCCCGAGGAGTACGCCGCGCACGTGCACGAGCGCATCTACGAGGTGCTGGCGTCCCGCCCGTTCGTCTGGGGCACGTACGTCTGGGCCATGTTCGACTTCGGGTCGGGAATCCGAAACGAAGGCGATCTGCGGGGTGTCAACACGAAGGGCCTGGTCAGCTTCGACCGCAAGACGCGCAAGGACCCGTTCTACTTCTACAAGGCGAACTGGAGCGCGCTGCCCGTCACTCACATCGTGGGGCGCCGCTACGCCGATCGGGCGTACGCGACGACCGACGTCAAGGTCTACAGCAACGCCGAGGCGGTGGCCCTTCTCGTGAACGGCGCACCCGCCGGAACGAAGACGAGCGCCGAGTGTCCTTTCAGGACGTGCGTGTTCCGCGACGTCGCCCTCAGGCCGGGCAAGAACGTCGTCGTGGCCCGCGGTGCCGGCGGCGGAGCGGCGAGCTCCGACGAGGTGGAGTGGACCGCGCCCAGCGCCACGGAAGTGAACGTCGCCGCCGGCCAGATCGCCACCGGCTTCAGGACGTCCGACGGCAAGAGGTACGGGTCCGACAACTTCTTCACCGGAGGCGAGGGCCGCAAGGTCGTGCAGCGGGGCTGGCGCGCGGCCGGAGACCTCACCCCGATCCGGGGGCTCGCCGCTCCAGCCGACGAGCAGGTCTACGCGACGTATCGGGCCGGCCGCTTCCGGTACGACATCCCGCTGCCGAACGGCGACTACCGGGTCGTCCTCGGCTTCGTCGAGCCACTGGCGACGACCAAGGTCGCCGAGCGCGTCTTCGACGTGGAAGCGGGCGGCGCGAAAGTGATCGCGGGCCTCGACGTGCTGCGTGAGGCGGGCGCTTATCGCACACTGCTGACGCGGACCCTGCGGGTCGGAGTCTCGGACGGTCGGTTGGTGCTTTCATTCACGCCGACGACAGGCGAGGCGCTGGTCTCGACCATCACCATCACGAAGCAGTGACGTGCTCTAGTCGCGCAGCAGCGCCTGCCAGCCGAGCGTCACCGTGAGCGGCAGGGAGACGTCCTCGCCGATCGTCTCGACCACCAGGAAGCGCTGCGCGTCCTCCGTCGGCCGGAGCACGTACTCGACCGTGACGGGCAGGCGTGTCCTGAAGAGCGCCGTCTCGGAGCGCACCGAGAAGCTGTCGCCCGCGGTGGACACCGCGGCGGCCGTCACGCTGCCGTCGAGCGCCTGGTACACGATCTCGCGCCCGTCCTTGCGCCAGCGTGGATAGCCGCCGCCCTGGCTCGAGACCTGCCACTTGCGGCCGGCGCCGGGGAAGGGCGTGACGTAGACCTCGGCGCGCCCCGACTCGTCCGTCACGTAGGCCAGGAAGCGTCCGTCAGGCGAGAGCGCCCCGCAGCACTCGACGCCCGGCGTGCCGATCAGCAGGGTAGGCTTGCGCTCGCCCTCGAGCGGCAGCGCCCAGACGTCCCAGCTCGTCGTCTGGCTCTGCTGATGGAACACGAGCGTACGGCCGTCCGGGGAGAAGCCGGAGGGGTGCGCGCTCGTGTGTAATTCGAGCAGCAGCTCTTCGGCGCCCGCGCCGCCCACGGGCTTGCGGTAGAGTCCGGGCTTCGTCTCGCGTTGGGCGTAGAAGACGACGTCCTTTCCGTCGGGACTGAACAGCGGGCTGATGTCGGTGCGCGCGTCGAACGTGAAGCGCGAGCGCACGCCCCGCGCGACGTCGTAGGTCCAGATGTCCGGGTTCCCGGCCGAGGGGTCCAGGACGGTGACCGCGGCGGTGTCGGCCGAGGGCGAGAGCGCCGCCTGGAACATGTAGCGCGCCGGATCTCCGAGCGTCCCGAGCTCCTTTCCGGCGCGATCGCGCCAGACGAGCCTGCGGTCGTTGCCCACCTGCCCGCGCTGCAGCACGAGCACGTCGGCCGAAGCCGACACCACCGCCTGTGCCGCGGCGCCGCCGAGCAGGCGCACGTCGTCCGCCAGCATCACCGGCTCGCCCTCGAGCTCCAGGCGGCGCGTGTCGAAGCGCTGGGCCATGAGCGTCCGCTCGCGCAGGAACAAGAGGTGGCCGCTCGCATACTCCGCCGCAGCCGCGGAGCGCAGCAGCAGCTTGCCTGGGCCGCCGTCGAGCGACCCCACCAGGACGGCGTTGTCGCCGCGCTGGGTGCCCCCCGCGCTTCGGGCGAGGTACAGGAAGTGGCGGCCGTCGGGCAGGAAACGCGGGTGGCGGTGAGAGTCGTCCTGGCGCGCGGTGTCGAACGTCGTGACCGCCACCGGCTCCCCTCCGCCCTGCGCCACGCGCTGCAGGACCGAGCCGGCCTCCGGCGCGAACACGATCACGCCCTCGGGGCTCCAGCTCGCGCCCTTGCCGAGCGGGGCCTTGCAGAGCGCGAGCGGCGCTCCCCCGGTCACGTCGACCCGCTTCAGCTTCTCGTCCGCGAAGAAGCCGATCGAGCGCGAGTCGGGCGACCAGAACGGGTACTGCGCGTCCTCGGTGCCGCCCAGCGGCCGGGCGTCGGTCTCGTCGAGCCGTTGCACGAAGAGGCGGGTCTGGCCCGCGCTCACGGCGGCGAACACGAGGCTCTTGCCGTCGGGCGAGACGACGGCGGGACCCGGGCGGTTCGAGACCAGCTGAAACTCGGCCTTGGGCGGGGCGTGGATCTGGAAGCGCACCACCCGCGGCTGCTCCGCCAGGTGGCGCGCGGCCAGGACGCCGAGGCCGGCTGTGGCGACCGCGAAGACGCCGACCAGCGTCCACGGCAGCACGGGACGGCGCGCCGGCGCGGCCGCGGGCGGCGCCACGCCCGCCTCCGGCTTGCCGCTCTGCGCGTCCGCAATCTCGAGCCGTGCGTCGGCGATGTCGTGGAGGCGCGCCTTCGGGTCGCGAGTCAGGCAGCGGCGCAGCAGTCGCTCGAGAGCGGCGGGCGTCCCCGCGGGCAACGACTTCCACTCAAGCTCCGCGCGCAGCACCCCGGCCAGGATGTCGCTCACCGTCTCGCCGGCGAACAGCCGCTGGCCCGTCAGCATCTCCCACACGATCACGCCGAAGGCCCAGATGTCGGCGCGCTTGTCGACGGGCTTGCCGCGGGCCTGCTCGGGAGCCATGTAGGCCGCGGTGCCGAGAATCATGCCGGCCGCCGTGCCCTGGGCGGCGAGTGTCGGGGAGTGCGACAGGCTCGGCGCCGACCCCTCGCGGCCGTCGGGCGCGTACGCGCGCGCCAGGCCGAAGTCGAGCACCTTGACCTGGCCGTCGGGCGTGAGCTTGACGTTGGCGGGCTTGAGGTCGCGGTGCACGATGCCCTTGTCGTGGGCGGCGCTCAGCCCGTCTGCGATCTGCCGCGCGACCTCGAGCGTCTCGGCGACCGGCAGCGGGCCCTTCTCGATCCGCTCCGCGAGTGTGGCGCCCTCGATCAGCTCGAGCACCAGGAACGGCTTGCCGTTTGCCTCCTCGAGGCCGTAGATGGCGCCCACGTTCGGGTGGTTGAGCGAGGCGAGCACCTGCGCCTCGCGCCGGAAGCGCGCCAGGCGTTCGGCGTCGTCCGCGACCTCCGGGGGCAGCACCTTGATCGCCACGTCGCGCGACAGCCGCGAGTCGGACGCGCGGTAGACCTCGCCCATGCCGCCGGCGCCGAGCGCGCCGGTCACGCGGTAGTGCGCGAGGCTCTGGCCGATCATGCGAGCGAGGCCTTCAGTCGGGCGCGCGCCACTCCGGTGCGGTGGCCGTTCGTTCCCTGCACCGGCCCGAGCAGGAAGTAGACGAAGCCCGGCATCCAGAAGAGGCGCATCGGCACGACGAGCGCGAGGATGATCGAAGCCACGCCGATCGCGACGCTCAGCAGGTGTCGGCGGAGTCCGCTCCTGGCGTCGAACAGGGCGAGCGCTCCGAGTCCGAGCGCCTCGCGCTGGCGCAGCGCGTTCCAGTAGAAGAGCGCGAGCACCCCGAACACCGCCACGAAGCCGGCGCTGTAGGCGACCATCAGCAGCCGCGCGTCCGCGGCCGTGTAGGCGGCATAGTCGGCCTCGCCCTGCGGCAGCCCGTAGCCGGTCCAGGCCCCGACGAGCCGCGTGAGCACGAACTTCAGCGGGTAGGCGAAGAACAGCACCACGAACAGCAGCACCAGGTTGAAGAGCACGGTCAGGTTGTCCTCCAGCTTGAAGTGCCGGAAGAACAGGTAGTGCTCGAACCAGATCCAGCTCACGACCGCGAACGTCGCGGCAAAAGGCAGGAAGCCGCTGAGCGTCTGCTTGAGCGCCGGGAAGGTCTCCGGCACTTCGAGCGAGACGACCAGCAGCGTCAGCGCGAAGCCGAAGACGGCGTCGCTGAAGCCCTCGAGTCGGGTCACCTCTCGGCCGGTCATGGGAGCGGTAGTCTACACGCGCCTCACGGGGAAGGCGCGTGTCGCTGCCCGCGGGACGCACTCCGCCCGCAGACGGTTGGGGGCCCGCGGCCTACGTCTTCGGCTTGCCGGTCGCGGTCGGTGCTGCGACCTGGAGGCGCAGTGCTTCGAGCCATTTCACGAGATCGGGCCGCGGCTTGAGCGCCACCGCCCGCTCGAGCGCGGCGACGGCCGCCTGGGTCTGGCCGGCTTCCTCACGCATCTCCGCGAGCATCCAGTACCCAAACCAGGATTGCGGCAGGAGCTCGACGTTGAGCTCGAGAAGCTGCAGCGCACCCGGTATGTCGCCCGCCTCCTGCGCCGCGTTGGCCACCTCCGTGAGCGCCACGTCGCCGAAATCGTAGGCGTCGCCGCCGTAGTGCTCTTCGCGCAGCTCGCGGAAGCGGGCGGCGGCGGCGCTGGCTCCGCCCTTGCGATAGGCCAGGCGCAGCTCGTCGATCAGTGAGCGCGGCCGGGTGATGCCACGGTGACACGTCGCGCAGGTCACGGTCACGCTGGGGTCGGCACGTTCGTCGAGTCGGCCGAGGTGGTCGCCGTTGATCGACTGCAGCATGCGGATCATCTGCCGGGCCGTCTTCTTGCTGGCCTTCGTATCGGCCACGAAGTCCATGGTCTCGAGGGGCTGGCCCTCGGTCCCGACGTGGCAGTGCGTACAGCGGACGCCGAGTGCGCGCGTGAACCCCCGCATCGTCTCGACCAGCTGCTTGACGCTCGTACCCTCCGGCAGCGCCTGGACGTTCCTGAGAGACTCCGGCGGGAAGCGGGTCTGGGCCTGCACGGTCGCGGCCGCGATCAGCAGCGTCGCCCCGGCGCACGCCAGCACTGGCGCTGCGAGCACTCTTCCTGGCCACATGGTCGTCCTCCTGCTCGGGGCTGATCCGATGCTAGCAAGCTTCGCACGGCGAGGACTAGCGAAGCGAGGGGGAGCGACGGGAACGAGGGGTCGATCTGGGGAACAGGCGGTCATCTCAGGGAACGATCGGTCGTTCCAGGGAACAGGAGGCGTCAGTCGGCTCAGGCCGCGGCTCTTGCTCAGGGCTCGACGATCACCTTCAGGCCTTCGCGGCGAGCCGCGAGCTCGAAGGCCGCTCGGGTTTCCGAGAGTGGGAAGCGATGGGTCACTACCGAGCGCAGGTCGATCCGGCCGGTAGCGGCGAGCGCGATCGCGCGCGGGTAGGTGTGCTTCATGCGCCGCACCAGCGAGATCGTGAGACCCTTGCGGCGGGCGGTCGAGGCCGTGAGGCTGGTGCGCTCGTCGGCGGGGATTCCCGCCAGCACGACGCGGCCTCCGGGGCGCACTGCTTCGACCGCAGCGTCGACCGCCGCCTGCACGCCGGCCGCCTCGATCGCGACGTCGAGCCCCAATCCGCCCGCAGCCGTCGCGATCGCGCGGGCCTCGTTCCCGTCGGCGGCGAAGACTCGCGCGCCGAGAGCGCGGGCCGCCTCGAGCCGGTGCGATCGCGAGGCGAGGTCGGTCGCGTAGAGCGCCGCGGCCCCGGCGAGGTGCGCGGCCTGCAGGATGAACAGGCCGATCGGGCCGCTGCCGAAGATGCCGACGGTCATGCCCGGGCGGACGTGGGCGAGATCGACGCTGTGGAGCGCGACGCCGAGCGGCTCGAGCATCGCGCCGTCGGCCGCGGTCAGCCCGTCGGGTAGCGGGATCAGGCAGCGCCGCGGCCAGGCCATCCACTCGCGCAGCGACCCGTCATCCGTGCCGTGCCCGGAGAAGCGGACATCCGGGCAGAGGTTCGGGTGACCCTCGAGGCACAGCGCGCACACGCCACAGGGGATCGACGGCTCGATCGCTACGAGCGCCCCGTCCTCGGTGCGCCCGGCCATCTCGTGGCCAGGCACGATCGGCCGCGTCAGGCGGGTGCCCCCGATCGACCCTTCCTCGAACCAGTGGAGATCCGACCCGCACAGGCCGACCGCCTCCACGCGCACCAGTGCTTCGTCGACGGCCGGGGTTGGGCGCTCCTCGTCTTGGATCCGGACGTCTCGCGCGCCGTGGAGGCGAGCCGCCTTCATCGGCAGCGTCTCACTTCTGACCGTAGTAGGCGCCCTTGCCGTGCTTGCGCAGGAAGTGTTTGTCGATCAGGAAGCGGGCGGGCGGATTGACGCGGGCTCCCGTCGCCCGCACCAGGATCTCCAGCCGCGCCACGAGCTCGAGCGCACGCGCGTTCTCGACGGCGGCGAGGGCATCACCCCCCCACGCGAACGGCCCGTGCTGGCGCACCAGCACGGCGGGGACGTCGTCGGGCGACAGCCGCTGCTTCCGGAACAGCTCGACGATCACGCGACCGGTGTTCCGCTCGTAGTCGCCCGCCACCTCACGCTGCGTCAGGGCCCGTGTGACCCGCACGTCGCCGCGGAAGTGGTCGGCGTGCGTGGTCCCGAGACAGCGGACCGCGAGACCGGCCTGTGCGAGCGCCGTGGCGTTCTCCGAGTGGGTGTGCACGATGCCGCCGCAGCCGGGAAACGCGCGGTAGAGCTCGAGGTGCGTCGGTGTGTCCGAGGAGGGCCGCAGGCCGCGTCCGATCACCTCGCCGGTGGCGAGCGAGATCGGCACCAATTGCGCCGGCGTGAGCCCGGCGTACGGCACGCCGCTCGGCTTGATCAGGAAGAGCCCCGCGGCGCGATCGACGCCGGACACGTTGCCGAACGTGCCCGAGACGAGGCCGCTGCCGGCCAGCTCCATGTTCGCCCGGTAGACCTGCTCGCGCAGGCGCGCCGTCGCTCGGCTCATGGGTGCCTCAAGCCGAGGCCTGACCCCGCAGGGCGAGCAGGCGCTTCATCAGCGTCGGGATGTGCGCCTTCGCCCCGGGGACGCCGCCGAAGCTGTCGTGGAGCTCGCGGTAGATCGCGTAGAGCGTGTCGTAGGCGCGCACCGCCTTTGGGTCGGGGTCGAAGCGCCGTGCGGCGAGGCGGGTCATGCTCGCCTGCGCCGCCTCGAAGCTGGCGTGACCTCCCGCCGCTGCGCCGGCGATGACGGCCGCGGCGACGGCCGATCCGAGCGCGGGCGTCTGCGCCGAGCCGGCCACCAGCATCGGGCGGCCCAGCACGTCGGCGTAGATCTGCATGAAGACGTCGTTCTTCTCCGCGATGCCGCCGCAGCAGACGATTCGCTCGACCGCGACGCCATGCTCGCGAAGGCGCTCGACGATGGCTCGCGCGCCGAAGGCGGTCGCCTCGACGAGGGCGCGGTAGACCTCGGCCCGCGTCGTGTGCAGCGTCTGACCCAGGATCAGGCCCGTGAGACGCGGGTCGACGAGGATCGTGCGGTTGCCGTTGTTCCAGTCGAGCGCCACCAGGCCCGACTCGCCGGCCCGCAGCCGGGCGGCCTCGGCGGAGAGCCGCGCGTGCAGCGCCGCGTCGCCCTCGCACACCACCTCGACCCACCAGCGCAGCAGATCGCCCACCGCCGACTGGCCGGCCTCGATCCCGTGGTAGCCCGGCAGGATCGAGCCCGGCACGATGCCGCAGATGCCCGGCACGTCGGGCGCCGCGTCCCGCCCGGGCAGCACCGCGCAGTCGCAGGTGGAGGTGCCGATGATCTTCACCAGCGTGCCGGCCGTGACGCCGGCGCCCACCGCGCCCAGGTGCGCGTCGAAGGCCCCCATCGCGATCGGGATGCCTTCGGGCAGGCTCAGGCGCGAGGCCCACTCCGTGCACAGCCGGCCCGCCGGGCGATCGAGCCCGTGGGCTTCGTCGTAGAGCCGGTCGCGCAGCGCCGCGAGCCTCGGATCCAGGCGGGCCAGGAACTCCTTCGACGGCAGCCCGCCCCAGGCGGCCGAGTACAGGGCCTTGTGGCCCGCGGCGCACACACCGCGCTCGACCCGGCGCGGGTCGTCGACACCCGCGAGCACGGCCGGGACGAAGTCGGCGAGCTCGACCCAGCTCCAGGCCGCGTCGAAGACGTCCGGGGCGACCTTCAGGCAATGCCAGATCTTCGACCAGAACCACTCGGACGAGTAGACGCCGCCGATCGGGGCGAGGTACTGCGGTGCGTGCTCGCGGGCGGTGCTCGTGATCGCCGCGGCCTCGTCGGCCCCGGTGTGGTCCTTCCACAGCCAGGCGTGGGCCGCGAGGTTCTCTCTCCACTTCGGGTCGAGCGCCAGCGGCCGGTTCTCCCGGTCCACCGGGATCGGTGTCGAGCCGGTCGTGTCGACGCCGATGCCGATCACGGCCTGCCGCGAGAACCCGGCCTCCGTCTCGGCCGACGTGAGCGCCGCCGCCACGGCCCGCTCCAGCCCGAGCACGTAGTCGGCGGGGTTCTGGCGGGCGAGATGCGGGTCCCTGGGGTCGAGCAGCACCCCCTGCTCGCCCGAGGGGTAGTCGAAGACAGCGGTGCCCAGCTCGCGGCCGTCCGCGCAGTCGACGACCAGCGCCCGGACCGAGCTCGTGCCGTAGTCGACGCCGATCGTGAAGGCCCGCTCCATCGCTTCGGGCGCATTCTCACCGAGCCCTCGCCGCCTGGCAAGGAGCGCGAGACAACCGGGACTCGCTGGCGTAGGCTCATGCGATCGAATCCAGGAGGGACCGGACGATGGCACGCAGGAACGAGATCTCGCGCCGCAGGGCGCTCCGCATGACGGCGCGCGGACTGGGCGCCTCCTCCGTCGTCGCGGCCGGCTTCCCCGCGATCGTGCCCGCGTCCGTCTTCGGCGCGACCTCGCCGAGCAACCGCATCAACGTCGGGGCGATCGGCACCGGGCGCATCTCGCGCGGCCACGACATGCCGGGGATCTGGAAGTACGACCACGCCCGGATCACGGCCGTGTGCGACCTCGACAGCCGGCGCATGGAGGACGCGAAGACGCTCGTGAACGGCTACTACGCGAAGAAGACCGGCCAGCCGTACGACGGCGTCACGGGCTACCTCGACTACAAGGAGCTGCTCCGGAACAAGGACGTGGACGCGGTCGTGATCAGCACGCCGGACCACTGGCACGCGCTCGTCGCGATCACTGCAGTCGAAGCGGGCAAGGACGTCTACCTGCAGAAGCCGGCCTCGCTCACGATCGCCGAGGGCCGCGCGCTCAGCAACGCCGTGCACCGCACCGGGCGCATCTTCCAGATCGGCAGCCAGCAGCGCTCGGCGGCGCAGTTCCGCTACGCGGCGGAGCTGGTGCGCAACGGGCGCATCGGCCAGCTCAAGACCGTGTCCGTCGGCCTCCCCGGCGACCCCTCGGGCGACGAAGAGCCGGAGATGCCGGTCCCGAAGAACCTGAACTACGAGATGTGGCTGGGCTCGACGCCCTGGGCCTACTACACGGAGAAGCGCGTCCACCCTCAGGAGGGCTATGACCGGCCGGGCTGGCTCCGCTGCGAGCAATTCGGCGCAGGCATGATCACCGGCTGGGGCGCCCACCACATCGACAGCGCGCACTGGGCAATGGGGACGGAGTACACCGGGCCCGTCGAGATCAAGGGGACCGCGGAGTTCCCGAAGAGCGGGCTGTGGGACGTGCACGGGCCGTTCCGGACCGAGGCGCTCTACGCGGACGGCGTGCGGATGATCGTGAGCGGCGAGTTCCCGAACGGGATCAGGTTCGAGGGCACCGAGGGCTGGATCTTCGTCTCGCGCGGCAACGAGCGGGTGACCGCGAGCGACCCCGTGGCCAAGCTGAAGGACGCCACCGCGCTGCAGGCGAGCGACCCGAAGATCATCACCTCGACGATCGGGCCGAACGAGATCCACCTCTACGAGAGCAAGGACCACCACGGCAACTGGCTCGACTGCGTGCGCTCGCGGCAGCAGCCGATCGCCCCTGTCGAGGTGGCCCACCGCTCCTGCTCCGCGTGCCTGCTGCACCACATCGCGATGAAGACGAAGCGCACGCTGCACTGGGACCCGATCAAGGAGCGCTTCAGGAACGACGACGAGGCCAACTCGATGCTGTCGCGGCCCGAGCGCTGGCCGTACGGCCTCTAGCGGGGGCACGGGGGGCGCTCAACCCCCCGAAGGGCCGGCCCAGAGAACCCTGGCCCTTCTCGCTTCGTTCCGTTTCGTCCGCCCCGTTACGCTGCATCCGGTCGTGCACTTCCCGCGTCGTGTCGCTTTGTGCTCCCGCTCACGGCGACCCCGACCCGTGGGACGATAAGCCCACATGGAATCTCCCCTCCACGTCGCGGCGTCCAGCACCCCCGCCAGCGTCCCGGCCCGTCCCCCGGACCCGTGCACGCTCGTGCTGTTCGGGGCCACCGGCGATCTCGCGCACCGGAAGATCGTGCCGGCGCTCTACGAGCTCTCCACGAACGGCGAGCTGCCCTCGCCCTTCGGCCTGGTCGCCACCAGCACCTCGGTCGGCGCGGCCGAGGCGTACCGTGAGCAGCTGCGGCAGTCGGTCGAGCGCTTCTCCGGCAAGCCGGCCGACGCATCCGCCTGGAACGCCTTCGCCGCGAACGTGGACACGGTCGCCGGCGACTACACGAAGCCCGAGGCGTTCGCGGCGCTGCGCGCGAAGATCGAGGCCGCGGAGCAGGCGCGCGCCACCCGGGGCAACCGGCTCTTCTACCTCGCGGTGCCGCCGGCCCAGTTCCCGCCGATCCTGACCGGGCTGCGCGAGGCCGGCCTGCTCCACCCTCCGAACGGCACGCCGTGGTCGCGCGTGGTGATCGAGAAGCCGTTCGGCCGCGACCTCGCCTCCGCGCGCGAGCTGAACCGGCTGGTGGCGAGCGTCCTCGACGAGCGCCAGACGTTTCGCATCGACCACTACCTGGGCAAGGAGACGGTCCAGAACATCCTGGTGTTCCGCTTCGGAAACTCGATCTTCGAGCCGCTGTGGAACCGCAAGTACGTGGACCACGTCCAGATCACGATGGCCGAGGAGATCGGCGTCGAGCGCCGCGGCAAGTTCTACGACGCCACCGGCGTCGTGCGCGACGTGATGCAGAACCACCTGCTGCAGCTGATGGCGCTCGTGGCGATGGAGCTGCCGGCGACCTTCGCGGCCGACGACGTGCGTGACGAGAAGCTGAAGCTGCTGCGACAGGTCCGGCCGCTCGAGGCGCAGGACGCCGTCCACGGGCAGTACCAGGGCTACCGCGAGGAGCAGGGCGTTGCCGCGGGCTCGCGCACGCCCACCTACGCGGCGCTGCGGCTGCACGTCGACAACTGGCGCTGGCAGGGGGTGCCGTTCTACATCCGAGCCGGCAAGCGACTGGCGCGGCGCACGACCGAGATCTCGGTGCACTTCCAGCAGATCCCGTTCTGCCTGTTCGGCCGCGAGGACGTGTGCCAGCTGATCGAGCCGAACGTGCTGGTGCTGCGGATCCAGCCCGACGAGGGCATCACGCTCAAGGTCGCGAGCAAGGTCCCCGGCGACGACCTGACGGTCGGCAGCGTGACGATGGACTTCTCCTACGAGGAGGCCTTCCGCCGCGCTCCCGGCGAGGCCTACGAGAAGCTGCTGCTCGACGCGATGCGCGGCGACGCCACGCTCTTCGCGCGCCGCGACGGCGACGAGCAGGCGTGGTCGCTCGTCGAGCCGCTGCTCGCCGGCTGGCAGGGCTCGACCGAGGAGCCTTCCGCCTACGCCGGCGGCAGCGACGGTCCGCGCGAGGCGGAGCGGCTGCTCCGGCAGGACGGCCGGCGCTGGCGCCCGCTCGCCGGCGCGCGGTGAGGCCGGGGCTCGTCGTCGTCCCGGACGCGCGCGCTCTGGCGCGCCGCGCCGCCGAGCGGATCGTGGAGCTGACGCGCGCGTCGGTCGCCGCGCGCGGGGGCTGCAGCGTGGCGCTCGCCGGCGGCTCGACCCCGCGCGCGACCTACGAGGTGCTCGGGACCTCGGCGCTGTCGGCCGCCCTGCCGTGGGGGGCCATCTCCTGGTACTTCGGCGACGAGCGCGCGGTCCCGCTCGACCACTCCGAGAGCAACTACCGCGGCGCGCGCGAGACGCTGTTCGCCGGCCGGCCGCAGCAGCTCGAACGCGTCCACTCGATGCTCGTCGATGCCACGGACCTCACCGATGCCGCCGAGCTCGCGCAGGCGGCACGTGCTTACGGCGGGCTCCTGCCGGACCCCCTCGACCTGCTCCTGCTCGGCCTGGGCGAGGACGGCCACACCGCTTCGCTCTTCCCCGGCTCGCCTGCGCTCGGCGAGCGGCAGGCCCGTGTCGTCGTGGCGACCGGCCCCAAGCCCCCGAACCCGCGCCTCACGATCACGCCGCCGGTGATCGAACAGGCGCGGCAGGTCCTGGTGCTCGTGAGCGGCGCCGGGAAAGCCGACGCGCTCGTTCGCGCCCTCGAGGGCCCGCTGGACATCGCTGCGGTCCCCGCCCAGCTCGCGCGCGCCGGCCTGTGGATCGCCGACCACGCCGCCGCCCGCCGGCTGGCGTCGGCGGACTCCCGAGGTTCCTCGCACGAGGGCTAGCGGCGCAGCCAGTGCTCGACAGGTCGGGTGAGAAACTCCTCCAGGGGTACGCCGCTCTCACCCACGAGCAGCTTTCGGTCGGGGTGCAGGAAGCGCCGCGGCTCGGCCAGGCGCCGCCCCAGCTGGGCCGCCTGCGCGCGCATGTACCGCCTTCGTCTACTCATGGCATTGAGCAAAATTACTCAATATGCTGAGTAATCTCAAGCTAAATGGGAGCATCGGCGCCGATCGTACCACCCGGCCCCCGGCGGCCGGGGTGCCTCAGCGGTCGTAGCCGTCGGGGTGGGCCTGCATCCAGTCCCAGGCCGAGCGCACGATCGCGTCGAGCGACGGGTGCTGTGGGGTCCAGCCCAGCACCGCGCGGGCGCGCGCGGCGTCGGCGACCAGTCGCGGCGGGTCCCCCTCCCGGCGCGGGGCGCGCTCGAACGGCACGTCGCGGCCGGTCACACGTCTCACCGACTCGATCACCTCGAGCACGGAGTGGCCGGTGCCGGTGCCGAGGTTGAGGGCGAGCGACTCGCCGCCGCGGCGCAGGTGATCGAGCGCCAGAAGGTGCGCGTCGGCGAGGTCGGCCACGTGGACGTAGTCGCGGATCGCGGTGCCATCCGGCGTGTCGTAGTCGGAGCCGAAGACCTTGAGGGCCGGGCCGCTTCCGGTCGCCGCGCGCAGCGCGAGCGGGACGAGGTGGGTCTCGGGATCGTGGTGCTCGCCTGCTCCCGCGGTGGCGCCGGCGGCGTTGAAGTAGCGGAGAGCCGCGAAGCGCAGGCCGTGGGCGCGGTCGAAGCTCTCGAGCAGCCGCTCCACGAAGAGCTTCGACCAGCCGTAAGGGTTGACCGGCCACTGCGAGTGGCCCTCGGGGATCGGCACCTCGCGCGGCACGCCGTAGCTGGCGCAGGTGGAGGAGAAGACGACGCGCGTCACGCCCGCCGCGAGCAGCGCCTCGAACAACACCTGCGCCTGGGTGAAGTTGTTGTCGAAGTAGCGGCCGGGCTCCGCGACCGACTCTCCGACGTAGGCGAACGCCGCGAAGTGGACGCAGGCGTGGAGGGCATGCTCGCGCGCGATCCGCGCCACGAGGTCGCGGTCGCCGGTGCGGCCCTGGTAGAAGGCGGCCTGCGGGTGGACGGCCGCGCGGTGGCCGCGCGAGAGGTCGTCGAGCACCACGGCCTGCCCGCCCGCGGCCAGCAGGCGCTCGACGAAGACGCTGCCGATGTAGCCGGCGCCGCCGGTGACCAGGACGGTCATCAGGCCGCTCGCTCCTCGGGCACCGGGCGGCTCGCTCGCGCCCGCGCGCTCAGGCCGCCGCGCCCTTCTCGGCGCCGCGGGCCGTCGCGTGGTTGTCGAGGAACCAGCGGTAGGACGAGGCGATGCCCTCGCGGAGCTCGACGCGGTGGCGCCAGCCGAGCGCGTGCAGCCGCGAGACGTCGAGCAGCTTTCTCGGAGTGCCGTCGGGCTTGGTCGGGTCGAACACCAGCTGGGCCTGCGGGTGGACGATGTCGCGGACCGTCTCGGCGAGCTCGCGGATCGTCAGGTCCTCGCCGGTGCCGACGTTGATGTGCTCGGCCGCGTCGTAGCGGCGCATCAGGAACACGCAGGCGTCGGCCAGGTCGTCCACGTGCAGGAACTCGCGCCGCGGCGAGCCGGTGCCCCAGATCGCGACCTCGCTGCGCCCCTCCGTCTTCGCGTCGTGGAACTTGCGGATCAGGGCCGGCAGCACGTGCGAGCTCGAGAGGTCGAAGTTGTCGTTGGGGCCGTAGAGGTTCGTGGGCATCGCCGAGATGAAGTCGCAGCCGTATTGCTTGCGGTACGCCTGGCACAGCTTGATCCCCGCGATCTTGGCGATCGCGTACGACTCGTTGGTGGGCTCGAGCAGGCCCGACAGCAGGTGCTCTTCCTTCATCGGCTGCGGGCTCTCGCGCGGGTAGATGCAGGAGCTGCCCAGGTAGAGCAGTCGCTTCACCGGGAACAGGTGCGCGGCGTGCACCACCGTCGCGTGGATCATCATGTTGTCGTAGATGAACTCGGCCGGGCGCGTCGAGTTCGCCAGGATGCCGCCGACCGTGCCCGCCACCAGCACCACGTACTCGGGGCGGTTGGCGCGGAACCAGTAGTTGACCGCCGCCTGGTCGCGCAGGTCGAGCTGCTCGCGCGTGGCGGTGAGGACGCGGCTGAAGCCCTCCTGCTCGAGGCGCCGCACCACGGCCGAGCCGACGAGACCGCGGTGCCCGGCCACGAATACGCGCGCGTCGGGCGGCATCTCCTTCATCGTCCCGGCCATATTAGCTCAGCCGAGCGGTGGCCGACGTGCCAGCGAGCGCCGGATCAGGCCCAGCGCGGCTTCGCGCTCCGCGCCCGTCAGGATGAGCCGCGGCGGCCGCACGACCTCGGAGCCCAGGCCGGTCTGGGCCTGCACCAGCTTGATCAGCTGGACGAACTTCGGCACGGTATCGAGCCGCAGCAGGGGCAGGAACCACTCGTAGAGCGTCCGGGCCTCCGCGGCCTGGCCCGCGACGGCCAGGTCGAAGAGCCGTACCGACTCGGCTGGCAGCGCGTCGGCGAGGCCCGCGATCCAGCCGACGGCGCCGGCCGCGATGCCCTCGACGATCAGGTCGTCGACGCCCACGAGCACCGCGAGCTTGTCTGCGGCCAGCGCCCGCAGCGCGGTGACGCGACGGATGTCCGCGCTCGACTCCTTGACCGCCAGCAGGTTGGGGAGCGCTTCCGCCAGCTCGAGCACCTGCTCGGGCAGGATGTCGGTGCCGTAGGCGATCGGGTTGTTGTAGAGCATGCACGGCAGCGCCGTCTCGGACACCACCGCCGCGAAGTGGGAGCGTGTCTCGCGCCAGTCGCCCTTGTACACGTAGGGCGGCAGCACCATCAGCCCGTCGGCCCCCTGCTCGCGTCCGAGCTCGGCCAGCCGACAGGCCTCGTCGGTCGTGAGCGCCGCGACCCCGGCCACGAGGCTGGCGCGTCCCTTGAGGGCCTCCTTGCACAGGCGCAGCACGGCCTTCTTCTCGTCGAAGGTCAAGGAGCCGCCCTCGCCGAGCGAGCCGAGCGCCACGATCCCGGTGCAGCCGGCCCGCACGAGCGCGTCCACCTGCTTCACGAGCAGGTCGGCATCGACCGAGTAGTCCGGCTTGAACGGTGTCGTGATCGCGGGAATGACGCCCTGCCACTTCATGCTCGGCCTCCGCCCGCAGGCTACTACAGCTTGCCGTCGCCGAGGCCCGCCGCAGGCGTTCCGGAGCCCTGCGCGAGCACGGCGAGGGTCGTGGGGGCGAGCGGGGGCCGCGGCGTGCCGTCGAGCCAGCCGTGGACGAAGCCGAGCGCCGGCCCGCAGACGCGGCCCTGGCACGGACCCATGCCGGCGCGGGTCGCGAGCTTGGCCTCGCGAGACGAGGCGAGCCCCACGAGGCGGGCGTGGACGATGTCCTCACAGCGGCACACCGGTGTGTCGGGACGCGCCAGACGGCGCAGCTCGTCGCGCAGCGCGAAGCCGCGGTCGAGCCGCGCTCCGAAGGCGAGCTCGCGGTCGCGCCGACGCAAGAGCGGCCCCGGGATGTCTCGGCCGGCTGCCGCCAGCCCGGCGATCGCCCCGCTCGCGAGGGCGTGATCCACGCCGGCGACTCCGCCGAGCTCTCCCGCGGCGAAGACGCCCGGCACGCTCGTCTCCTGCGCGGCGCCGAGCAGGACGCGCTCGGCAGCGGTCTCGCAGCCGAGCAGCCGCGGCAGCTCCAGGTTCGGCACGAGGCCGTAGCCGCAGGCGAGGACGTCGCAGTCCCAGTCCCAGGTGCGCCGTCCCTCGGTCAGCGTCGCGCGCAACCCACCGCCCTGCTGGCGGACCTCCTGGACCCAGGACCCGGCGCGGTAGCGGACGCCGGCGAGCTGCGCGCCGTAGCCGAGCCCCTCGGCGATCTTGCGCGGCGCACGCCAGAGCCCCGCGCCGAAGGCCGCGAGCCGTCCGAGCGGCGCCTGCTCGGCGACGCCGGCGAGGCGCGCGCCTGCCTGCGCCAGGGCGGCGGCCACGGCGACGAGCAGCGGGCCCGAGCCCGCGACGACGACGCGCATTCCCGACACGCGCGCGCCGGCCTTGAGCATCGCCTGGATGCCGCCCACGCCGACGACACCCGGGAGCGTCCATCCAGGGAATGGGAGGAAGCGCTCGCGTGCGCCCGTGGCGAGGATGAGGCGGTCGAAGCGCACGCACCGGGCCAGGCCGTCGTGCTCGATCAAGAGCTCGCCCGGCACGGCGTCGACGACCGTGGCCCCCCGAAGCGACGAAGCCCGCGCGCGGGCGAGGCGGGCGATCCACGCGCTCGCAGCCGCGGGCGGCTCGGCGCGGTGGCGCCAGATCTGCCCGCCCGGCCGCTGGCCCGTGTCGACGACGAGCGTCCGGGCGCCCGCCTCCGCGGCGTGGACGGCGGCGGCGAGCCCCGCCGGTCCGCCCCCCACCACCACCACCTCGGCCGCGAGCGGCTCCGGCGCGGAGCCCTGGGGACTCGGCTGCGGCAACGTGCTGTCGCTCGGCAGGCCCGCCGCCCGCAGGCTCACCGCCATCCCGTCGCGCACCGGCGTGAGGCACGACCGAACGTGCGGCCGGCCGTCCACGCTGACGCGGCACTCGAAGCACGTGCCCATCCCGCACAGCGGCCCTCGGGGCTCGCCCGTCACGGACGTGCGCATCGCGCGCCCGCCGTCGTTCCAGATCGCGGCGAGCAGGCTCGTGCCGGGCTCGGCTTCGACCGTGCGCCCGTCGATCGTCACACGCGCGCGCTCAGTCATGGGCCGGCATGCTCCGGCGCGGGTCGTACGGGGTGGGATCCACGGCCGGCGTCCTGCCCAGGACGAGATCGGCGAGCAGCCGCGCCGTGCCGGGCGCGGTGGTGACGCCCAGCCCCTCGTGGCCGGCCGCGATCCACAGGCCTTGCTCCCACATCCCGACGAGCGGGAGCTTGTCCGGGGTCGCCGGTCGGAAGCCGGTCCAGGTTCGCAGCGCGTCGAGCCGCGGCAGGCCCGGGAGGAACTCCGCCGCGCGCCGCAGCATGCGCGCGAGCAGCGCGCGGTTGATCGACGCGTCCCAGCCGACGAGCTCGCGCGACGACCCGACCAGCAGCTGCCCGGTCTTGCGCGGCTGGACGTTCATCGCCACCGACTCGCGCGTGAGCCTGTGCGCGCTCTTGAGGTAGCCGAGCTCCACCACCTGGTGGCGCAGGAAGCCCGGGTAGCGGTCGGTGATGACGAGGTGCCCCTTGCGCGGCGCGACCGGTAGCCCGGGGGTGAGCCGCGGCGCCTCCGGCCCGGCGGCATTCACGACGAGGTCGGCCTCGCGCCAGCCAGAGGAGCTGCGCACGCGCCCCGGCGCGATCTCGTCCACGGCCGCGCCGGTCTCGAGCGTCGCGCCGCGCGCGCGGGCGCCCTCGAGGAAGCAGCGCGCAGCCGCCGGCGGGTAGACGACGCGGTCGCCCGGCACGCGCAGAGCGCCCGTCAGTCCCGGCCGAAGCTGCGGCTCGGCGTCGCGCAACGCCTCGGCATCGAGCACCTCCGCCGCCTCGCCGCGCTCCCGGTAGTAGGCGGCCTTGGCTCGGACGTGTGCCATCTCCTCCTCGTCCGCGGCGACCCAGAGCGTCCCGCAGGCGTCGTCCTCGAGCTCGGGCGGAAGCGAGGGGGCGCGCTCGGTCCACAGCCGGCGCGAGTACGAGGTGAGCGCGAACTGCGCGTCCGAGTCGTCCATCACCACCAGGTGGCCCATGGCGGCCCCGGTCACGCCCGCCCCGGGGAAGGCGGCGTCGAGGACGCTGACGCGGCAGCCCGCCTCGGCGAGCGCCTCGGCGCACGCGGCGCCCACGACCCCGGCGCCGACGACGATCACCGAGGGCGAGGAGCTCACCGGGCGGCCGTGAAGCCCTCGCGGAACGGATCGGACGCGTCGAAGAGCAGCGTCGCGCGCCCCGTGACGTAGGCACGGCCGCGGATGTGCGGGACGAGCACGCCCTGCCTGTCCTCGAGCCAGCCCTCGAACAGCGACCCGGTGATGCTCTCCTGCCGCCAGCGCCGGCCGGGCGCGAGCTTGCCGCGCGCGGCGAGCGCGGCCAGCTTCGCCGACGTGCCGGTGCCGCAGGGGGAGCGGTCGTACGCGAGGCCGGGGCAGAGCACGAAGTTGCGCGAGTCGGCGTCGCTGCGGCGCGGCGGGCCGAAGAGCTCGACGTGGTCGATCGCCTCGCCGTCCCGGCCCGTGACGCCCAGGGAGCGCAGGGCGGCGAGAATGCGCGTGGTCGCGTCGGTGAGGGCCGCGACGTTCGCGAGCTCGAGCGCCGGCGCCTGGAGCTCGGTCAGGAAGAACCAGTTCCCGCCCCACGCGACGTCGCCTTGGACGCGGCCGAGGCCTGGCACCTCCAGAGCGACGCCCTGGGCGTGGCAGTAGGCCGGCACGTTCTCGATCGTGACGGCGCCGTCTGCTTCGAGCTCGGCAAAGACGCTGCCGACGGGCGTGTCGATGCGCAGCCCGCCGGTCGCGAGCCGCCCGAGGTGCTCGAGCGTCCGCACCACGCCGATGAGGCCGTGGCCGCACATGCCGAGAGCGCCCGCGTTGTTGAAGAAGACGACGCCGGCCGCGGAGCCTTGCTCGCAGGGCGGCGTCAGCAGCGCGCCCACGATCGCGTCGTGCCCGCGCGGCTCGCAGACGACGGCCTGCCGCAGCCGGTCCTGGTGCCGCAGCAGGAACGCGCGCCGCTCGGCCATCGTCGCCCCGGCCGGCTGCGGCCAGCCCGCGATCACGACGCGCGTCGGCTCGCCCTCGGTGT
>CAZMRX010000019.1:17481-28183 GCA_964568755.1 uncultured Acidobacteriota bacterium | reverse complement strand
GATCGACATGGGCCCGGAAGGCGGCGACGCCGGCGGCAAGGTCGTCGCCGAAGGCACGCCGGAGCAGGTCGCCGCGGTTCGCGCAAGCTACACGGGCCGTTTTCTGGCTCCGCTGTTGCCACACCCCGGCGGCCGGCGTCGAGCCGGCTGATCCCGCTCACACCCCGCGCGGACCCGGCCCGGCGATTGCACCGTCCCCGTGCGACGCGGATCCCGGGACGGGATTCCGGTCACGGCGGGGTGCAGGACGGCCGCCGGCGGGTCCGGGACGGCAGGGTTCCGGTCGGCCTTGGCCGATTTCGGCGCCCACCGGGTGGCGGACGGAGGAGCAAGGGATGACGCGGCGCGTGTCGAGGGTCACACAAGCACTGACGCTGGTTCTGCTTGCAGGCGCGTCCACGGCGCTAGCCCAGAACCCACTCGCGGTTGCCGATGTGCGCAGAGTCGAGTTCAACGGCCCCACGGTCCTGCAGGTCCAGGTGAGCCTTCCGGCCGCACCCGCAGCACCCGTGACTGTCGACTACACGACGCTGGCAGGCTCAGCGACCCCCGGAAGCGACTACACGCCGGCCACCGGCTCCCTCACGTTCTCGACCTTCGAGTCCGTGAAGTACATCGACGTCCCGATCCTGGGCGACACCGTCGACGAGTGGAGCTCCACGCTCAAGCAGGACGAGGTGTTCTTCGTCGAGCTGAGCAACCCGTCGGCCAACGCGACGATCCAGAAGGGCCGGGGGACGGTCACACTGCTCGACGACGATCACCCCGCAGCGAGCCAGTTTCCGGGGGTCCAGTTTCTCTCCGCCGTCTCGGGCAGCGCCTCGCCCCACGGCCCTGGCAACGGCCAAAACAAGCTGCTCTGGCGCACGCCGGGGGCCCAGTCCCCGGTGCTCCAGGTGGTCGTGCGCTGGTTCATCGGCGCGGCGTGCACCTTCCCGGTCAACACCACAGACGGCCTCGGCGGCACGAGCCTCGGTGGCCTGCCCTACGGCATGGTCCAGAGCTTCACGCACTCCAACCTGGCGCTCGACACGCCGCATTGCTACTCGGTCTTCACGGTCTACAGCGGTGGCACCACGCCGGAGGTGGCCCAGATCAAGGCGACTCCGTTCAGCGCCGGAGGCGACGTCGCCTGGACCTACACCTCGGGGTCGGCGAGCGTCGTTCCTCCCACCGTTGGCGCGGACGCCATCTACACTGTCGACAACCTCGGCGCGGTCCACGCGATGCAGCGGGGTCCGACGGGCGGCGCCTGGCCTTCGGGCTGGAATCCCGTGGCGCTCGGCGCGCCGACGCAGCACCGCTCGGCCGTCGTTCCAACGAACGGGGGCTGGCGCCTCTTCCTCGGCACGGACGGCGGCGGCGTGCACGCGGTGGACGCACGCTTCGGCCACTTGGTCTGGTCGCGAAGCGCAGCCTTCTCGAGCGCGCTGCCGAACGTCGGGGGCGTGCAAGCGCCCCCGGCCGGCTTGTTCAAGGCCTGGGGTGGCAACAACGACATGCTCCTGGTGGGGACGAACAACGGGGGCTCGAACAAGTTCTTCGCCCTCGACCCCGCCACCGGCAACACCCAGGGACCGGAGTACGTGCATGGACAGATGGGCAGCGTCAACGGCATGGCCGTCGTCGACTACCCCGGCAATCGAGTGTACTTCCTGACCAACGCCTCCTCGGCCACGTTCTACGGCCTCAACCTGGGGCCCATCGGCACGCCGACGCTGACACTGGCGACCCTGCCGAGTCCCAACCCGCATGCCTTCCTCGGCTCGAACGGATCACCCGTGCTGCGCGGCAACCGCGTGATCTTCGGCGACACGCTCAGCCAGGTGTTCGCGCTCGACCTGGTCTCGGGAGCGAGCTACAACGCCCCGACTGGCGACGGCCCGGTCAAGGGTTTCCTGTGGCCGGACCGGCGAGACGATCGCTTGTACTTCGCGACCAACGGCAAAGTGCAGGCGTTTCGCGACACCGGGGCGGCACTGTCGCCGCTGTGGTTCGTGCCGGTGACGAGCCCCTCGATGGTGCTGCAGCGGCCCGGCACGGACTGCATCTACGTCGGCGACGGCAACGGGAACCTGGTGCAGATCGACGTGGTGACGCAGGCTGTCACGCCCCTGCTGCTGGAGGGGCCTGGCGTCCAGATCGGCGCGCCGAGCCTCGACGGCCCGAACAACCTGCTCATCGTGGGCTCGTCGACCGGGACGATCCATGCCGTGCGCGTGCCGTTCTAGCCTGGAGGGATCCCGATGAAGCCCCTGATCCTCGCACTTGCCTCGGCCACGCTCGTCGCACCGGTGAACTCCGCCTCGCAGGACGACCGGTCGTCCGGACGGCAGGTCGCCTGCTCGGTGGGTGTGCACGCCCTGGACAGCCAGGGCGAATCGCGCTCGGCGCGCCGGGTCTCCGCCGCAGTGGCGCCGGCTGTCGTGTTCAGCGGCAAGCTGTCGTCGCGGGAGCAGGACGCACCGACGTTGGTGTTCGACGTCTTCAACCCGCGCGGCCAGCGCTATCAGGTGCTGGTGGCGACTCCGCGCGTCGTCGTCCAGGAGCGGGGCGGACACCGGTTCGAACGGACCAGCCGGATTCGCCAGGCGACGATGGCGGTGGCCGGCTCGTCGATCGCCTGGACGTCCATGTACGGCCGGTGGCGTGTCGAGCCGAGGATCGAGGGCGCGAACGAGCCCTGCGGCAAGCCGGAGTTCTTCACGATCCGGCCATGAGGCCGCCACCGAGCCAGTGCGTTTGGCGGGCGACGCCAGGATCCAAGACCAGACCCCTGACTGCGACAGGAGGGATGCGATGACACGTGGTCTGATGCCGCTCACCGGGACGCTCGTTGCGCTGCTCTTGGCGGGCGCGGCGTCGGCGCCTGCCCAGATCACGCTGGCGATAACCCCGGACTCGCGCGTGGTCGAAGGCACCGGCGGAACGGTGGTGGTCAGCCTGTCCGTGTCGATCTCGGTGCCCAACCCGAGCGGCGTGACCAGCGTTCAGTGGTCCACGCGGGAGGGGACCGCCCTGGGGGGGCTCGACTTCGTTCCCGTCGGCCCGACCCTGCTCACATGGAACCTCGGCGACGGCACGCCGAAGCCCATCAGCGTGCTGGTCCAGAGTGACGGCACGCCGGAGTGGAACACCTCGCAGTTGGACGAGACCTTTTTCGTGGTGCTCGAGAACCCGGTGAACGCGACGATCGGGAAGCCTTCCGCCACCGTGACGATCCTCGACGACGATCATCCGACCTTCGCCGAGCGACCCGGCGTGCAATTCCTGTCGGCGGTGTCGGGCAGCGTGTCGCCGCACGGGGCGACCAACGGCCTTGCGCGCTTGCAGTGGCGCGTGCCGGCCGCGGCCACCGCCCCGTACAACGTCATGATCCGGGCGAACTTCGGTACGTCGTGCGGCTTCCCTCCCTCGGACACCGCCGGCAGTCTCGTGGCGAACGTGACACCCGCCGCGCCCGGCTCGACCCAGTTCTACCAGCACGCCAACCTGACTCTGGGCTGGGTCTACTGCTACTCGGTGTTCGCACAGTACCCCGGCGGCACGAGCACGCAGATCGGCCAGATCAAGGGGACCCCCTTCAGCACCGCCGGGAGCGTCGCCTGGAAGTTCACGTCGCCGACGACGATCCTCGTCCCGCCCACCGTAGGCGGCGACGCGATCTACGTCACCGACACGATCGGGGTGGTGCATGCCCTGCAGCGAACGGCGTCGGGCGGCATGTGGCCGAGCACGTGGAACCCGGTCGCCGTGGGGCAGACCAACAACCGCTCGGCCGCAGTCCCCCGCCCGGAGGGCTGGCGGGTGTACCTCGGCACGAACTCGGGCGGGCTCCACTCCCTGGACGGGAGAACCGGCAACGTCGTCTGGTCGCGCAACACGACCGTCGGGACCGCGCTGCCCCACCTCGGCGGCGCGCAGTCGCAGCCGGCCGGCATCTTCAAGAACTTCGGGGGCGCCAACGACATGCTCCTGGTGGGAACCAACGCGGGGCTCGGTTCGAACGAGCTCTACGCGTTCGACCCGACCACCGGCAACGTCCTCGACGCCCTCGGCACCGCCGCGATGGGGAACGTGCTCGGCATGCCGGTCGTCGACTACGCCGGGAACCGCGTGTTCTTCCTGACGTCGTCCGCGACCGAGACCGTCCACGCGATGGCGCTGGGCGCTGGCGGCGCTCCCGACCTCACCTTCGGCACGGGCCTCGTCTGGAGCCCAAAGCCGGCGGGCTCCGGCTCCAACGGCTCGCTCGTGCTGCGCAACAACCGTTTCTACTTCGGCGACAACACGGATCAGCTCTTCGCGCTGCACATGGACGGCACCAGCTACGCGGTCAACACCGGAGACGGGCCCGTCAAGTCCTTCGTGTGGCCGGACAGGCGCAACGACAACATCTACTTCTCGACCATCGGGAAGGTCCACGGCAAGCGCGACACCGGCACCGGCTTCCTCAACGTCTTCGGGCCCCTGTCCGTCCCCAGCCCCAGCATGGTGCTGCAGAAGCCGGGCAGCGACCACGTCTACGTCGGCGACGGCGTCGGCAACCTGGTGCAGATCGACGTCTCGACCGGCACGCCGACGACGCTGGCGCTCGAGCCCGGGATCCAGCTCGGCGCCCCCAGCCTCGACGGGCAGCACGGGCTGGTGATCGTCGGATCGAACACCGGCAACGTCTACGCCGTGCGAGTGCCGTTCTAGCCAAGGAGGTCCCGCTACCATGTCCACCCTGCTACTCGCACTCGCGCTCACGGCGGCGCCGGCCCTGGGCTCCGGCCTCGACCCCGCGCGCACGGATCGCAGCATGACGTGCTCGGTCGACGTCCATGCGCTCGACGAGACCGGCGGTCGCTTCAGCGCGAGGCGCGTCTCGGCGGCCCTGGCTCCGGCCGTGGTCTTCCGTGGCAAGCTGGGCGACCGTGACCCCGAGGCCCCGGCGCCGACGCTGCTGTTCGACGTGTTCGGCCCGCGCGGGCAGCGCTACCAGGTGCTCGTCGCCGAGCCCCGGGTCGTGGTGTCCGAGCGGGACGGCCACCGCGTGCGGCGCGTGAGCAAGGCGCGCGAGGCCAGCCTCGCAGTCGCGGGGTCCTCGATCGCGTGGACGTCCATGTACGGCAAGTGGCGCGTCGAGCCGCGGATCGAGGGCGAGGCCAAGCCCTGCGGGCGGCCGGAGTACTTCACGATCCGGCCCTGAGGCGGCCTCCCGAGCCGCCGCGTTCGGAGGCGAGGCCAAGATTCAACCTGACCGAGAGCCCCGAGAGGACCCGGAGGCCGGAGACAGAATGGAGAGAGGGCCGGCGAGGGCGTGACCGGCATGCGGGGGGTTTGAACACCCCCCGCGCCCCGCGTTAGCGAGGCTGCTGCTGGGTCAGGCAGTGGAGGGTGCCGAGGCCCCAGACGAGCTCGACGGCGTGGATGCCGACGACGGGGCGGTCGGGAATGAGCTCTGCGAGGATTCCGAGGGCCAGGCGGTCGTTCGGGTCGTTGAAGGTGGGGACCAGCACGGCGGCGTTCGCGATGTAGAAGTTGGCGTAGCTCGCGGGAAGGCGGCGGCCGTCGAACACGACCGGGGCCGGCATCGGCAGGTCCGCCACCTCGGGCTTCGAGCCGTCGGCGAGGCGCGCTCCCTGGAGGCGTTCGCGGTTCTCCTCGAGCGCGCGGTAGTTGGCGTCCTTCGGGTCCTTCTCGCGGCACAGCACGATCGCCTTCGGGCTCACGAAGCGGCAGAGATCGTCCACGTGGCCGTGGGTGTCGTCCCCCGCGATTCCCTTGCCCAGCCAGATCGCGTGACTCGCCCCCAGCTCGCGCAGGAACACCTGCTCGTAGTCGGCGCGCTTGAAGCCGGGGTTGCGCACCTGCACGAAGGGGTCGAGCAGGCACTCCTCGGTGGTCAGGATCGTGCCCTTGCCGCACACGTCGAGCGCGCCGCCCTCGAGCACGACCGGCCGGCCCTTGTGGACCGCTCGGCGCAGGCGCAGGTCGAGGGCCCGCGCGGCGCGCTCCGCGATCTGGTCGTCTTTCTTGTGGTCCGGGTACTTGGCCCAGCCGTTGAAGCGAAAGCGCGCCACCGCCACCTCGGGCTTCGGGTGCTCGCGCCGGACGCAGATCGGTCCGAAGTCGCGGGTCCAGCCGCGGTCGCTCGGGAAGCGGAAGAACTCGACGCGCTCGGTGGCGGCGCCCACCCGTTCCAGGATTCGCCGCGCCTTGGCCTCGTGCGCCTTCGACGGCACCAGGATGCGCACACGCTCGCCCTCGGCCAGCTTGCGCACGATCTCGCCGTAGACCCACGGGATCGGCGCGAAGCGTCCCGGCCAGTCGGAGAGGTTGTGCGGCCAGCCGAGCCAGGTGGCCTCGTGGGGCTCCCACTCGGCCGGCATGCGGAACGCCTGTACGTCCGGATCGAGGGCGGGGCTCGCCACTCGCCTACTCGCCGTCGATGAAGCGGCGCTCGATGCCCGCGTAGGCGTCGATGCGACGGTCGCGCAGGAACGGCCAGTGGGTCCGCACCTGGTCGATGCGGGGCAGGCTCACCTCGCCCACCAGGATCTCCTCGCGGTCGGTGGAAGCCTCGGCGATCACCACCCCGAACGGGTCGGCGAGGAAGCTCGAGCCCCAGAACTCGAGCCCGTCGCCGCCCTCCGCGGGGCGCTCGTGGCCCACGCGGTTCACGACCGCGACGTAGACGCCGTTCGCGATCGCGTGCGAGCGCTGGATCGTCTGCCACGCCGAGCGCTGTGAGACGCCGTGCTCCGCCTTCTCGCTCGGGTGCCAGCCGATCGCCGTGGGATAGAACAGCACCGACGCTCCCCGCAGCGCCGTGAGCCGCGCGCCCTCGGGGTACCACTGGTCCCAGCAGATCAGCGTGCCGATCCGTCCCGGGCCGACGTCGAAGGCGCGGAAGCCGAGATCGCCCGGCGCGAAGTAGAACTTCTCGTAGAAGAGCGGGTCGTCCGGGATGTGCATCTTGCGGTAGAGGCCGGCGACCGCGCCCGAGGCGTCGAGGATCACGGCGCTGTTGTGGTAGACGCCCGGCGCCCGGCGCTCGAAGATCGGGACCACCACCGCCACCCCGGCCTGCTTCGCGGCCCGGCCGAGCGCCTCCGTGCTCGGCCCCGGGATCGTCTCCGCCAGCGCGAAGTTGGCGTGGTCTTCCTTCTGGCAGAAGTAGGGGGTGCGGTACATCTCGGGAAGGCACACGACCTCGGCGCCGACAGCGGCCGCTTCCCTCACCTTGTCCACGGCCTTCGCGACGTTCTCGTCGGGCCGCGCGGACATCGACATCTGCACCAGGCCCACCTTGAAGCTCTGCTTCGCGCTCATCTCAGGCTCCGTCGGCCGGCAGCACGTACTCGAGGCCGTCCTCGTCGAGCGGCAGCGTCTCCTCGAGCCGCTTCACGAGGCCGATCACGCGGAAGGCCCACAGCGCCCGGCACACCTCGAAGTGGTTGAGCACCGACTCGGCGCAGAGCGCCTCGACGTCGCGGCCCTTCTTGGCGGCGCGGGCGAGCGCCGCCTGGTCCACGTCGAGCGTGAGCTGGTTGAAGAGCGACTCGCTGCCGGGGACCACCGCGTAGCGCGTCCCGAGGCCGCCGCAGCCGCGCTCGACGCGGCTCCAGGCCTCGACCTGAGAGATGCCCTCCAGGATCAGCTCGGGCGTGCTGATGTCGAGCGTGATCGCCTCGCCGGCCGGCGGGCCGGGCTCGAGGCGGTACTCGCCGCGGCTCCACTGGAACGCGAGCAGGATGATGTCGCGGGTCTGGTCGACGACGCCGCGCACCAGCTCCTTCGGCTCGAGGATCCCCTGCTCCACCAGCACCGTCCCGAAGCGCCGGCCCGGCGACAAGGCGCGGCCCGCGTCCTCCATCTGCCGCAGCGTGATGACGCCGCGGCGCAGCAGCCGCGGGCCCAGCCGGTAGTCGGGGTTCGAGGAGGAGGCGAACACCAGCTGGCCGTTCTCGGCGACGATGCCGATGCGGTGCTCGTCCTGCTCCAGCCGCAGCGTGCCGGTCCAGCGCTCCCGGCTCAGCTCCTGGACCAGGTCGGGCAGGTCCTGCTCGTCGAGCCGGCCCTCGCTCTTCACCGCGCTTTCCTCCGCCCGCCGGCCTTCTCGACGAGGGCGGCCGCCACGAGCGGTACGAGGATCTCATGGTGGCCGGTCAGCCGAAAGCCCCGCCCGTGGCCCGCCACCGGCCGCTCGACCACGTTCACGCCGGGCCGGTAGGACTGGATGAAGTCGAGGTTGGCGGTCGAGAAGCCGGTCACGCGGTGCCCGAGGTTGCGCGCGAGCGTGAGCGCCTTCAGGAACACCTCCGGCAGCACCACCGCCGAGCCCACGTTCAGGTACACGCCGCCGCCGCCCAGGCGCGCCACCTCGGCCGCCAGCAAGCGGAAGTCCAGGTGGCTGGCGCGGCCGAGCGCGCCGGGGTCGCAGGCGGGATGCACGTGGACGATGTCGGTGCCGATCGCGACGTGGACCGTGGCGGGCAGGCCCAGGCGCCACGCCGCCGCGAGCAGGCTCAGCTCGAGGTGGCGGGCGCGCGGACGCCGCTTCGACAGGTAGCGGCCGACGCTCGCTCCCAGGCCGAGGCCGTCGCGGTCGCCCTCGACGAGCGCGCGGCCCAGCTCCTCGCCGGTCTCGCGCGCCATGCCGAACTCGCCCGTGCCGAGGCCGGCCTGGACGTCCTCCGAGGTCGCGCCCGCGACGGCGAGCTCGAAGTCGTGGACGATGCCCGCGCCGTTGAGCGCGATCCCGGTCGCGAGGCCGCGCTCCATCAGGTCGATCAGCACCGGCGTCAGTCCGACCTTGATCACGTGGGCGCCCAGGCCCCACACGATCGGCCGCCGCCTGTCGCGGGCGCGCAGCACGGCGTCGCGCAGCTCGCGGAGCGTCTCGCCCGCCAGGATCCCCGGCAGGCCGGAGATGAAGGACGCGAGCGAGCCGCCGCGCCGGTGCGGGCGCGCCATCTGCGAGCGGTCGACCTTGCTCTTGCGCGTGGCGAGCGGGTAGGTAACGACCCCGTCGAGCGAGAGCGGCCGCAGCCGGCGGCCGATCCTCGGCTTCCCGACGCGCCGCCGCATCAGCGGACCGCCGCCTCCTCGATCACCTGGGCGAGCACGTGGAGCACCATGCCGTGCACCTCCTGCACGCGCTGGGTGTCCGGATGCGGCACGGCGATCAGGTGCTGCACGAGCCCCGCGATCTCGCCGCCCCCCTCGCCCGTCAGGCCCACGGTCACGAGACCCCTCGAGCGCGCGGCCCGAAGCGCCTCGATCACGTTCGGGGATCGACCGGAGGTGCTGATGCCGAGGGCGACGTCGCCGGGACGGCCGTGCGCCTCGAGCTGGCGGCGGAACACCGAGGCGTAGCCCATGTCGTTGGAGACGGCCGTCACCACGGAGGGGTCGGTGGTGAGCGCGATCGCGGAGAGGCCGGCACGCTCGCGCTCCAGGCGCCCCACGATCTCCGCCACGAAGTGCTGGGCGTCGGACGCAGAACCGCCGTTTCCGAAGGCGAGCACCCGGCCACCCGCGAGCAGGCTCTCGGCCATCCGGCCGCCCACCTCGAGCAGCAGGGGCGCGGTCGCCCCGAAGAAGCGCTCCTTGAGAGCGACGCTGTCCGCGACGAGGCGCCGGATGTCGTCTGTATTCATCCGCTGCGCATTATGCGCGAGCGCGACTAAATCCGCCTCAGGTGCACGGTCAGCAGGATGCTCGGCACGGCGGGCTCGTCCGTGTGGACCTGGAACACCGAGCCCTCGCGCAGCCCCGCGGGCACGTGGACCGGCACGGGCAAGCGGCGCAGCACCCGGCCCTCGCCGCCGCACCGCTCGCAGTCGAAGAGGCTCCCGCCCGTGCCCCCGCACGCGTCGCACGATCCGGTGACCGGGACGTCGAGCGAGAGCACCGTTCCGGCGGCGGCCTCGTCGGGCCGCAGCACGATCTCGGCGGTGAGGCTGGTCGGGGCGAGCGGACGGCGCAGGTCGCCCGCCGCCGGACGCCGGGTGAAGGACCAGTCGAGCGGCGCCTGCTGCCACTCCGAGCCGCCGAGCTCGTCGTCGTAGCGGCGGCGGCGCTCGGCGTCGCTCAGCGTCTCGTAGGCTGCCTGCAACTCCGCGTACGCGTCCTCGGCTCGATCCGGCTCGAAGCGGCGCGCGAGCCTCTGGAAGGCGCGGCGAATGGCCGTGGCGCTCGCGTCGCGCGGAACGCCGAGCAGCTTGTAGTAGTCCTTGGGCTTCTCCATCCCGGTCCCCACCATAGGTTGGGGTCCGAGCGGGTGTCAAGCAGGAGGTGGCGCAGGCGTGCGGCGCGTCCGCAGATAGAGCCTGAGCTCGTGGACGAAGGCGACCGCGAGGAGGACGAGCCCGCCAGCCAGGACGGGCATCCGCAAGCCCGGCAGGAGCGCCGGATCCGGGGCCAGCTCGACCGTCGCGGCCGCGACGGAGGTACGGGCGAGCGGGCCGTCGAGCGTCTCGGCGACGAGCAGCAGCGCCTGGCGGCTCCCGCGCACGGCTCCAGCGCGAACGATCTCCAGCTCGGCCGTGGCCTGCCCCCGCGCCGGCACCGCGACCTCGACTTCGCCGCCGGGATGGAGGCCGCGAGCGGTGAGTGCGCGCAGCCTGACGCGATGCGGCTCGCCGTCGCGGCTCTCGAGACGCGCGCGCAGGGAGCCACGCACGTCGAGGCGCAGCGGCTCGGCCCCGAT
>CAZMRX010000019.1:16122-17381 GCA_964568755.1 uncultured Acidobacteriota bacterium | reverse complement strand
CAGATCGCCCCGCACGTCGATGGGTCCGGCGCGCACGTCGCCGCGGTTCGTGAGCGTGAGCTCCACATCGAAGCGCGGCGCGGTCGCGACGACGCGACCCGAGACGTCCAGGACGGCGTCGGCGTGCGCCGCGTCGGGAAGCGCGAGAGCGAGCGAGAGCGGGAGCGCGCGAAGGGCGCTAGGGCAGCGCAACGAACGTCACGCCCGTGGTGGCGAAGCCGTCGTCGAGCTTCTTGCCCTGCTTGCGGTTGGTGGCGTAGACCTTGATGGCCGCCGCCCGCGCCTCGTCCTTCTCGACCGGCGGGAACTCGCAGACCCCCTCCGGTTGGACCGGAAGCCGAAAGGTGCTGGTGCGCTGCGGCTGGTAGGTGTCGTCGACCGCCTGGACGTAGTACTCGATCGTCTTCGCGCGCTCGCGCGGCGGCGGCAGCGTGCCGCAGTAGCTGACGCCCGTGAAGCTCATCGCGACGAACGAGTAGTAGTCGTCGCCCGCGCGGCGGAAGTAGATGCGCGCGACCGCCACGTTGCCGTCGTCGCTGACGGCGGCGCACAGGGACACCGGCTTGTCGGGGATGGTGCACAACGCCGGCTGGTGATCGACGGCCGGAGGGTCGTTGGCGACCGCCAGAGCGGCGGTCGCGAGTACGAGAGCCGGCGCCAGGGACATCTTCATCAAGGCCCTCCGACGCCCCTATGTTACCGGAGGGTCGCGGCTACTTCCAGGTGAGCGTATTTCGGTACGTTTCGCCACGCTGCGTGGTCAGGACGACCTCCATGCTCCACGCCTGTGTGCCTTCCTTCCAGATCATCTGGCCGGGCGTCTGGAACACGACGCCGCGCTGGCCCGGGGCAACCGTCGCCGTCGCGGGAGGCACCGGTCCCTTCTGGGGCGGCTTGCCATCGACCGTGGTGGCGACCGTCATGGCGGTCAAGGGGATGGGCTGGCTGCCCTGGTTCGCGAGGTACACGACGACCCTGAACGACTCGCCAGGCTTCGGCACCTGCGGCGTGGCTTCGAACACGATGCTTCCCGGCAGCTCGGCGCTCTGCGTGCCCGACTTCACGGCGACGCCGGCCGAGTCCTCGAAGCCCACCAGGCCGGCGCTGGCGGCCGCCTTCGCCTCGGTGCGGCCCGGCACGAAGCTCTTGACGGGCCCGGCTCCGGTGCGGGGACCGCCCGAAGCGGCGGCGTCGGCCAGCGACTTCGAGCCGATCGCGGCCTGCCGGCCGGTCTGCGCCGCGGAGTTGCCGGGGTCGAG
>CAZMRX010000019.1:14266-16022 GCA_964568755.1 uncultured Acidobacteriota bacterium | reverse complement strand
CGGCCGAGCGCCGCGTCGCCCGCCTTGACCTGGTCGACGGCCTTCTGGCCGACCATCGCCTGGGCCAGGATCTTCTTGGCCGGCTCGCTCTCGGCGTCCTCGCGCAGCGCCGCCTGCGCCGAGGCCACGGCCTTGTCGTAGTTGCCCGACTCGAAGGCCGCCTGGGCCACCTTGACCGACGCGGCGGCCTTGCCGCCCACCTCGCCGAAGTCGGGCGCGGGCGCCGCGGTCACGGGCGGCGGCGCTGGCGTCGCGAGCGTCGTCGGGGGCGGCGTCGGGACGGGCGTCGCCACCGCCACGGGCTGCGGCGGCGCCTGCTGGCTCTTCCAGGCGAGATAGCCCGCGACGCCCACGGCCACGAGCGCGAGGGCCATCGCCACCCAGGGCAGGACGCTCTGCTTCGGCTGCGGCTGCACGCGCGGCGGCGTCCGCGGCACGGGCGGCGCGGTGATGACGCGCGTCGCGCCGGGGCGCATCGTGGCGCCGGCGCCGCCGTCGACGGTCGTCTTGCCGCCCACCCGCGTCGGCGCGATGGTCCCTCGGCGGGGCGCCGCGGGCCGCCGGCCGGGAGCGAGGTCGACGGTGGCGCCGCCCTCGGGCGTCATCCCCGGCGCCTCGGTCATCGGCATCGGCGTGTGCGTCGGCGCCTCGAGGTCCACGAGCGCCTCGAGCACGTTCTGGGTGGAGGCGGTGGTGGCGTGCGCCTTCAGCCACTCGCGGAGGTCCACGGCGAACTCGTAGGCCGTCTGGTAGCGCTCGGCGAGGTTCTTCGAGAGCGCCTTCTTCAGGATCGGCATCAGCGCGTCGTAGTCCGCGCCCTGCGGGATCAGGTCGAAATTCGCGTCCTCGTGGGTGATCTTGTAGAAGATCGCCATGAGGTTGTCCGAGTGGAACGGCCGGCGGCCAGCCGCGAGCTCGAACAGCATGCAGCCGACGCTGAACAGGTCGCTGCGGCCGTCGACCTTCTTCCCCTGCACCTGCTCGGGGGACATGTAGTCGGCGGTGCCGACCACGTTGCCGGTGCCGGTCATCGACGCGGCGGTCACGTGCGCCACGCCGAAGTCCATGATCTTCACCGAGCCGTCTTCCTGGATGAAGATGTTGGCGGGCTTGATGTCGCGGTGGACGATGCCCGCCTGGTGCGCGTGCGCGAGCCCGGCCAGCACCTGCACGATCACCGCCACCTTGCGCTCGAGCGTCATCGGCGGCGTCTGGCGCACCGCCTTCTGGAGGTCCTGGCCCTTCAGGAGCTCCATTGCGATGAAGGGCGAGCCGTCGCTGTGGTTGCCGAGGTCGAAGACCATCACCACGTTCGGGTGGGTCATCTTGGCGACGGCGCGCGCCTCCCGCTCGAAGCGGGCCTTCAGCTCGGGGTCGTCGGCGATCTGGGCGACCATGACCTTGAGGGCCACGTCGCGGTCGAGCATGGTGTCGTGGGCCAGATAGACCTGACCCATGGCGCCCTTGCCGAGGGGGCGGAGGATCTCGTACTTGCCGATCCGGCCGGAGAGCTCTTTTTCGAGCGGCTTGTTCGGATCGCTGGGCTCAGCCATGCCGGCGCTTTAGGCGCACAACTCCCCTCTGGACAGAGGATTAGAAGGCAACCCCGCGAGAGAGTCAAATGGGGTGCGCGAGCGACAACGACTGCGAACGAGCGCGAGAAGAGGAGGGGGAACGGGGAGGTGCTTGGGGGGGGGGGGGCTTGGCGCGCCGCCCCCCCCCCCCCCCCCCCGCGGGGGGGCATGGGGGAGGGGGG
>CAZMRX010000019.1:0-14256 GCA_964568755.1 uncultured Acidobacteriota bacterium | reverse complement strand
CTTCCGCCGCGCCCCCCGGGCCCCCCTGGGCGGAGGCGTCAGTTCGTCTTGCCGGTCACCGTGAAGTGGGCGCGGCGGTTCTTCTGCCAGCACTCCTCGCCCGAGGCCTGGCAGGCCGGTACTTCCTTGCCGTAGGAGACGAGCTTGAGGCGCGCCGCCGGCACGCCGAGCGACACCAGGTAGTCGTAGGCGGCCCTGGCTCGGCGCTCGCCGAGGGCGAGGTTGTACTCGACCGTGCCGCGCTCGTCGCAGTGACCCTCGACCGTGACGCGCAGGAAATCGAACCGCTTCAGGGCGTCGGCGTTCTTTGCGAGCGTGGCGCGGTCGGCGTCGCGGATCTCGGCGCGATCGAACTCGAAGAAGATCTCGGCCAGGAGACCGCTCTTCTCGATATCCTCCGCGCTCATCGCCTTCAGGCGCGCGTACTCGTCGACCTGGGGCTGCACCTCGGGCCGCGGTGCGGGCGGCGGCGCGGGCGGCGGGGGCTCGGGCGCCACGGGCGGCGGAGGCGGAGGCGGAGCGACGGTCTTCTTGCCGCACGCGGCGACGGACGCCAGTGCAGCCGCGACCAGGAGGACGAGAGCAGTCTTCTTCATCAGGAATCTCCTCTCCGCCGGTCGGCCGCCGGGCTCACGAGGCGCCCCGCGGTTCCGGTGGCGGACCAGGGACGCCGTGAAACAGGCGCCCGATCAGACCTTTTTGTTCTCGTCGCCCGCTTCCTCGCCGCGGATCGAGTGTTTGAAGTTGCGGATGCCCTCGCCAATCCCCTTCCCGAGCTGCGGCAGGCGGCCGGCGCCGAAGATCAGGACGACGATGACGAGGATGAGGAGCAACTCGGGGACGCCGAGACCGAACATTGGGTAGCCTCCGGGCGGAGTGCTTTCCGCCCAATCGCATCATATACCCTGGTTGCCGCCACCTACCACGGCAACCAGCCGCAGCGCCTCGTTGAGCCGGCCGCGCCTATAGCCCTGGGGATCGATCGCAACCTGCGCGTAGCCGGCTCGCCGCACCGCCGCCAGCACGGCCTCGCGCGTCCCCGGCTGCTCGAGCCGCCCGAGCTCGCCCGGCGCGATCTCGACGCGGGCGCTCTCGCCCAGGTGGCGAACGCGCAGCTCGCGGAAGCCGAGCGCGCGCAGGCCGGCCTCGGCCCGCTCCACGCGCGAAAGCGCCTCCACCGTCACGGGCGTGCCGTACGGCAGGCGCGAGGCGAGGCACGGCGACGCGGGCAAGTCGGCCGTGGGCAGGCCGAGCGCGCGCGACAGCTCGCGCACGTCCGCCTTCGTGAGACCGGCTTGCGCGAGCGGCGCCCGCACCCCCGCCTCGGTCGCGGCGCGCTGGCCGGGCCGGAAGTCGGAGAGGTCGTCGACGATCAGGCCGTACGCGACGTGCGCGAAGCCCTCCGCCCGCGCGAGCGGCAGCAGCTCCCGGAACAGCTCGCTCTTGCAGTGGTAGCAGCGGTCGGCCTGGTTCCTTAGGTAGAGCGGGTTCAGCATCTCGGCGGTCCGGACCACGCGGTGCGCGAAGCCGAAGCGCGCGGCCACCGCGAGCGCGAGCTCGCGCTGCTCAGCCGCCAGCGACTCCGAGTCGGCGGTGACCGCGAGGGCCCGCGCCCCGAGCACCCGGTGGGCGAACACGGCGAGACAGGCGCTGTCGACGCCGCCCGAGTAGGCGACCACGACCGAGCCCATCCCCAGGAGCGCCTGCTCGAGAGCCTCCCGCTTCGCCGCGAGCGTCGCCGGGCCGCTCACTCGGTCCAGTCCTCCTCGTCCTGCGGGGCGACGTCGAGCTGCAGCGGTGCCAGGCCGACGACCTCCAGCTCGATCCCGCACTCGGGGCAGCTGATGATCTCGCCCTTGTCCACGTCGTACTCGTCGATCTCGACGTCGGCTTCGCACTCGGGGCAGACGGCCATAAGGGGTGTCTCCGTCCGGATCATACCCACAGGCCGCGGGGGCGGTCACCTCCCCCAGTCGGGGGAGTGGTTGGCGTGGCGGCGCGAGGCCTCGAGCCGTCCCAGCTCGCGGCCCCCCGCGTCCAGGAGGTGGACCTCCTCGCGCTGGCCGCCCAGCAGGACGGCGAGCGGGTCGAGCCCGGCGTCCCAGCTGCGCGTGACGACCAGGTAGCGCCCGTCGGGCGAGGGCGCCAGCGTCCGGTAGAACACGCCGCCCTCGGTGAGCGTCGTGCGCGTCTTCGTGGCGAGATCGATCACGTCGATGCCGTGCTTCTTGCCCTCGCTCCACGCGCACGCGAGCCGCCCGTCGCCCAGGAAGCGCGGCGAGCGGTCGCGCTTGAAGCTGCCGCTCAAGCGCGCCACGCGGCCGTCGGCCAGCTCCACGCGCATCAGGCGGTCCTCGCGCACGAAGACGACCGCGCGGCCGTCCGGGCTCGGGGCGGGGCCCTGGTCGTCGCCGGCGCGCGCCTGGGTCAGCGGGTGGCGAACGACGCTGCCGTCGGCTCCCGGCTCGAGCAGGTGCAGGCTGGCGGGCTCGCCCGCGCGCCGGCGCGCCGAGACCACGAGCCTGCGCCCGTCGGGAAGCCACGCGGGCTGCGCGTCCTTCCAGTCGACACCGAGCGTCAGCACCGAGGCTTCGCCGCTCGCCACGGCCACGACGCCGATGCGGCCGTTCATCGAGAACGCGACGCGGGTCCCGTCGGGCGACACCGCGGGCTCGGACACGGGCTCGCTGCCGAAGGTCAGGCGCCGCTCGCGATCGCGCGGCAGGCGCCGCCAGTAGAGCGCGGGCACGCCGTCCCGCTCGCTCACGAACACGATCGCCCCCGTGAGATCGGGCGGGAGTGCCGGCCCGCTCGCGAGCGTGATCCACAGCATGCCCGCCGCCGAAACGACGACAGCCGCTGCGAGCCAACGTCGGAGCGTCATGGCCACCTGCAACGGAGCGTCGAACGGACGGGCGGCATCAGCTCACCGCGTACAGCTGCAGGCCCGGCAGGTCCTCGAAGTCGCGGCGATTGAGCGTCCAGAGCCGAGCCCCGAGCGTGAGGGTGCACGCAGCGATCGCGATGTCGATCTCTCGGCCACGCCCCCGTGGCAGGGACACGTACAGCTGCGCCGCTCGCGCGGCTTCCGCGGGCCCGAAGGCCAGTGCGAGTGCGGACGGGAACAGCGCCTCCTGGGCCGCGAGCTCCTGCTCGAGGCGCGGACCGCGTAGCCACTCGTAGAGCACGAGGCTCGGCAGCAGGATGCGCTCGCCCGCCTCGATCGCGCGACGCAAGGCGGGCGCAGAACGACGCGGCCCGCTGAGCGCGTCGATCAACACCGACGTGTCGAGTACGATCACCGCGCGCTACGGCCGCGGGCTCGCAGCCTCCCGCCGAGGCGGCGCGCGCGCCGCAGCTCCGCGAGCTCCTGCGCGACCGCGCCCGACGGACGTCGCGGGATCGCCGGCACCAGGCGGTCGAAGGCCTCGAGCTGCCGCCGGCGCTCCCCCTCACCGAGGCGCCCTGCGCGCTCGCTGAAGTCCCGGATCGCCTCGCGCACGACTGCGCTCCTGGGGAGCGCCAGGCGCGCGGCGGACGCACGCAACCGCGCCAGCGTCTCCGCGTCGAGCGTGAAGGTCACCTTGGTCGTTGCCATACCACGGGAATACTACCATACCTACAGGCCCTGATGGCCTCGCCATCTTCACCGAACGGTGCCCTGGTTGGCCCCCAAAAAGAAACGGCCCCGGGACTTTGGCGAGCCCCGGGGCCGGTGCTTCGGAACGGGCGGGAGCTAGAAGCTCCAGCGCGCTCCCAGGATCACCTGACGCGGCGTGCGGATGGCGCTCGGCGCCTCGAACGCGATCGCTTCCGTCGTCCCGATCGGCGTGTCGGGGCCCGGCGGCAGCGGCAGCGTGGTGGACGGCACGCGGCTCAGGCGCCCGATCACGGTGCCTTCGTTCGTGATGTTGAGCATGTCGGCGAACAGCGCGATGCGATGCGAGCCCGCGACGTTGAACACCTTCTCGAAGCGCACGTCGAGGACGTGGTCGGTCGGGAGCCGGCGGCTGCCCCGGGGCTCGAGGAACGGCTGGCGTCCCGCGCTGAAGCCGAAATAGTAGCCCGTGACCGAGAAGTTGATCGTGCTGGAGCCGAAGCGCTGGAACGGAGTGTAGGTCGCGCCCGAGAGCATCCGGTAGTTGGCGTTGACCGAGATGTCCACCTTCGGGATGTCATAGCCGACGAACGCCTTGATCTCGTGCGGGCGGTCGTTCGTGAGGCGGCCGTCGGAGTTGGTGAGCGCGAGCGTCGGGGTCTCGTAGAAGCGACTCGGGCCGAAGAGGGCCTCGGAGCTGTTGTTCACCGTGCCCTCGGACTTCGAGTAGACGTAGGACACCTGGGCCTGCCAGCGGTCGGCGTAGCGCTTGCCGACGGTCAGCATCAGCGCCTTGTACTTGCGGTACGCGTTCATCGTGCCCAGCACGTTCCCGCTCGGATCCCGGTACTGGAAGCCGTCCGGGTTGGTGATCAGCAGGTTGTTGCCCGAGGTCGAGCGGTTGGCCCAGCGGTAGGCGGTGACCGTGGTGGCGGGCAGCGCGCTGCACTCCGGGCAGTCCGGAACGGTGGGGCTCGCGGTGCTCGTCACGCTCGTCGGCGTCCAGCGCGCGTCGGGCAGGACGTTGCCGATGAAGTTCTTGTTCTCACGGTAGATCCCGGTGGCTGAGGCGCGCCAGTTCTTACCGAACTGGTGCTCGAGCCCCACGCTCCACTCGTCGACCCTGGGGTGCTTGATGTCGTCGGCGACGCGACCCACCGGCTGCGTCAGGCGATTCACTTCGTTGCGGTCGGCCAGCGGGCAGTTATAGCTCGCGGTGGGCCCCGACGCGGGGTAGGCCGGGCATCCCGCCATGTCCCACGAGATGCGGTCCTGGTAGCCCGGGGTCGCCAGCTTGTAGATGTCGTTGAACAGGCCCTCGTAGTACTGGCTGTAGCTGCCCTTGAGGACCGTGGTGTGATTGCCGGTCAGGTCGAAGGCGAAGCCGATGCGGGGCGCGAACACGGTGTTGGTGTAGGCGGCGTCGACGTCGGGAGCGCCGCCGGACATGTGGTCCATGCGCACGCCCAGGTTGAGCGTCAAGCGCTCGGTGGGCTTCCACGAGTCCTGCGCGAAGACGGACTCGCGGCGGTTGCGGCCGTTGAGGTCGTAGCCGTAGCCGTACGCGTAGTAGGGCTGGCCGCCGTAGTCGTAGTAGTACGTGTTGTTGTTGTACAGGTAGCGGTCGCGTGTCCTGCTGCGCTCGATCTCCACGCCGAACTTGAGGTCGTGGCGGCCCCAGCCCTCCGCGAAGTGGGAGATCGACGCGTTCAGCTGCTGGCGCCCGCGATCGGCCGCGTAGGCCCAGCCCTGCGAGACGGAGATCAGGTTGGACTCGCCGTCCACGTGGATCGGCGCCTGGACCTTGGGCGTCAGGTCGAAGAAGCCCCACCAGCCGGTGTACTTGATCTCGGTGAAGGTGTTCGACCCGAACAGGTGCCGCCACTGGGCGAGCCAGACCCACTCGGGGGCGTCTTCCTGGTTGGTCAGGTCGTCGGTGCACTGGGCCGCCGTGACGCCGCAGCGACCGATGATGTTGTACGAGTCGTACTGGATCTGACCCGTCACGATGTCGTTCGACGAGGGCTGCCAGGTCAGCTTTCCGTTGAAGCGCGGGCTCACCTCGTCGCGCAGCGTGGTGGGACCCGTCGGGTCTTCCTGCCGGTGATAGCGCTGGGCGCTCGCGAAGAAGAACAGCTTGTCCTTGACCAGGGGTCCCGAGAGCTGGGTCGTGATGTCGAGCAGCTCCGTCGTCTTGGCGGGGTCGCTGAGCGTGGCGTTCTGCTTCTTGACGGTGTCGGTGATGTTGCTGCCGGCCAGTCCGTCGTTGGTGTAGGTGAGGTCGAACAGACCCGAGTAGCGGTTTCCGCCCGACTTGGTGACGGTGTTGATGACGGCACCCGAGAACGCTCCGAACTCGGCGGGCGCGCCGATGCCCACCGCCTGCACCTCCTCGACGATGTTGAAGTTGTAGAACGTCCAGGCCGTGCCGCCGGAGGGGTCGCGCGTGTCGACGCCGTCGATCAGCAGCGCATTGCCGGACGAGGCGTCACCGCCGTAGGCCGACTGGTTGTTGATGCCCGGCAGGGAGTTGAGCAGCGCCGTCGCGACGTTGCCGTATCGGATCGGGAAGTTGAACAGCACGTCCTGCGACAGGTTGTTGTCGGTGGCGCTGCTCGTGACGTCCACGAGCGGCGACTCGCCCAGCACGTCGACCGTCTCGCTGATGCCGCCCACCTTCATCGTGAACTGGCCCTCGACGGTCTTGCCGATCGAAACCTGGATGTTCTCGCGCCTCATCGGCCGGAAGCCCGTGAGCGCTACCGTGATCTCGTAGGCGCCCGGGTCGACCGCCGTGAAGCGGTACTCGCCCTTGGCGTCGCTGACCGTGGTGCGGGCGGCGGTCTTGCCGGTGAGCGTGACGGTGGCGCCGGGCAGGGCGCCGCCCTGCTCGTCGGTGACGACGCCGCTGACGGTGCCGGAGAAGCTCTGGGCCCCCGCGTTCGCCGCGGCCAACACCAGGAGCAGGAGCGCGAAGGACTTCGTGAGTGTTTTCATGAAATGGCCTCGCATCAGCGGAACTGCGACTTGACGGGGTCGTTGTCTTTGAAGGCGGAGTAGACCATGTAGCTGGTTCCCGCGAGCATGAGAACGAGCGCGATCTTGCCCGCGCCCGTCTTGAAGAAGCTCTTGCCGCTGTCCGCCGTGGCGCTGGCCTGTGCTGCGGGAGCGGCCTGTGCCAGGGCCGAGATGGGCATGGCGGCGACGGTCGCGCTCGCCGAGGCGGCGAGCGACGTCGGCCGAGCGACCTCCGGCGTGGCCTCGGACGCGGCGGCGGGCGTGGCGCCCGCCAGGGCCAGTGCAAGAGCCAGCACACCCGCGATGGGCCGGACCCACGACTCAAGTCGTCGTCTCACTGCATCCTCCTTTGGCCAGCCACTCACCCAAAACCTTGGATCTGTTCGGGCTCGTGGACAGTTGCGGGACGTTACGATGTTTCACTTGGATTTGGCAACCCACGTGCCAAGGAGGGTTGACCCGAAGACGCGTTGAAGTTCAAGCACTTGCAGTGGCCCGGGCCACTCGGCGATTCAGCATCTGCGAATTCTTGGATTCAAGACATTGAAAGACGAACGCGCGTCGCAGCATGAGCAGTTGTTGACGACGCTCTTCGCGCTGGACTAGCGTCACCCGGTGGGCAAGAAGCACCGTCGCGGCGACCAACCGAATGGACAGGCGGCGGCGGCTCCCGACCGATCGAGCCCCCCTCCGGGCCGGCGAGGGCGTCGCGCCGCCGTGCTCGCGATCGCGGGCTTTGGCGCGTGCGCCCTGCTGCTCGTCTGGCTCTGGCGACGCCCGCCGCGCACGGACGCCGAAGCCCGGGCTGCGATCGCGCGCCTGCGGCCGTCCGCGAGCGCCTTGAACGTGGTCGTGATCACGCTCGACACGACGCGAGCCGACCGGCTGGGCTGCTACGGGTTCGGCGGTGTCGAGACGCCGAACATCGACGCCCTGGCCAGGGAAGGCATCGTCTTCGAGCAGTCCACGGCCACGGTCCCGCTCACCTTCCCGTCGCATTCGTCCATGTTCACCGGTCTCGTGCCGCCGCACCACGGCGTGCGCGACAACGGCGGCTTCTTCCTCGACCAGGAGAAGGTGACGCTCGCCGAGCGGCTGCGCGACGCTGGCTACGCGACGGGCGCCTTCGTGGCCGCGTGGGTGCTCGAGTCCAAGTGGGGCCTGAGCCAGGGCTTCGACGAGTACTCCGACGATTTCGACCTCTCCAAGTACAAGGTGGTCTCGCTCGGCACGGTCCAGAAGCCGGGCGACGAGGTGATGACGAACGCGCTCAGCTGGCTCGAGACGGTCCGGGAGCGGCGCTTCTTCGCCTGGGTCCACCTCTACGACCCGCACACTCCCTACGACGCGCCCGAGCCGTTCGCCTCGCGCTACCCGAGCCAGCCCTACCTCGCGGAGATCGCCTACACCGACCAGGTCGTCGGGCGGCTCACGACCTGGCTGCGGGAGAAGGGGCTCATCGAGCGCACGCTCGTCGTGCTCACCGCCGACCACGGCGAGAGCCTGGGCGAGCACGGCGAGTCGACGCACGCCTACTTCATCTACGACGCCACCACCCGCGTCCCGCTCCTGGTTCGGACTCCGTGGGGCCTCACCGGGCGCCGCGCGGCACAGACGTCGGGCGTTGACGTGATGCCCACGGTGCTCGATCTCGTCGGCCTGCCGGCCCAGCCCGGAATCGACGGCCGCTCCCTCGCGCGCGAGATCCTCGACCCGCGGGCGACGAGCGACCGCATCGCGTACTCGGAGACGTACTTCCCCCGCTACCACTTCGGCTGGCAGCACCTGCGCGCGGTCAGGAGCCGCGCGTACAAGTACATCGACGCCCCCGAGCCGGAGCTCTACGACCTGGCTGCGGACCCGGGCGAGACGAGGAACATCTACCGCGGCTTTTCGCGGCGCGCCGAAGACCTGCGCCTGCGAATGGAAGAGCTGGTCCGGAACGAGGGGGGCGCGACGCCGGAGCGGCGCAGCCTCGACCCCGAGACGCTGCAGCGGCTCGCGGCACTCGGCTACGTCGGCAACGTGATCGACGTCGACCCGACCGCGGTGCTGCCCGACCCGAAGCACAAGCTGCCGATCTTCGCGATGATGAACACGGCGAAGCGGCTGGCGCAGGAAGAAGACCGGATCGACGATGCCGTCGCCAAGATGCGCGAGGTGATCCGGGCCGACTCGAAGATCATGGACGCGCACCTGACGCTCGGAAACTGGCTGCTGCGCCTGCGCAAGCCCGAGGAAGCGACCGCCGCCTTCAAGGAAGCGCTCACGCTCAAGCCCGACGACGACATAGCGCTCGGGAACCTCGCGGGAGTGCTGATGGCGCGTGGCAAGCTGCAGGATGCCATGGACGCGCTCGAGGTCTTCAAGAGCGCGCTGCGGGTCAACCCCGGCAACCCGCAGTCGTGGCACAACCTGGCGACGCTCTACCTCGACCTCGGGCGGCTCGACGAGGCGCGCAGCGCCTTCACGGAGGCGCTCAGCGCCAATCCGAAGATGGGCGCCGCGCTCAACGGCCTCGGCGCGATCGCCTTCCAGGCGGGCGACCTGCCGAAGGCCGAGACGCTGGTGCGCCAGGCGCTCGAGCTCGAGCCGCGGCTGCGCACGGGACGCTACAACCTCGCTCGCATACGCGAGGCTCGCGGCGACGCGATCGGAGCCGAGGCGCTCTACCGCGAAGAGCTCGCGACCTACGCGGACAGCGGCCGTGCACGCTTCAACCTCGCGCAGCTCCAGCGCGGCCGCGGCGACCGGGCGGCCTATCTGCGCGAGCTCGCCGAGTGCGTGGCGCAGGCCCCGGAGTTCGGAGCCTGCCACTTCTACCTGGCCCGCGAGGAGCTCGGAGCGGGCCGCCTCGACGCGGCGGCCGACCTGGCCACGCGCGGCCTCGAGGCGCAGCCGCGCTCGGAGGCGGCGCCGCTCGGACACTTCGTCCTGGCCGACGTCTACAACCGGCGCGGCCAGGCGAAACAGGCGGAGGAAGAAGCCGCCAAGGGTCGCAGGCTCGAGGCGGCGCTGCGCAAGAACCCGTCGCCACGCATCTAGCCGCTAGCGACGATACTCGCCGCCGCGGCCGCCGGTCTTGCGCACGAGGCGGATCTCGCCGATCGTCATCGCCTTGTCGGCCGCCTTCACCATGTCGTAGACGGTGAGCGCGGCCACGGCCACCGCGTGCAGCGCCTCCATCTCGGCGCCGGTCTTCGCGTCGGTGCGCACGCGCGCCTCGATCTCGAAGCCGTCGCGGCGCGCCACGAGCTCGACGTCCACGTGCGTGAGCGGCAGCGGGTGGCACAGCGGGATCGCGTCGGCCGTGCGCTTGGCGGCGAGGATCCCGGCGAGCCGAGCCACCTCCACGACGCCCCCTTTTGCCAGCTTTGCGGAGCGCGCGAGGCGCATGGCCGCCGGCGCGATGCGGATCCGGCCGCGGGCCACGGCTACGCGGGCGGTCACGGGCTTGCCCGAGACGTCTACCATGCGCGCGGAGCCGTCGCGGCCGACGTGGCTCAGGGACGCCCTGCGCGCGCGCGCCGCGGGAGCGTTGGCCCGGGGTCTCGTCACGGGCGGATGGCTCGCGGCCGGAAGCTAGGCAGGTCCACCGTCGTCCTCCAGGAATCGGCTGAGCAGCAGCGCCTCGACGGTCTCGCCTTCGGCCGCCTGCTCGCGCTCGGCCTCGAGCACCACGAGCGCGTTGGCGCGGGCGTGCGCGACGAGGTCGCCCGAGCCCGCGGAGCGCAGCGGCCGGGCCACCAGCCGGCCGCGCTCGAAGCGCACGCGCGCCGGCACGTGGCTCTTGCGCCCCGAGCGGTTGCGGACGCCCGCCGCCAGCTCGACGAGGGCGCGCGGCCGCGACAGGACGCTCGCTCCCTGCAGGGCGAGCAGCGCGGGCCTCACGAACAGGTCGAAGGTCACCTGGGCCGAGACGGGGTTTCCGGGCAGGCCGAACACCAGCGTCTCGAGGCACCGGCCGAAGACGAGCGGGGACCCGGGCTTGACCCGCACCTTGGTGAACAGCAGCGTCGCGCCGAGCTCCAGCAGCGCCGGCTCGACGAGGTCGTAGTCCCCCGCCGAGACGCCGCCCGACACGATCAGCACGTCGGCCGCGAGCCCGGCGCCGAGCGCCGCCACGATCGCGTCGTGGCGGTCGGGCGCGACGCCCAGCAGCTCGACCACGGCCCCGGCTTGCAGCGCCTGAGCCGCGACCGCCGGGCCGTTGCTGTTGCGGATCTGCGCCGGGCCGGGCGCCTGGGCCACGTCCACGATCTCGTCGCCGGTCACGAGCAGCGCCACGCGCGGCCGGCGCGCGACGCTCACGCGCGCGTGCCCGGCGGTCGCGAGCACCCCGATCGCGGCGGGATCCACGACGCGGCCGCGGCCGAGCAGGACCTCTCCGGCCCGCACCTCCGACCCGCGCGGCGCCACGTGCTGTCCCGCGGCCACCTCCTCCAGGATCGTCACGCGGAACTCGTCGAGCGGTCGCGTCCTCTCGACCTGCTGGACCGCCGAGGCGCCTGGCGGCAGCGGCGCCCCGGTCATGATCCGCGCCGCCTGGCCCGCGCCGACGGCGAACGAAGGCCACTCCCCCGCCCGCACCTCGCCCACCACGTCGAGCGCCAGCGGGGCGCGGCCCGTGTCGGCCGCGTGCAGCGCGTAGCCGTCCATCGCCGCGCGGTCGAACGGCGGCAGGTCGCGGTCGGCGAGAACGTCGCCGGCGAGCACGCGCCCGAGCGCGTCCGAGAGAGAAACCTCCTCGGCAGGCAACGGCTTCGTCGCGCGCAGCACGATCTCGAGGGCCTGCTCGACGGACACCATGGCGTCCCGGGATTGTATGCCGCGTGGCTGGATGGGACGCGGCCCGCGTGCACCGGTATATGCTGGACCAGCTATGGCCATGCCCCCGACCGTCGCGTGGGAGAACGGCGTCGTGGTGATGCTCGACCAACGCCGCCTGCCCGCCGAGGAGAGCCTGCTGCGCTGCCGCGACCACCACGAGGTGGCGGCCGCCATCCGCGACATGGCGATCCGCGGGGCCCCGGCGATCGGGGTCGCGGCCGCGCTCGCCCTCGCGCAGGGAGCGAGCCTGACGCGGGCGGAAGGCGCCGCGCTGCGCGCCGAGTGGAGCGACATGTGCGCGACGCTCGCAGCCACGCGCCCGACCGCCGTCAACCTGTTCTGGGCGATCGAGAGGATGCGCCGGCGCTTCGAGGCCCTGGCGGGCGAGGGCGGCGAGACGCTGCGCCGCGCGCTGCTGGCCGAGGCGCTCGCGCTCCAGCAGGAGGACCTCGAGGCCTGCCACAGGATGGGCGACCTCGGCGCCGAGCTGCTGCCGCCGGAGGCCAGGGTGCTCACCCACTGCAACGCCGGAGCCCTCGCGACGGCGGGTTACGGGACGGCCCTGGGCGTCGTGCGCTCCGCCGCGCGGCTCGGCAAGCTGAAGAGCGTCTTCGCCGACGAGACGCGCCCCTGGCTGCAGGGCGCGCGCCTCACGCTGTGGGAGCTGATGCGCGACGGGATCGACGCCACGCTGATCGCGGATGGCGCGGCCGGGCACCTGATGGCGGGCGGCGAGATCAACGCCGTGGTAGTGGGCGCCGACCGCATCGCCGCGAACGGCGACGTCGCGAACAAGATCGGCACCTACGGCGTCGCGATCCTCGCGAAGGAGCACGGCCTGCCGTTCTACGTCGCGGCGCCCGTCTCGACGCTCGACCTCAACACCCCGACCGGCGCGGACATCCCGATCGAGGAGCGGCCCGCGCACGAGGTCACCCACGTCGCCGGCCACCGGGTGGCGCCCGAGGGCACGCGCGTGCGCAACCCGGCCTTCGACGTCACGCCGCACCGCTACGTCAGCGCGATCGTGTGCGAGCGCGGTGTCGCCCGAGCTCCCTACGGCGAGAGCCTGCGAAAGCTGGTGGCGTCATGAGGCCGCTCGCCGCGCTGCTGGCATTCGTCGCCGCGGCCCCGCTCGGCGCCGCGGACTGGGCGCGCTTCCGCGGCCCGAACGGCGCAGGCGTCGCGGACGGCCGCCCGCTGCCCGCCTCGCTCGCCCGCGAGACGGCTCTGTGGAAGGTGGCGGTTCCGCCGGGCTACTCGTCGCCGGTGCTGTTCGGCGAGCGGCTGTACCTCACGGCCCACGACGGGGACCGACTGCTGGTGCTCTGCCTCGACGAGGCGACCGGCCGCGAGCTGTGGCGGCGCGAGGCGCCGCGGACGCGCCGCGAGGCGTTCGACCGCCGCAACGGCCCGGCCTCGCCGAGCGCCGCGGCGGACGCCGAGCGGGTGGTGGTCTTCTTCGGCGACTTCGGCCTGCTCGCCTACGGCCACGACGGGCGCGAGCTGTGGCGCACGCCGCTCGGCCCGTTCGACAACGTCTACGGCGTCGGCGCCTCCCCGATCCTGGCCGAAGGGCTGGTGGTGCTCGCGGTCGACCAGTCGCTCGGCTCCTTCGTCGCGGCCTTCGACGCCGCCACCGGGCGCGAGCGCTGGCGCGTCGCCCGCCCGGAGGCGCTCTCGGGCCACTCGACGCCCGTGCTGCTGGAGCGCGCGGGCGCTGCGACCCAGCTCGTGCTGCCCGGCTCGTTCCGGCTCGACGCCTACGAGCTGCGGACGGGCGCATCGGCCTGGTTCGCGAACGGCCTGCCGTCCGAGATGAAGTCGGGCGCCGTGCTCGCCGGCAACGCCGCCTACGTGGTGGGCTACGGCAGCCCGCTCAACGAGCCGGGACAGCAGCCGAAGCTTCCCCCGTACGCCGAGTGGCGCGCCGCCCAGGACGCGGACCGCGACGGCCGCGTCGTCAAGGCGGAGGCCGACGCCACCAGCCGCGAGTACTTCGACTTCATCGACCTCGACCACGACGGCGCCGTATCCGAGAGCGAGTGGAAGACCAACCAGGCGATGATGGCCGCGGAGAACGGCCTGCTCGCCTTCCGCAGCGACCTCGCGGGCGACGTGACGCACAGCGGCTTCCTGTGGAAGCACCGCCGCTCGGTGCCGCAGCTGCCGACGCCCGTGCTCTACCGCGGCGTCCTGTACATGATCAACGACGGCGGCATCCTCACGACGCTCGACCCCGCGAGCGGGGCGGTGCTGAAGGCGGGCCGGCTGCGCGACGCCGTCGACTCGTACTACGCCTCGCCGGTCGCCGGCGACGGCAAGGTCTACTTCGTCAGCCGCAGCGGCATCGCGAGCGTCCTCGAGGCCGGCGCGGAGCAGCGCGTGCTCTCGGTCTCCGACCTGGCGGAGGAGGTGGCCGCGACCCCGGCGCTCGGCGACGGGCGGCTCTACCTGCGGACGCGCGGCGCGCTCTACTGCTTCGCCGGCCCCGGCGCGGGCGCGCAGTAGCGGGATGCCCGGCCGGACCGGCCAGCTCGTCCTCGGCATCGAGACCTCGTGCGACGAGACCGCGGCCGCGATCGTGGCGGACGCTCGGCGCGTGCTCTCGAACGTCGTCGCGAGCCAGGCCCAGGTCCACTCCGCCTACGGCGGCGTCGTGCCCGAGCTCGCCGCGCGCCACCACGTCGAGGCGATCGCCCCCGTCGTGGAGGCGGCGATGGCCGATGCCGGCGCGCGCTTCGAGGACCTCGCCGCGGTCGCGGTGACGCAGGGGCCGGGGCTCGTGGGCTCGCTGCTCGTCGCGCCGC
>CAZMRX010000018.1:0-28378 GCA_964568755.1 uncultured Acidobacteriota bacterium | reverse complement strand
ACCGCAAGTTCATGCACCTGGGCTTCCACATCTACGACGTGGGCTTCCAGAGCCCCAACGTGGAAGCGGCCAAGCCGATGGTGTACACCACCACCATCTTCCTGCTGATCATCGTCGTGCTGCTGAACCTGACCGCGATCGTCGTGCGCAACAAGCTGCGCGAGCGATACAAGACGGGCGCATTCTGAGGCGTCGAGGATGCTGATGACCAACGACGACACGAAGACGACGGCCCCCGACAGCGGGCTGCGGATCAAGACCGAGGTCAAGGCGCCAACGGGCGCCCCGCAGCCCCCCTCGGAAGGGCCGGACATCGTCTGCCGCAACGTGAACCTCGCCTACGGCGACAACCACGTGCTGCACGACATCACGATGGAGATGGAAGACCGCCGCGTCACCGCTCTCATCGGGCCCTCGGGCTGCGGCAAGTCGACGCTCCTGCGCTGCCTGAACCGCATGAACGACCTGATCGACAACGTCCGCATCTGGGGCGAGATCAGGGTCAAGGGACTCGACATCAACGCGGCCAGCACCGACGTGATCGAGGTGCGGCGCCGGGTCGGGATGGTGTTCCAGAAGCCGAACCCGTTCCCGAAGTCGATCTACGAGAACGTGGTCTACGGCCTGCGCATCGCCGGCATCAGCGACAAGGCGACGCTCGACGAGGCGGCCGAGCGCTCGCTGCGCCGCGCGGCGCTGTGGGACGAGGTCAAGGACCGCCTGGACGAGAGCGGGCTCGGGCTTTCCGGCGGCCAGATGCAGCGGCTGTGCATCGCGCGTGCGATCGCGGTCGAGCCCGAGATCATCCTGATGGACGAGCCGTGCTCCGCGCTCGACCCGATCGCCACGCTCAAGATCGAGGAGCTGATGTACCAGCTCAAGGAGCGCTACACGATCGTGATCGTGACCCACAACCTGCAGCAGGCGGCGCGCGTGTCGGACAAGACGGCGTTCTTCTGGCTGGGGCGGCTGGTCGAGTTCGGGCCCACCGCCGAGATGTTCACGGCCCCCAAGGACAAGCTGACCGAGGACTACATCACCGGGCGCTTCGGTTGATCCGGGAGAGGTAAGGGATGGAACGGCATCACTTCGAAACCGAGCTGCAGGCGCTGCGCAACCAGCTGCTCACCATGGGCGGGCTGGTCGAGGAGCGCGTGCACCGAGCGGTCCAGGCCCTGATCCATCGCAAGGACGAGGAGGCCCGCCGCATCATCGCGACCGACAAGGAGATCAACGACCTCCAGATCGACATCGACGACCGCTGCCTGCGGCTGCTGGCCACCCAGACGCCGCTGGCGGTGGACCTGCGCCTGATCACCTCGGCGATGAAGATCAACGCCGACCTGGAGCGGGTGGGCGACCAGGCGGTGAACATCGCCGAGAGCGTGCTGGTGCTGCTGCCGCACCCGCCGGTCAAGCCGCTGATCGACATCCCGCGCATGGCGGTGATCGCGGAGAAGATGGTGCGGGACGCGCTCGACGCGTTCGTCAAGCGCGACGCGCAGCTCGCGCGCGACGTGCTGCGGCGCGACGACGAGGTGGACGAGCTCAAGGACCAGGTGTTCCGCGAGCTGCTCACCTACATGATGGCCGACCCCGGCACGATCCAACGCGCGCTGGCGCTGATCCTGATAAGCCGCAACCTCGAGCGCATCGCCGACCACGCGACCAACATCGCCGAGGACGTGATCTTCATAGCGGAGGCGAAGGACGTGAGACACCACGCCGACCAGGCGGCGGGCAAGTCGTGAAGCTCGAGCAGGCGGAACAGGCACCCGGGGGCGAGCGCGCCCCTCGCACGGCGCGTGGAAGGGCGCTGCAGCCGGCGCCGGTCGCCGACACCCGGCGCCGCGTGCTGCTGATCGAGGACGACGCCGACATCGCCGAGGCGATCGGCTACCAGATGGAGAAGGCCGGCCTCTCGGTGCGGGTCGCGCGCACCGGCGAGGAAGGGCTCGAGGCGGTGCGCAAGGGCGTCGACCTGGTGCTGCTCGACCTCAACCTGCCCGGCATGGACGGCCTCGAGGTGTGCCGCATGATAAGGCGGCAGCAGTCGACCGCCCACCTGCCGATCATCATCGTCTCGGCCCGCGCCGACGAGGTAGACCGTGTGCTGGGACTCGAGATGGGCGCCGACGACTACGTCGTGAAGCCCTTCAGCCTCAAGGAGCTCGCGGCGCGGGCCAAGGTGGCGCTGCGTCGCAACGCGGGCGCCGGCGAGCCGCCCCAGGGCTACCGCGACGAGAACTGGGAGATCGAGTTCGACGCCTACGTGGTGCGCTACAAGGGCCAGGAGATCCGGCTGACGCACAAGGAGTTCGAGCTGTTCCGCTACATGGTCGAGCGCGCGGGGCGCGTGCTGACGCGCGAGCGGCTGCTCGAGCGCGTGTGGGGCTGGGACAAGGACATCGACGCGCGCAGCATCGACGCGCACATCCGAAGGCTCCGCATCAAGCTGGGCGAGGCCCGCAACCACGTCGAGACCGTCGTCGGTCTCGGCTACCGCTTCGTGAAGTAGGCCTCGAGCTCGTCGAGCCGCTCGCGGATGCGCGCCAGGTCCTGGCGAGAGGTCTTGCGCGTCGCGAGCGCGTGCAGCACCAGCTGGCTGGCCGAGCCCCCGAAGGCCCGGTCGACCAGGTCCTGCACCAGCCGTGTCTGCGTCGTCTCTTCCGCGGCCGTGGTCGAGTAGACGTGCGCGCGGGCGCTCTCGTCGCGTGTCACCAGCCCCTTGTCGGTCATGATCTGGAGCAGCTTGAGCACGGTGGTGTAGCCGGTGGGGCGAGCGGCGTCGAGCCGCTCCTGCACCTCGCGCACCGTGCTGGGGCCGTGCTTCCAGAGGCTCGCCAGGATCTCGAGCTCGGCCGGCGTGGGCCGTGGGGGCCGGACTTGCGGCGTCAAGCTCGCCAATCTATTACGAAGGCCTTCGTTCTCCAAGCGCGGAACGCCGCACTCTTCGCGCGCACGTGGGTGAGCCTGTTCTCCGAACCTTCGGGGACTGACGCGCCACGGCTGCTCTCGCGATAAGCTCGAGCTTTCAGGAGGAGCAAGGCGCATGGGCATGATCCAGGAGGGCAAGAAGGCGCCGGAGTTCGCGCTCGCGTCGTCCGAGGGTGGCGAGGTGAGCTTGAAGGGCCTCAAGGGCAAGACGGTGGTGCTCTACTTCTACCCGAAGGACGACACGCCCGGCTGCACGCGCGAGGCCTGCGCCTTCCGGGACAGCCAGGCCGCGCTCAAGAAGAAGGGCGTCGTGGTGCTGGGCGTGAGCGGCGACTCGCTCGCGTCGCACGAGAAGTTCAGGGCGAAGTACAAGCTGAACTTCCCGCTCTTGTCCGATCCCGACAAGGCGGTGGCCAAGAAGTTCGGCGCCTGGGGCGAGAAGGTGCTCTACGGCAAGAAGACGGTCGGCATGATCCGCTCCACCTTCGTGATCGACGGCGAGGGCGTCGTGCGCAAGGTGTTCCCGAGGGTCAAGGTGGACGGCCACGCCGAGAAGGTGCTGGAGGCCGTCGCGGCTCTCTGAGGCAGCGGCGTGCCCGGGTCGAGGCTCAGCGCTCGGCGGGAAGGTAGTTCACGAGCCGGATCGTCTCGGCGCCGGTCGCCAGGACGTCCACGACCGTGATCGACCCGTTGGCGATCCCCGGCGGGTAGCGCTTCGAAGCCGGCGTGCCGCGCACGTGTCCCAGGTACGCGCCGATCACCTCGCTGTGTGCGACCAGCACCACGCTCGTCCCCCGCCGGCTGCGCGCGAGCGCGCGAACGAGCTCCCCCACGCGCGTGCCGACGCGCTCCATCGATTCGCCGCCCGGGGGGCTCGGATCGCGCCCGGCCTCCCACTCGGCAATGCGCTCCTTCCAGGCGAGCGTCCGGCCGTCGGGAGCCCGCCCAAGCGCCATCGGCTCCAGCCGGGTCTCGACCGAAGGCGCGCCGATCCCGAGCCCACGGGCCACGGCCTCGCCGGTCTCCCGCGCGCGCATCGCGGGAGAGCTGTAGACCGACGAGACGCCGCGGCCCAGGAGCGCCCAGCCCACGGCCTCGGACTGGCGGGTCCCGAGCTCGGTGAGATGGTCGAGCCGCTCCGGAGGCAGGTCCGGGGCCGGGTCCAGGTTGGAGAGCGACTGGCCGTGGCGCACCAGGTAGACGCGCAGGGCGCCCGCGTGCGTGCCCGGCAGCGCGCCGAGCGCGTCCTGCGCCACCGCCGGGGACGCGGCGAGCAGGACGCAGCCGAGCAGGAACGGGCGGCGGCGCATCACTCGATGCGCAGCGCCACCGTGGGGTCGACGCGCGACGCACGCCAGGCCGGCTGCGCGCTCGCGACGATCGCCGCCAGGGCGAGCAGCAGCGGGACGCCCACGAAGATCAGCGGATCGCGTGCCGTGACGTCGAACAGCAGGTTGCCCACGAGCCGGGTGGCCGCGAAGGACAGCGCCAGGCCGACGGCGATGCCGATCGCGGCCAGGGTCGCGCCCTGCCGGACCACCAGCTTCAGCACGTCGCGCTGGTCCGCGCCCAGCGCCATCCGCAGGCCCAGCTCGCGGGTGCGCTGGCTCACCGAGTACGACATCACGCCGTAGATCCCGATCACCGCGAGCACCAGCGACAGCGCCCCGAACACCGCCAGCAGCCAGGCGCCCATGCGCGGGGCCCACAGCGACTGCCGCAGGATCTCGCCGAAGGTGAATACGCCGGTGATCGGCAGCACGCGGTCCATTTCCTGGACCTCCCGCCGGGCCATGCCGAGCGCCGTGGCCGGGTCGCCCGCGGCGCGCACGTGCAGGCTCACCGCCGGCTCGAAGGTCTGGCGCAGCGAAAGGTAGATGTGCGGCTGGGGGTTCTCGCCCAGGAAGTTGTACTTGCCGTCCCGGGCGACTCCGACGACCTCGTTCCACCATTCCTGGCCGAAGAACTTGAAGCGCTTGCCGATCGGCTGCTGCTCCGGCCAGAACTGCTTCGCCATCGTCTCGTTCACCACCACCACCCGCGGCGAGTCGGGATGGTCGCTCGGGGCGAAGTCGCGTCCGCGCAGGAGTGGGATGCCCATCGTCTCGAAATAGCCGGGCTCGACGGTGTTGAGCTGGACCAGCTTGCCGTTCTTGCGGTCCGAGCTGTCCACCCCCTCGGGAAACACCGTCCGCAGCAGGCCGCCCTGGAACAGCGGGATGCCGCTCGCGAGCGTCGCCCGCTCGACGCCCGGCAGGGCTGACGCGCGCTCGAGCATGCGGCGCTGGAAATCGCGGGCCCGCTCCTCGCCGTAGCCCTGGGCGCCCAGGTCGACCGACAGCACGGCGAGCTTCTCGTGGTCGAAGCCGGGGTCGATGCGCTGGGCGTTGCCGAGGCTCTTCACGAACAGCCCGGCGCCGACGAGCGCCACCAGCGAAAGCGCCACCTGGCCGGCCACCAGCAGGCTGCGCAGGTTGAGCGGACGGTTGCCGCCGATGGCCGGGCCGCCGCGCTGCTTGAGCTCGCCGACGACGTCCGGCCGGGATGCGCTCAATGCCGGGGCCAGCCCGAACAGCAGCGCCGTCACGAGCGAGACGGCGAGCGTGAAGCCGAGCACGCGCAGGTTGGGCGTGAGATCCAGCGCATCCGCCGCCAGCCCGGGCGGCCGCTGCGACCAGAGCACGCCCTGCGCCCAGTAGGCCACCAGCAGCCCGAAGCCGCACGCCACGAGCGCGAGCAGCAGTCCTTCTGTGAGCAGCTGCCGCACCAGGCGGCCGCGCGAGGCCCCGAGCGAGAGGCGCACCGCGACCTCGCGCTGGCGGACCGACGCGCGCGCGAGCATCAGGTTCGCGACGTTGGCACAGGCGATCAGCAGCACCAGGCCGACCACCGTCAGCAGCAGGCCCGCGGCGCTCACCATGTTCTCGCGGAACCCGGGGTTGATCGTGGCCTCGGCGAGCGGCAGCAGCGCGACGCTGCGGCCCCCGTTGTCGTCCGGGTACTCCTGCGCGAGCTGGGAGGCGAGCGCCTTGAGCTTCGCCTCGGCCTGGGCGAGCGTGACGCCGGGCTTCAGGCGGCCCGTGATGCCGAAGATCAGCGCGCGCCGCGAGTCGATGTTCTCCTTCAGGAACCCCGTGGCGAGCTGCGGGTGCGTCATCGTCGGCACCCACAGCGCCGGCGCGCCGATCGCGTTCGCTCCCTTGAAGCCCTCCGGTGCGACGCCGACCACGGTGAAGGCGTGGCCGTTGAGCGTGATCGGGCGCCCGACCACCGCGGGGTCGCCGCCGAGCCGCCGCTGCCAGAAGCCGTGCGACAGCACCGTCACCAGGCTCGCGCCGGGGACGCGGTCCTCGTCGGGCAGGAAGCCGCGCCCGAGTGCGGGCGTGACGCCGAGCACGCCGAAGAAGTCGCCCGAGACCATCTCGCCGAAGATCTGCTCCGGCTCCCCCTGGCCGGAGAACGCGAGCCCGACGCCGTTGTGGGCGACGAGTCCCGTGAAGACGTCGCTCGTCTTGCGGTAGTCCTGGAAGTTCAGCGGCGAGCTCTGCATGTAGTTGAAGAACGCGCCGCGGTTGCGCTCGTCGGTGGTGAACACCGCGACCAGCCGCTCGGGGTCGTGCATCGGCAGCGGCCGCAGCAGCACCGCGTTCACGAGCGTGAAGATGGTGCTGTTCGCCCCGATGCCGAGCGCGAGCGAGAGCACCGCCACGGCCGTGAAGCCGGGGTTGCGCAGAAGCATGCGCCAGGCGAATCGGAGGTCCGAAACGAACGTGCCCATGGCCGGTCTCTCCCTGAGCGCCGCCTGCCCCGGGCGGCACTCCAGACTCGAGGGGATCTTCTTCCCGATGCTAGCACCGCCCCGGACGCCGGCGAGAGGCGCCTTGCGTCCCGGCGGCGAGAAGGGCAGGATCCGGTCCATGAAGCGAAGCAAGCCGCCGGCCGTCCATCAGCAGTTCGTGCGCCGATTCCAGGCGCTCGGGCGCGCCTGGGACCTCGTGAATGCCGAGGGCCAGGGCGGCCCGCTCGACGCGCGAGCGCAACGGCTCGTGAAGCTCGCGATCGCGATCGGCGCGCTGCGCGAGGGGGCGGTCCACTCGGCCGTGCGCAAGGCGCGCGACGCCTCGGTCTCGCTGGTGGAGATGGAGCAGGTGGTGGCGCTGGCCGCCAGCACCATCGGCTTCCCGGCGAGCGTCGCGGCCTGGAGCTGGGTTCGCGAGGAGGCCGATCAGGCGGCGGCGGCCGGGCGCGCCGGCCGCGGGGGCAGGGCGCCGCGCGCGAAGACGAGTGCCAGGAGCACGAGGCCCAGGTAGCTCGGCCAGTCGCGATTGCGGCGGTGCTCGGCGATCTGCTCGACGCGCAGCACGTCGGGCTCCAGGAACGTGCCGTGGAGCGACACGATCGCGTCGTGATCCGGCAGCGGCCCGGTGGCCCGCACCCGCTCGCCGGTCCACAAAGCCACGAGCCCGCCCGCCGGCGTCGCGACGAACGCCGTGCGGTCGAGGCTCACGCCGCGGCCGGGCCGCGCGTCCCGCTCGCGCAGCGTCTTCACCGAGTAGCTGTCCGAGTCCTCGATCGCGCGCAGGAACGGCAGCGGCGCCAGCAGGTAGGCGGCGAGCAGCGCGAGGGCGGCCAGGGCGCGCCGCGGACGCCGGTCGAGAGCCACGACCGGGACGTTCCTGCGCGCCAGCTCCCAGCCCACGAGCAGTGCGCCGCCGAGCGTGAGCGCGAGATAGAAAGCGCTCTCGCCGGCGATCCAGCCGAAGCTCGTCATGCGCCAGGACACGGGGGCCAGCAGGTGCACCCCGTTGCCGAACTTCACCTCGGTCGCATCGAGCAGCAGGTGCAGCAGGGCGTTCAGCCCCAGCACCGCGAACACCCGCCGCGGCGCCGCCGTGGCCAGGGCGATGGCGCCCGCGAGCAGCAGCGTGATCGCGAGCGACGCGAGGCCCATCGTGTAGAGGCGCAGGTCGAAGCTGTCGAACGGCAGCCCTGCAGCCACCACCGCGCGGCGCAGGATCCACGGCAGGTCGGGCAGCAGGCAGCCGAGGTAGACGAAGCGCGGGTCCAGGCGGCGCCACAGCGCGTGGCTGGTGGCGCCCTGCGCCGCGAAATGGACGAGCGTGTTCGGCACCTCGCTCGATGCTACGCGCGTTAAGATGGCGCCGCCATGACCGGCGGGGATCTCGTGGCCGACGTGCTGGCGCGGCACGGGGTCCGCTTCCTGTTCACGCTCTGCGGCGGGCACATCTCGCCGATCCTGGTCTCTGCCAAGGCCCGCGGCATCCGCGTGGTGGACACGCGTCACGAGGCCACGGCGGTCTTCGCGGCCGACGCGGTCGCGCGCCTGACCGGCGTGCCCGGGGTGGCCGCGGTCACCGCCGGCCCCGGCGTCACCAACAGCATCACCGCGCTCAAGAACGCCCAGCTGGCGCAGTCGCCGGTCGTGCTGCTGGGGGGCGCGACGGCCACGCTGCTGCGCGGGCGCGGCGCGCTCCAGGACATCGACCAGCTGGCGCTCGTGCGGCCCCACGTGAAGAGCGCCGCGCGCGTCGCGCGGGTCCGCGATCTCGGCCCGGCGCTCGAGTCGGCGTTCCGCGTCTGCCGCGAGGGGGTGCCGGGACCGGTGTTCGTGGAGTGCCCCGTGGACCTGCTGTACCCCGAGGCGCTCGTCCGCGAGTGGTACGGAGCCAAGGCCGGGAAGGCCGGGCTCGGCCTGGCCGATCGCGCGCGGCACTGGTACGTGGAGCGGCACCTCGCGCGGCTCTTCGGCGGGGGCGGCGCTCCGAGCCGAGAGCCGCCGCAGCCCGTGGCGCCGCCCGCTCCCGACGGCGCGCAGGTGCTCCGGGCGGCGCGCCTGCTGGCGCAGGCCGAGCGACCCGTGCTGCTCGTCGGCTCGCAGGCGCTCGCGACCCCGGCGCAGGCGAACGAGCTCGCGAGCGCGGTGCGCGCGATCGGCGTGCCAGTGTTCCTGTCGGGCATGGCCCGGGGGCTGCTCGGCCCGGACGACCCGCTGCAATTGCGTCACAGGAGGAAGGAGGCTCTGCGCGAGGCCGATCTGGTGATCCTCGCGGGCGTCCCGTGCGACTTCAGGCTCGACTACGGCTCGCACATCGGCCGCGGCGCACGCGTCGTGTCGGCCAACCGCAGCCGCGACGAGATCCGCAAGAACCGCAGGCCCACGCTCGCGGCGCTCGGGGCGCCCGAGCTCTTCCTGCGCGCCCTCGCGGGCGCCCGGGACGGGCGCGGTCGCGGCCTCGCCGCCTGGCTCGGTACGCTGCGTGCCCGCGACACCGCCCGCGACCTCGAGATCGCGGCGCAGGCCGAGGCCGAGACGCCGGGAGGACTGAACCCGCTCGGGCTGTGCCGCGCGCTCGAGTCGGTGCTCGCTGACGACAGCGTGGTCGTCGCCGACGGGGGTGACTTCGTCGCCACGGCGTCGTACGTGCTGCGCCCGCGGCGGCCGCTCTCGTGGCTGGACCCGGGTGTCTTCGGGACGCTCGGCGTGGGCGCGGGGTTCGCGCTCGCCGCCAAGCTGGTGCGCCCCGAGGCCGACGTCTGGATCGTCTACGGCGACGGCTCGGTCGGCTTCAGCCTCGCCGAGGCGGACACCTTCGCGCGCCACGGGATCGGTGTCGTGGCGCTCGTCGGCAACGACGCCGCGTGGACGCAGATCGCACGCGAGCAGGTCGAGGTGCTGAAGGACGACGTCGGCACGGTGCTCGCGCCGAGCGCCTACGAGCGGTCGGCCGAGGGCCTCGGCGCGCGCGGCTTTCGGCTGGAGGCGGGCGCCGCGACCGAGCCCGTGCTGAGCGAGGCGCTCGAGGTCGCGCGCTCGGGGCGCCCCGCCTACGTCAACGCCCGGATCGGTCGCACGGCCTTTCGCAAGGGATCGCTATCGATGTGAGACACTCTCACGCAGGAAGCTCCATGCCGATGCGCCACCCCCACCGTATTCCCGAGCAGGAGTAGATGGGCAGGCGCCACAAGCATTCCACTCCGCCGGCCGCCGCTGCAGCGGGGCCGGGCCGCTGGCGCGGCCTGGCCGCCATCGGCGTGGTGGCGGCCGCGGCGGTGCTGGCGTGGGCGACCTGGCGCAGCGCGCCGCCGCCGGCGGCCAGCCCGGCGCAGGCCGCCGCATCCGGCGCCGCCTCGCCCGCTCCCCAGGCTTACGCACCGCTCGTGGGCGAGTGGGTGCGCGCGGACGGGGGCTACGTGCTGGCCGTCTCCGGCGTGGCCCCGGACGGCAGCGCCACCGCCAGCTACTTCAATCCCCGGCCGATCCACGTCGCGCGCGCGGAAGCGAAGCTCGAGGGCGCGCTCGTCGGGCTGTTCGTGGAGCTGCGGGACGTGAACTACCCGGGCAGCACCTACACGCTCGGCTACGACGCCGCGTCAGACCAGCTCAAGGGGATCTACTACCAGGCCGCGCAGGGCGCGCAGTTCGAGGTGGCCTTCTCGCGCCGACGCTAGGGGGCCCGCGCGCCCCCGCTTGACGCCTCCGGGCGCTCGACATAACGTCGCGCGCCGCCCTTCAAGGAGACGTTTTCGGCATGGGTCTCTACCTCGGAATCTTCCTGGTCACGCTGTCCGGCCTGATGTTCGAGATCGGGCTGACGCGCATCTTCTCGGCGACGATCTGGTACCACTACGCCTTCGTCGCGATCTCGGTGGCGCTGCTCGGCTGGGGGCTCGGCGGCTTCGTGCTGCACCTGCTGCGGGGGCGAATCGCGTTCTCGCGCGAGCGGGCGGCTCTCTTCACGCTGCTCTACGGCCTCTCGATCCCGCTCGCGCTGTGGCTGATCGTGCGGGTGCCGTTCCACCCCGAGCGGCTGCTCATCTACTTCGGGGTGTCGCTGCTGCCGTTCCTGCTGGCCGGGCTCGCGCTCTCGATGCTGTTCGCGGTCGAGCGCGAACGCGCGGGCCAGCTGTACTTCGCCGACCTCGCCGGCGCCTCGCTCGGCGCGCTCGCCGTCACGTTCCTGCTGTCGTGGCTCGGCGGCGAGAGCGCGGTGCTCGCGGTGTCGCTCGCCCCGCTGCTCGCGGCGGCTGCTTTCGCGAGGCGCATGCGCGTGCCGGCGACGGCGGCCGCGCTCGCGGTGCTCGCGGCCGTGGTCTTCAACCAGCGCACCGGGTTCTTCAACATCCGCTCGGCGCCCACGAAGGGGCTGTACCGGCACATGGCCGCGACGCCGGGGACGAAGATCGCGCTCACCGGCTGGAACGCCTACTCGCGGATCGACGCCGTCACCGGGTTCGAGCCGCCCTACCTGGCGCGCCTCTACATCGACTCGGACGCCTGGACCAACATCCTGTCGTGGGACGGCGACGTGGCGAGCCTCGCCGGCATGCGGGACTGGTACCGTGCGCTGCCGTTCAAGCTGGCGCCTCCGCGGCCGAAGACCCTCGTGATCGGGCCGGGCGGGGGATCCGACGTGCTGGTGGCGCTCGGCGCGGGGTCCGAGCGCGTGACGGCCGTCGAGATGAACCCGCTGATGCTGCGCTTCGTGCGCCACTTCGGCGCCGCGGCCGGGAACATCTACGACCACCCGCAGGTCGAGGCGGTGCTCTCGGAGGGCCGCACCTTCATCCGCCGCAGCGATCGCCGCTTCGACGTGATCCTGATGGGCTTCGTGGACTCGTGGGCGGCCGTGGCCTCGGGCGGGCTGTCGCTGTCCGAGAACCACCTCTACACGGTCGAGGCCTTCGCGGCGTACCAGGAGCACCTGAGCGAGGACGGGCTGATGGTGATCCTGCGCTGGCCGGTGGACGTTCCGCGGCTGGTCGCCAACGCCACGGCACTCGTGGGTCCCGAGCAGGCCGGCAAGCGCGTCGCGGTGCTGCTCGAGCGGCGCACGGGGGACCGCGAGGACCCGCCGCAGATGATCTTCATGTTCGGGAAGCGGCCTTTTACCGACGAAGAGACCGCGCGCATGGCCTCGTGGGCCGAAGCGGCGCCCCTGATCGTGCCCGGCCGGCACGTCGAGGAACCCTACGCCTCGCTCTTTGCCGGCCGCACCCGCTTCGAGGACTTCGTCGCGCAGGCGAAGACCCGCGTCGATCCCGTGTTCGACGACCGCCCGTTCTTCTTCGCGACGGTGAAGCCCTGGGGCCTGCCCAAGCGGATGCGCGACCAGTTCGCGAACGTGCTCCTGGTGCTGCTCCCGCTCGGGCTGGCGGTGGTGCTGTTCGGGAAGCCCCGCGGCGAGCGCGCCTTGCCCTACGCACAGTCGATCGCCTACTTCGCGAGCCTCGGCGTGGGCTTCATCGCCGTGGAGCTGGCCCTGCTGCAGCACCTGACGCTGCTGCTCGGCCACCCGATCTTCACGCTGTCGATCCTGCTCTTCACGCTGTTGGCCTCGGGCGGCCTCGGCAGCTGGGCGAGCGGGCGCTTCCGCCTGGGCCCGGTGTGTCTCGCGACCGCGGGGGTCGCGGCGGCCTACGCGCTGGCGCTGCCGCGGGTGGTGCCCGCGCTGCTGCCGCTGCCGCTCGGGGTTCGGATCGCGATCGCGATCGTGCTGGTCGCCCCGCTCGGCTTCCTGATGGGGATGCCGTTCCCCAAGGGCCTGCGGGCGACCGGGCAGGGGCCCTTTCCGGCGCCTCCTCTTTATTGGGGCATGAACGGCCTGTTTTCGGTCGTGGGGTCGATGGCCACGATGGTCACCGCCGTGATCTTCGGCTTCACGTGGGCGATGCTCGGCGGCGCGGCCTTCTACGCGCTGGCGGCGCTCAGCTCGCGCCCCCTCGCCCGGTCGTAGCGGGGTAGCCCGTGAGAGCCTCGCGTCGCCGAACTACCGTCGCGCTCGCGCTCGTCGCGGCGCTCCTGGCCCTCGTCTACGCCGAGCCGGTGAGCGTGCTCGAGACCGGCGGCGAGCTGCTGCTGCGGCTGCGCGGCGTCCGCAGCGCTCACGTGCAGGCCGGGCCCCACCGTCTCCGCTACCTGGAGTCGGGCGCCGGAGAGCCGCTCGTCCTCGTGCACGGGCTGGGCAGCAGCGCGATGCAGGACTGGGGGCGCCTCGTCCCGGTGCTCGGCCGGCGTTACCACGTCTACGCCCCGGACCTGCCGGGCTTCGGCCGATCCGACCGGCCGGCCGCGGCCGATTACTCGATTCCCATGCAGGTCGAGGCGGTGCGCGCGTTCATGGCGGCGGTCGGTGTCTCGAGAGCTCGCGTCGTGGGCAACTCGATGGGAGGATGGATCGTCGCGCGCCTCGCCGGCGAGCACCCGGAGCTGGTCGAGCGGCTCGTGCTGGTGGCCCCTGCGGGCATGCGGCCCGTCGACGGCGCCCCGATCCCGGCCGAGGCGCTGCTCCCACGCGACGAGGAGGGTGTTCGGCGTCTCGTTGCCGTCGTGCGCCACAAGCCGCCCCCGATGCCCTCCTTCCTCGTGCGCGACATCCTCGAGCGCCGGCTGCGCGAGGAGTGGATCATCCGCCGCACGCTCGAGTCGATGCGCGCGGGTCGGGACTGGCTCGACGGCACGCTCGGCCGCGCGCGGATGCCGGTGCTGGTCGTATGGGGCAAGCAGGACCGCCTGATTCCCGTCGCCTATGCGGCCGCGCTGCAGGCGGAGTTCGAGGCTGCCGCCGTGAAGCTGCTCGACGAGTGCGGCCACGTGCCGATGGCCGACTGCCCGGACGCGTTCGATCCCGAGCTCGAGTCGTTCCTGGCGGCGCCCGCGCCAGGCGCGGCCCGCTGACGCCGCAGCCGGCAATGCCGGCTACGCGCGCTTGCGCGGGGGGTCGAAGAAGGGGAGCTTCGCCACCGTCGCGCCCACCTCGCGCCGCCGGTGCTCGACGGTCATCTCCATCCGCAGCTGCGTGCCGGGCCGCGCGGCCTCGCGCGCCACCGTGGCGAGCGCGATCATCCGCTTCAGCGTGGGCGACCAGGTGGTGCTCGAGGCGCGCCCCACCTGGACACCGTCGTGAAATACCGGGACCGACACGCGCGAGGCCGTTGCGGGGAGCTGCGGCGCGAGCCCGGCCTCGTCGTAGAGGCGCTCCACGTCGTCCCAGCTCACGTCGAGCCCGACGAGCTCGCGGGGCGCGCCCTTCGCGGCCTCGCGCCGCAGCGCCGCCTGGCCGACGTAGGGCGCCTTCTGCAGGCTCACCAGCCGGCCGAGGCCGATCTCGTAGGGCGAGTACTTCTGCGACGGGATGAGCGCCTTCTTGGCGCTCGTGTAGTCGACGTCGAGCAGGATCAGACCCGCCTCGATGCGCGCGACGTCGAGCGCCAGCATGCCGGTGGGCGTGATGTCGTAGGCGCGGCCCGCCTGCATCAGCGCGTCCCACAGCGCGAGCGCCTGGTCCGCCGCCACCCAGATCTCGTATCCCAGGTCGCCGGTGTACCCGGTGCGCGAGATCTCGACCGGGATGCCGCCGAGGGCCGCCGGCATCACCCGGAAATACTTGAGGCCCGCGACGTCGCCCGTCACGCAGCTCTTGAGGATCTCGCGGCTCGTCGGTCCCTGCAGCGCCAGCGCGGCGAGCTTGTCCGAGACGTCCTCGATCTCGACCTCGAGCCCGTGGGCGTTCTGCCGGATCCAGCGCAGGTTGGGCTCGGCGGCGGTCCAGCGGTAGAGCTCGGGCCCGAGCCGCGAGACGGTGCCGTCGTCGATCACCTTGCCGTCGCCGTCGCACCAGTTCGTGTAGGACACCTGGCCCACGGCCATCTTGGGCACGTCGCGCGTGACGATGCGGTCGACGAGGCGCGTCGCGTCGCGACCTGAGACGCGGTACTTGAAGAGCGGCGAGACGTCGATCAGCGCGGCGGCGTTGCGGATCGCGTTGTACTCGCGCTCGTGGTTGGCCTCGTAGGCGCTCACGGCGAAGTAGCCGGCCCACTCCCGCCAGCTCATGCTCTCGCAGAGGGCGGAGGTGCGCGGGTGGAACGGGGTCCCGATCGGCATCGCCGGGGATTATGCACCGCCCCGGGGGGTCCGGGGGGCGCGGCGGAAGAGCGCCCCCCGGCTTGCCGTCCCACCCGCCGCTGTTCCCTGTCCCTGTCCCTGTCCCTGTCCCTCCTTCTCTCACCCGGCTCTCTCCCGGGCGCCTCGTCCGCTTCCAGTTCGCGTCTCCCTGTTCCTCAGCCCTTCGCTCCCCGAAGTCCGCTATACAATCCGCCCCAATGGCCGGACGCTACGACGCGATCGTGATCGGCGGGGGGCACAACGGCCTCGTGAGCGCGGCCTACCTGGCGCGCGCGGGGAAGAAGGTCCTCGTGCTCGAGCGCCGGCACGTGCTGGGCGGCGCGGCGGTCACCGAGGAGGTGTTCCCGGGCTTCCGCTTCTCCGTCTGCTCCTACGTCGTCTCGCTGCTGCGGCCCGAGATCATCCGCGAGCTGGACCTGCCGCGCCACGGCCTCGAGATCCTGCCGCTCGACGGCACCTTCACCCCGATGCCGAACGGCGACCACCTGTGGCGCATGAGCGACCACGCCAAGACCCGGCGCGAGATCTACCGCCACTCGCCCACGGACGCCGAGGCCTACGACGAGTACGCCAAGGCGATGGTGGAGATGGCGCGCTTCGTGAAGCCGATCCTCTCGATGGTGCCGCCCGATCCCTTCGCGTACGACGTGAAGGGCCTCGGGCGCCTGGGCGGCCTCGGGCTGCGCTTCCGGAAGCTCTCGCGCGGCCAGCAGCACAGCCTGCTCCAGCTGATGACGATGAGCGCCGCCGACCTGCTCGACCAGTGGTTCGAGACGGACGTGCTGAAGGCCACCATGTCGGCGAGCGGCATCATCGGCACCTTCCTGGGCGTCCGCTCGCCGGGCACCGCCTACGTGCTGCTGCACCACTACATGGGCGAGATCGACGGGGCGTTCCGCTCGTGGGGATTCTCGCGCGGCGGCACGGGCGCGATCAGCCTCGCGATCGCGGGTGCCGCGCGCGAGGCCGGGGTGGAGATCCGCACCGAGGCCCCGGTCGCACGGATCAAGACGAAGGGCGGCCGCTCGACGGGAGTGGTGCTGCCGAACGGCGACGAGATCGACGCCGACGTGGTGCTCTCGAGCGTCGACCCGCGCATCACGTTCCAGAAGCTGTGCGGGCCAGGCGACCTCCCGGCCGAGTTCCTCGAGGGCGTGGGCCGCTACAAGTTCCGCGGCTCCTCGGGCAAGGTCAACCTCGCGCTCGACGGCCTGCCGGACTTCAAGTGCCTGCCCGGGCCGGGCGCGCACCTGCGCGGGGCGATGTCGATCTCGCCGAGCGTCGAGTACATGGAGCGCGCCTACGACGACGCCAAGTACGGCGACTTCTCGCGCCGGCCGTACATCGACATCGTGATCCCGTCGCTCACCGACCCCTCGGTGGCGCCGCCCGGCAAGCACGTGCTGTCGTGCTTCGTGCAGTACGCGCCGTACAAGCTGCGCGAGGGCAGCTGGGACGAGAAGCGCGAGGCGTTCGGCGACACGGTGATCGACACGCTCGCCGAGTACGCGCCGAACCTCAAGCAGATCATCCTGCACCGCCAGGTGCTCACTCCGCTCGACCTCGAGCGCGAGTGGAGCCTCTCGGAGGGCAACATCTTCCAGGGCGAGCTGAGCCTCGAGCAGCTCTTCTTCCTGCGGCCGGTGCCGGGCTGGGCGCGCTACCGCACGCCGCTCAAGGGCCTCTACATGTGCGGATCCGCCACGCACCCGGGCGGAGGCATCATGGGCGCGCCCGGCCGTCTCGCCGCGCTCGAGGTGCTCAAGGACCTGGGCCACGGAGGCGCCCGGTGAGGGCCGACGTGATCGTGATCGGGGGCGGGCCGAACGGGCTCGCGGCGGCGGCGCTGCTCGCGAAGGGCGGGCTCAAGCCGATCGTGCTCGAGCGGCGCGAGATCGTGGGGGGCGCCGCGGTCACCGAGGAGTTCCACCCGGGCTTCCGGGCCTCGACCGTCGCCCACACCGCGGGTCCGCTGCGAGCCAGGCTCGTCGCCGCGCTCGAGCTCCAGCGCCACGGCCTCGAGTGGACGCTGCCGGAGCCGCGCGTTCTTGCCCTGCACCCGGACGGACGCGGGCTCAGCCTGTTCGGCGACCCCGCGCGGAGCGCGTCGGAGATCGCGCGCTTCTCCGCGAAGGACGCCGCGCGCTATCCGGCGTTCCATGCCTCGCTCGGGCGGCTCTCGGCCGTGCTCGGCCGGCTGCTCGAGCTGACGCCGCCGGACGTCGAGCGTCCGGACCTGCGCGACCTGTTCCCGCTCGCCGGCTTCGGCTGGGCGCTGCGGCGGCTCGGCCGCGAGGACGGCCAGGACCTGCTGCGCTGGGGCCCGATGGCGGTCGCCGACTACGCGCAGGAGTGGTTCGAGACCCCGCTGCTCGCCGCCGTGATCGCGGCCCGCGGCATCCAGGGAATGATGGCCGGCCCGTGGTCCGCGGGCACGACCGCGAACCTGCTGCTGCAAGCCGCGGCCGGCGACGGCAACGGCGCCGGCTCGACCGTGCTCGTCAAGGGCGGGCTGGGCGCGCTCACGGCCGCGCTCGCGAGCGCCGCGCGCGGCCTCGGGGCCACGATCCGCACCGGCGCTGCCGTCGAGCGCCTGCTGCTGAAGGACGGCACGGTCACGGGCGTCGTGCTCGCGGGCGGCGAGGAGATCGAGGCCCGCGCCGTGGCCGCGGCCGTCGATCCCCAGCGCGCTCTCCTGCAGCTGCTGGACCCGGTGGCGCTCGACCCCGAGGACGTCCAGCGCGTCCGCAACTTCCGCACGGCGGGGATGGCCTCGAAGGTCAACCTCGCGCTCTCGGGCCTGCCGCGCTTCAAGGCCACGAGCGACGAGGCGGCGCTGCGCGGCCGCATCCACATCGGCCCCGAGATCGACGCGCTCGAGCGCGCTTTCGACGACGCCAAGTACGGCGGGATCTCGAAGCGGCCCTACCTGGACATCACGATCCCGACGCTCAGCGACCCGTCGCTCGCGCCGGCCGGCAAGCACGTGATGTCGGTCTACGTGCAGTACACGCCCTATCGCCTGAAGGCCGGGTCCTGGCCCGATCGCGCCGGAGAGGTCGCGGAGGCGGTGCTCGCGACGCTCGAGGAGCACGCGCCCGGGCTGCGCGCCCTCGTCGCCGGCCAGCAAGTGCTGACGCCGTGGCACCTGGAGCAGACCTACGGCACGACCGGCGGCCACCCGTCGCACGGCGAGCCCTCGCTCGACCAGCTGTTCCTGGCGCGGCCGTTCCTCGGCTTCGGCCGCTACCGCACGCCGGTGCGCGGCCTCTACCTGTGCAGCGCCGGAACGCACCCCGGCGGCGGCGTCACGGGCGGCCCGGGCGCGAACGCCGCCCGCGAGATCCTGCGCGACCTCGGCTGAGGCAGGGCCGCCCGGAGCGACGCGATGGAGCAGGCCGACGAGATAACGCTCCTCCTGAAGGCGTACGAGGCGGGTGACAAGGACGCGTTCGACCGGCTGGTGCCGCTCGTCTACGACGAGCTGCGGCGCATGGCGCACCGGCACCTGCGGCGCGGCCCGCGCGGCGCGACGCTCGACACCACCGGCCTGGTTCACGAGGCCTACCTGAAGCTCGCCCACAGCCCGGGGCTCCGGCTCAACGACCGCGGGCACCTGATGGCCGTCACCGCCCGCGCGATGCGGCAGGTCATCGTGAGCCGCGCGCGCGCTCGGCTCGCCCGCAAGCGCGGCGGGGGCGAGATCGTCGTCACCCTCGACGAGGAGAAGGCGGGCGCGGCGGCGGCTCCCGAGTGGCTGCTCGACCTGGACCGCGCGCTCGACCGGCTGCGCGAGCGCGACGAGCAGCTCGCCCGGGTGTTCGAGTGTCGCTTCTTCGCGGGGCTCGGCGAGGAGGAGACCGCCGAGGCCGTGGGCGTGCCGCTGCGCACGGCCCAGCGTGCCTGGCTGCGGGCCCGGGCCTGGCTGCGCAGCGAGCTCGCCGGGGGACCCCCCGCAGCCCCACCGGCCTGAAACCGGGCGCGGGCTGGCGGGTTTCACCCGCCGCTTGCGTGCTCTCGGTCAGGGGGCGCGACCGCGTGGATCGGTCTGTGCACGGAGGGAGCCATCATGTCTCTACACCGCGCGAGCCGGACCCTGGTAGAGGCGGAGACCCTGGTCGGACCGCCCGCCGCGCAGGCGTGCGCCCGCAGCGGGGCGCAGCCGCTCGTCCTCGGGCCGTACCTCGTGCGCGACCTCCTCGGCGAGGGAGCCATGGGGCGTGTCTACCGGGCGACCGACTCACGGTCGGGCGCGGAGGTCGCGCTCAAGCAGATCAAGGCACGCTTCTCGCGGGAGCGCGCCGTGATGACGCGGTTCCTGCGCGAGGCGGAGGCGGTCAGCCGGCTCTCGCATTCCGGGCTGGTCGCGATCCTGGGGACGGGCGACGACTACATCGCCATGGAGCTGGTTCGCGGCGAGAGCCTGGAGGCGCGGCTCGCACGGCGGTCGAAGCTCGCGCCGTCCGAGGCGATCCGCATCCTCTCGGAGGTCGCCCGGACCCTCGACTACATCCACGCGTGCGGCGTCGTGCACCGGGACATCAAGCCGTCGAACCTGCTGCTCGCGCCCGGGGGCCGCGTCAAGCTCACGGACTTCGGCATCGCTCACCTCTCGTGGGCGCCCTTGACGCGATCGGGCGAGGTGCTCGGCACCCCGGCCTACATGGCGCCGGAGCAGATCGCCACGGGCGACGTCTCGCCGGCGACCGACGTGTACGCTCTCGGCCTCGTGGCCTTCGAGATGCTGACCGGGGCGCGGGCGTTCCGGGGCCGCAGCTACGCCGAGCTGCTGATGCGGGTGATCGACGCGCCGCCCGCGTCCGCGCACGCGCTCGAGCCGTCGCTCCCCGCTGAGGTCGACACGGTCATGGAACGCGTCCTCGCCAAGGACCCGGAGGAGCGCTACGCGAGCGCCGAGCAGTTCGTCTCGGCGCTGCGCTCGGCCGTCCGCGCCGAGTCGAGGCTGCGACGCGCGGTGAGCGCCCTCGTCTCGCGCTTCATCTCCTCGCTGAGCGCGAGGTGCATCGCCTCGAGCTCCGGCAGGCTCCAGTCGTAGGAGGCGATCCGGTCGCTGAGCTCGAAGATGCCCTGCCCGAGCGCGTCGCGCAGCTCCTGGTAGCGGACGAACGCCGCCTGCGAGCCCTCGAGCACCGCACAGGCGACGAGCTCGGCGTCGCGCAGCGCGTCGGTGATGCCGTGAGCGGTGATCGGGTCCTTGAAGTAGCCGGCGTCGCCCACGAGCGCGAAGCCCGGGCCGAACGACCGGCGCAGGAAGCCGGGCTGGCCGCCGAAGCCGCGCAGGTTCCCGGCTCGCGGCAGGGACGCCACCGCCTCGGCCAGCTGCGGGGCCACCTCGGCCAGCACGCGGGCGAAGCCGGCCGCGACGTGCCGGCTGAGCTCGCTCTCGAAGCGCCGGGCGGAGGTCGCGGCAAAGACGCAGGTCAGGCCGTCGTTCGTGGGGATCCGGCCGACGCTCGCGCCGGGGCGGAAGTGCCAGTGGTAGCCGTCGTTCTCGAGCCCCGCGAAGTACCCGTAGACGACGCCGCCGGCATGGCGGGCCGTCCGGTACACCTCCGCTCCGGCGAGCCGGGCCACGCTGGAATGCAAGCCGTCGGCTCCCACCACGACGTCGGCCGTGACGCGGAAGCGGCCGCCGTCGGGATCCTCGAGCGCGACGCCGGCCACGCGGCCGTCGTCGCGGCGGACGAGGTCGCACACGCGCAGGCCGTAGACGACCTCGGCTCCGGCGCCTCGCGCAGCGTCGACCAGCAGGCGGTCGAGCAGGCTGCGCCGGGGCGCCAGCAGGCCCGCGATGCCGTCGCGCGGCTGGAGCTCGATGCGGACCTCGCGCTCCGCGTAGTGGAACGACGTGGTGCGCACCACGGGCGTGCCGGCGGCCTCGAGCCGGCCGAGCAGGCCCCAGCGATCGAGCTGCACGACGGCGCCGCGCATCAGCGCGTGGGTCGAGAGCGTGTCGCTGCCGTACTGGCCGCGGTCGACGACCAGGACCCGCAGGCCCTCGCGGGCGAGCAGCATTGCCGTCGCGGCTCCCGCGCAGCGCGCCCCGGCCACTACCGCGTCGTAGCGCGCGCTCTGGAAGGGAGTGTGGGTGCTCATGCTCGGCCTGCCTCAGGCCACCGCCCGGCAGAAGCCGGGCGCGCGCGCCGCGATGTGGTCGGCCAGCTCGCGGGCGTCGTCGCCAACGCCGTCGATCAGGGTCGACTTGCGGCGCCTCTGGAATCCGAGGCCGAGCGCGTACAGACCCGGCGCGGGAGTCACCCCGCCCGCGTGCCGCAGCTCGCCCCGCTCGTCGAGCACCGGCACCTTGAGCCAGGGATAGTGGCGGCGGAAGCCGGTGGCCCAGACCACGCTGCGGATGCCCTCGGCCCGCAGGTCGATCGCCGCCGGCGCGGGCGCCGGCCAGAGGAACGGCTGGAACGGCTCCGGCGCTCCGACCTCCGCGTCGAGCCCGGCCGCCGCCACGAAAGCGTCGATGCGCTGCAGCAGCCGCGCGAGCCTGGCGTCCGCGCCCGCCGTGTGGGCCACCAGGTCGTCGGCGAACGAGACGACCGCGCCGTCCACGGCGATGGCGCGGCCCACGAGACGGACGCCCCGCCGCTCCAGCAGCGGCAGGTCGAGGGTCGCGTGGTCGGGGCGGCCCACGAGCTGCAGCGACGGCTGCCGTCGCGACAGCTCGAGGTCGTAGACCTCGTGCCCGGTCTCGTCGAGCAGGCCCATCGTGTCGAGCCAGAGCAGGATGTCCCGCCCGCGGTAGCGCCGCGGCAGGCGCGTGTGGCGTCCCACGGCGAGCGTGACGGGGCGGCCCGAGGCGTGGATCTCGTCGGCGAGCTGGACGCCGGATGCCGACGCGCCGACGACGAGCACCCCGCCCTCGGGAAGCTCGCCCGGGTTGCGGTAGCGGGTGGGCACGACCTGGACCACGTCCGGCGGGAGCTGTGTCGCGAGCGAAGGCACGAACGGGACGTCGCAGTAGCCCGTCGCGATCACGACGCTGCGGGCCTCGAACGAGGCGCGCTCCGTCGCCACGCGGTAACCGCCAGCCACGGGCTCCACCGACCCGACGCTCGCCCCCTCCTCGACCGGCGCGTCGAACGAGCGGGCGTAGCCCGCCAGGTAGGCCACCACCTCGGGCATCGTCATGTACGAGTCGGGCTCGCGGCCCGCGTAGCGATACCCGGGCAGGCGGCTCTGCCAGCTGGGAGTCAGTAGCCGCAGCGAGTCCCAGCGCTCGGAGCGCCAGCGTTCCGCCACCCGCCCGCGCTCGAGCACCACGTGCTCGAGGCCGCGATCCCGCAGGCAGCGGCTCATGGCGAGACCCGCCTGGCCGCCGCCGATCACGATCGTGTCCAGGCGCCGCATGGCGTGCCTCGTCAGGCGGCGTCCACGTCGACGTCCACGCGCGTGCCGTTCGTGAGCACGTCGAAGACGGCCGAGCGCGCGCGCGACTGCTCGACGATCTCGCGCAGCTTCTCCTCCGGGGCGTCGCCCTTGATGCGGAAGCTCACGCGGATGCGCTGGTAGCCGTTGCGAACGTCCTTCGCGAGGCCCAGGATGCCCCTGAGGTCGATGTCGCCCTCGACGCTCGACTCGACCTCGTGGAGCTTCACGCCCCGCGCCGCCGCCACGTTGGCGATTCCGGCGGTGAGGCACGCGGCGAGGCCGTGGAGCAGGTACTCGACCGGGGTCGGGCCGGCGCCCCCGCCCGTGAGCACCTTCGGGTGGTCCGCGTCGAACTGGAAGTCGAGCTCGTGGCGGTGCGTCCCCCCGGCGCCCGAGAACGCCTCGACCTGGCTGCGGCTGTGGGTGCCCGCGAGCCAGCGGCTCGAGGCGCGGAACTGGAACTTCGCGAGCTCCGGCTGCTCCTTCACGGCGCCAATCGTCGCGAACAGCTTGGGGGTGTCCACGCCGTTCAAGGGGACCCGCTCGCGCCGGGTTTCGATCGCCTGTGCCTGCATGAGACCTCCTCTGGCCTGCGCCCGGGCCGGTGTCGGCCGGCCCCTATCCACTAGAACGCAGGCGCTTCCCCATTCCCGCCAGCTCCGTCCGCGGCCGATCGGGGTCCCCGGGGAGCGTGTTACGCTGCTACCCACTCCATCCGCCCGCCAGGCCAGGGGAGAAGCTCGGGTGATCGAAGGCGCGCGCTGGGCGAGGCTCGACGAGCTGCTGGACGCGGCCCTCGAGCGGCCGCCCGGCGAGCGACGTCCCTTCCTGGAATCCGCTTGTCACGACGACGGCGAGCTGCGCGGGGAAGCGCTGCGCCTGCTCGAGCTCGCGGAGGGGGACGACCGCGAGCTCGCGCCCGGCGCCCTGGCCGCGAACGAGTGGGACGAGGACACGGCGCTCGGGGACGCGGCGGGCACGCTGGTGCCCGAGCTGCCGCGCGGCACGCCGGTCGGACCCTACCGCGTCGTCGGGCTCATCGGCCGGGGCGGCATGGGATTCGTCTACGAGGCCGAGGACCCGAAGCTCGGCCGCCACATCGCGCTGAAGGTGCTTCCGCCGGAGCTCGAGACGGAGAGCCGTCGCCGTCGCTTCGAGCGCGAGGCGCGCACGCTCGCCGCGATCAACCACCCGGGCATCGTCCACGTCTACTCGATCGAGGAATCGTCCGGCACGCGCTACATCGCGATGGAGCGCGTCTACGGCGCGACGCTCGCCGAGCGGATCGAGGCCGGCGGCCTGCCGCTGCCCCGGCTCCTCGACGTTGCGATACCGCTCGCGGACGCCCTCGCTGCCGCCCACGCGCGCGGCGTGATCCACCGCGACCTGAAGCCCGCGAACGTGATGGTCACCGACGGCGGGCACGTCAAGGTGCTCGACTTCGGCGTCGCCAAGTGGCGTCCGGAGCTGCAGCACGACGCGAGCGCGGCGACGCACCAGGGCATCGTGGTGGGCACGGCCTCCTACATGTCGCCGGAGCAGGCCGAGGGTCGCGCGGTCGACCACCGCAGCGACCTCTTCTCGCTCGGCGTGATCCTGTTCCAGATGGCCACCGGCGAGCTGCCATTCCGTGGCGGAAGCGCGGCGTCCGTGATCTCGTCCCTGCTCAACGACACGCCGCCGTCCGTCACGGAGCTGCAGCCCCGCCTGCCCAGGGAGCTCGACCGCATCGTCGCTCGCTGCCTCGCCAAGGACCGGGAGCGCCGCTACCAGTCGGCGCTCGATGTCGAGCGCGACCTCGAGCAGCTGCGGCGGGGACTCGAGGCTCCCGGCTCGCCCGCCGCGCGACGCCGCCGGGCCGCGCTCGCAGCCGCGGCGGGAGTGGCGGCGCTCCTGGCGGCGCTCGCGCTCCTTCGCAACGGCCAGGCCCCCGACTCGCCGGTCGAGGGGACCTTCGCGGCAGCGACTTCCGCGCCGGGCCCCGAATTCTTCCCGAGCCTGTCGCCCGACGGCCGGCTCCTCGCCTACGCGGGACGCGAGGGCGGGCGCTGGGACGTCTACCGGCTGAGCCTCGGGGAGCCGCGCGCGACCAACCTGACCGCCGAGTGGCCGGGCGACGACACGCAGCCCGCGTTCTCGCCCGACGGCGCCTCGATCGCCTTCCGCTCGTCCCGCGACGGCGGCGGCATCTTCGTGATGACCGCGGCCGGCGAGTCCGTGCGCCGCATCGCCGATCGAGGCTGGAATCCGTCGTGGTCGCCGGACGGGCGCGAGGTCGCTTTCGCGACCCATCCCGTCTTCGACTCCCCCTACGACCGCCCCAACCCGAGCGAGCTGTGGGCGGTGAGCCTGGCGGACGGCCGCACCCGGCGCCTCACCCGGGACGACGCCGTCCAGCCGGCCTGGTCGCCCCACGGGCACCGCGTCGCCTTCTGGGGCCTCGAGAAGGGCGGATCCAGGCGGGACCTGTGGACGGTTCCGGCGGGGGGCGGCGCGGCCGTGCCCGTGACCGGTGACGAGGCGATCGACTGGAGCCCGGCCTGGTCGCCCGACGGCCGGTACCTCTACTTCTCGAGCGACCGGGGCGGCAGCATGAACCTCTGGCGCGTCGCGATCGACGAGACGAGCGGCCGCGTCCGCGCGGAGCCTGAGCGCGTCACCACCCCGGCCGCCTTCGCCCACCACGCGAGCTTCGCGCGCGATGCGGGGAAGCTCGCATACGTGTCGACCGTGGTGGTGCAGGAGCTGTGGCGCGTCCGCTTCGACCCGCGCGCCGAGCGCGTCACGGGAGAGCCGCAGCCGCTCGCCCGCGACCTGCGCCGGCCGGCGCTGCCGCACGTGTCCCCGGACGGCGAGTGGGTGGTCTGCTCGCAGACCGAGCCGCAGGAGGACCTGCTGCTGAGCCGCATCGACGGCAGCGAGCGGCGCGCGCTCACGAGCGACGCCTATCGCGACCGGCGCCCGCGATTCTCGCCGGACGGCGAGCGGATCGCGTTCTACTCGAACCGCGGCGGTCACTACGAGGTGTGGACGCTCGGCCGCGGCGGCGGCGAGCTGCGCCAGCTCACGCGCGACCCCGAGCGGCGCAACGCGCGCTACCCTGTCTGGTCCCCCGATGGCTCGCGGTTGCTCTTCAGCCGACCCGGCGTCACCGGCCAGATCGTCGCGGTGGACGGAGAGCTCGGGGCGCCGCCGCTCGTCGAGCTGCCCCCGTTCCTGGACCCCGCGTTCGAGTTCGTGGGGCTCGACTGGTCGCCCGACGGCGGCCTCATCGCCGGCATGCTCACCAGCGCCGCCGGCGAGCGCGGGGGGATCGCCGTCTACGACCTGGCGAACGCGCGCTACACGACCGTGGCCGACTACGGCACCTTCCCCCACTGGCTGCCCGACGGCCGTCGGCTGCTCTTCCAGGGGCAGGCGCCCGCGGACGGCCATCCGGCCCGCAACTATCCGCAAGGCGACAGCCTGCTCGTCGCGGACTACGTCGGCGGTCGCGTGCGGGAGGTGCTGAAGCTTCCCGAGGCCTCGCTCGGCTACCCGGCGCTCTCGGCCGACGGCCGCTGGCTCGTGTTCGTGAGCACCACGCTGACGGCGGACATCTGGACGCTCACGAGCGGCGCGCGCCCCTGAGCCCCGAGTTGCGAGGCTAGTAGCGCGCCCGCATGTAGTCGATGCCGAAGGCGAGCGTCTCGCGCCAGGCCGCTTCGAGCTCGGCCGAGAACTGCGGGTCGTGGCGGCGCACCGCCTCGATCAGGCAGTCGAGCCACAGGTCGTAGAGCTCGGGGCGGATGTCGCGGTCGCTGCGGCTGTGGCGCGCGGCGATGCGCGGCAGCTCGTCGCGGGCGATGCTGCCCTCCCGTCCCTGGATCGCGTTCGCGATCACGTAGAGCGAGTCCTCGAGCGCGCGGACCTGCCGCTTCATGTCGGTTCCCGCGAACTTCGCGCGCACCTCCTCCGACGAGGCGACGAAGCGCTGGTAGAAGTCCTCGAGGAAGCCCTCCGAGGCGCGGCAACGGCTGAAGCTCGCGAGGAATGCGTCGCGCGCGCGCGGGTCCATGACGCGATGATACCCCGACCGCCCGCAGGGCACGGCGGGCCGCGTGCTACGATCCCGCGAGAGTTTCATGCGACCGACACTTCGCGTGCTCGAGCCGTCGCTGCCAGGGCGGATCGTCGACGAGGCGATGAGCGTCCTCGAGCGGACCGGCGTCCTGATCGAGGACGCGCACGCCTTGAAGCGCCTGGGCGCGATCGGGCTCAGCGCCGATCCCGAGACGAGCCGGGTCACCTTCCCGCGCGGGATCGTCGAGGAGGCGCTCGCGACCGCACCCTCGTCCGTCGTGCTGCACGACCGCGACGGGGAGCCGGCCGCGACGCTCGAGGGCGACCGCGTCCACTTCGTTCCCGCGAGCTCGGCGCTGCGGGTGCTGGACCGGCGCACGCAGGAGGCACACGAGCCCGGCTCGCGCGACTTCGTCGAGTACGTGAAGCTCGCGGACGGGCTCAAGAACATCGACTATCTCTCGACCGCGTTCATCCCCAAGGACATCCCGCAGGACATCGCGGACGCCTGGCGGCTGTACCTGGTGCTCGCCCACTCCAAGCGCCCGGTCGTCTCGGGCGCCTTCACCGCCTGGGGCGTGCCGCGCATGGGCGAGCTGATGGCGATGTTCCGCTCGGGCAAGGACGACCTGGTGAGGCGCCCGCTGGCGATCTTCACCTGCTGCCCGAATACCCCGCTGCGCTGGGGTGAGGACCCGATCGCGAACATCATGGACTGCGCCGAGTGGGGCATCCCGATCGAGGTGGTGCCGGTGCTGCTGCTCGGCATGATCTCGCCCACCACCACGATCGGCGCGCTCGTGCTGCACACGGCCGAGGTGCTCTCGGGCCTCACGATCGCGCAGGCGGTGCGGCCCGGCGCGCCCGTGATCTTCGGCGGGGCGCCCGCGTCCTTCCACATGCAGCTGATGACGAACCCGATGACCGCGGTCGAGGCGCTCCAGGTCTACTGCGGCTACGCGCAGGTAGCGAAGCACCTGAAGCTGCCGTGCCAGGCGTACATGGCGCTGTCCGACTCGAAGTTCAACGACCCGCAGGCCGGGATGGAGACCGGCGTCGGCGCGTTCCTCGCCGCGAGCGCCGGCATCAACTCCGTCTCAGGGCCCGGCATGCTCGACTACGTCAACTGCTTCAGCCTGGAGAAGCTGGTCTTCGACGACGAGGTGGTGGCGCACGCCAAGCGCTTCGTGCGCCCGGTCGAGGTGAAGGACGACCTGCCGGCCGGGGAGCTGCTGGCCGAGCTGGTGCGCGACAAGCACCTGCTGACGTCGGAGCACACGCTCGCGCGCTGGCCGGAGGAGCTGTACCTGCCGGGGCCGATGGTCGACCGCACCAACTGGGACCAGTGGAGCGAAGCGGGCTCGCACGACTGGCGCGCGCGCGCGAACCAGCTGATCGACGAGACGCTCGCGGCCTACGAGGTGGAGCCGCTGCCCGAGGCGCAGCACGCCGAGATCCGCGCGATGTTCGTGGCTTCGTGCCGCGAGGAAGAAGCCTTCACGCTGCCCACGCTGGTGGAGACGACCTGATGCCGCCCGACTACGCGCTCATGAACCAGCTGCTGTTCGAGGGGAAGCACGAGCCGGTCAAGGCGATGACCGAGGCGGCGCTCGCCGAGGGTCGCCCCGCGATGGAGGTGCTCGAGGAGGGCCTGATCGCCGGCATGCGCGTGGTGGGCGAGGACTTCAAGTACAACCGCGTGTTCGTGCCCGAGGTGCTGCTCGCGGCGCGCGCGATGAAGGCCGGGATGGCGGTGCTGAAGCCGCTGCTGACCGAGAAGAAGGACGAGGCGCAGAAGGCCCAGGCGGTCATCGTGATGGGCACCGTGAAGGGCGATCTCCACGACATCGGCAAGAATCTGGTCGGGATGATGGCCGAGGGCGCCGGCTTCACGATCGTCGACCTCGGCACCGACACCTCGGCTGACAAGTTCATTGCCGCCGCGAGACAATAACAATCCGAACTCTGACAGACAAGGATATGATGCGGTACAGGGAGTGGTAGCGCCCTGGGTACGCACCGCTTCCAGCGTGCAAGACTGATTAAGAAACA
>CAZMRX010000017.1:17862-28463 GCA_964568755.1 uncultured Acidobacteriota bacterium | reverse complement strand
GTAGAGCGAGAACTTCTGCGAGAGGTAGCCGATGCGCGAGGACAGCTGGCGCCTCTGGCGCGCGGGGTCGAGGCCGCAGGTGAGCGCAACGCCCGAGTCGGGCTGGAGCAGGCCGAGGATCATGCGCAGGGTCGTGGTCTTGCCGGCCCCGTCGGGCCCGATCAGGCCAAACATCTCGCCGCGGCGCACCTCGAAGCTGACCTCGGAGGCGGCGCACACGCTCCCGAAGCGGCGCGTGAGGGCGCGCGCGCTCACGAGCGTCTCGGCCGGGACAGCGGGGGGCGTCGTCACGGCTGGGCGCCCGCAGGCTTCAGCCGCGCGGTGGCCGGCATGCCCGACTTGAACAGGCCGTCGCCGTTCTCGAGCGCGATCTTGATGCGGTAGACGAGCTTCACGCGCTCGTCTCGGGTCTGTACGTTCTTGGGAGTGAACTCGGCGCGCGCGGCGATGAACGAGACGCGTCCCTTGCGGACCTGGCCGTCGTCGGTGACGACCTCGGCCTCCTGCCCGAGACGCAGCCGCGCGAGCTCGGGCTCCGCGACGTACGCGTTGAGCCAGGCCGAGGCCAGGTCGGTGACGACCACGATCCCGGTGCCGCGCGCGGCGAGCTCGCCCTGCTCGGCGAGCGTTTCCGTCACGATGCCGGCCACGGGGCTCACCACCCGCGCGTCCTCGAGCTGCTGCTCGAGCTGGGCGATCCTCGCGTCGGCCGCCTCGAGCCGGGCCCGGGCCGCGTCCTTCTCCTCGGCGCGGTAGCCGGCCTCGAGCCGGCGCAGGCGCTCGCGCGCGGCGTCGAGCGCGCTCTGCGCCACGTCACGCCGGGTGCGCGCGTCGTCGCGGGCCTTCGTCGTGCCGGACCCCGCGCCGAGCAGGCCCTCCATCCGCTCGAGGTCCTTCTGCGCGCCCGCGAGGTCGGCTTCCGCGCGGGCCACCTGCGCGCGCGCCTCGCGCACGTCCTCGACGCGCGAGCCGGCGAGCCGAAGCCGCAGCTCGGCCTCGGCCTGCGCGCGATCGGCACGCGCCGAGGCCAGCGCCAAGCGCGTGTCGGTGGTGTCGATGCGCGCCAGCTCCTGTCCGGCGCTCACCGTCTGACCCTCGTCGACGGCCCGGCTCTCGAGCGTGCCGGCGACCTTGGCGGAGACGAGGACGTCAGCCGCCTCCACGTGGCCCGAGGCCACGATCAGGCCCGAGTCGGTGCTCCTGCGGCAGCCGGCCACGACGAGGACGGCGGCCGCGGCCAGGGCGACGGGAACGACTGTGGTGCGGCGATTCATGCGGGCGCTCCTTTGCGGTGACGGGCCGGGGAGGCGGGCCCGGGGGCGAGCCCCCGCAGCGTCAGCTCCTCGACGTAGCGGACGAACTCAGGGAAGTCGGGCATCGGCGGCAGCACGCGGGCGTCGATCGCGCGGCGGCGCGCCTTCTCGGTGGCGAGGAAGAACACCAGGCTGCCGACGAGAGCGAGGTGCATCGCCGCCGGGTCGACGCGGCGGAACACCCCCTTGCGCATGCCGCGCTCGGCGATCCGCCGCGTCACGCCGAGGATCTCGGCGAGGTGGGGCAGCACGCCCGGGTCGATACCGCGCGAGAGCACCTCGCGCACGAACAGGATCGGGAAGTCGGGCCGCCGCTCGCGCACGGCCGCGAACGCCCCGAGCAGCTCGCGCAGCGCCTCGCGGGCGTCCTCGTTCCGCGCCTCGACTGCCTTCAGTCGTTCGGCCATCTCGGCGAAGCCCGCGGCCAGGATCGCCTGGTACAGCCCGCGCTTGCCGCCGAAGTGGTAGCTGATCAGCGCCTTGTTGACGCCGGCGCGCGCCGCCACGGCCGCGGTCGGGACGCCGTCGAAGCCGCTCTCGGCGAAGAGCGCGGCCCCGGCTTCGAGCAGCGCGGCCTTCGTCGCCGCCGCGTCCCAGCGCTCGCCGCTGCCGCGGCCCGCGCGGGCGGGGCCCGCGCGGCGTGCCTTCGATCGCCTGCCTGGTATCGGCATTGGAGCCTTAATTAATCAAACGGACGGTTAAAATGTAAGGCGCGAGGGGGGCGGGTGTCAAGGGGGCGGGAAACGGACAAGGGACACCAAGGGACAACGGACAAAGGACAACGGACAAGGGGCAACGGGACCCCGGCGACCGGACAGCAGGAAAGGCTGGACGGGCAGAGGGGGGGCATCCCGCCCCCCCTGGCCCCCCGGGGTTAGATCTCCCGTCCCGCCGCGGCGGCCAGCTGCCGTTGGGCCTGGCGGACGGTCTCGCGGAGCAGGGGGTCGGGGTCGTCCCGCCAGGCCTCGAGGTGGTGGGACAGCGAGACGAGGCCGCGCGAGCCGATCGCGTAGGCGGCGCAGGATCGCAGCCACGGGTCGCCCGTGCTGGCGAGCGCGTCGATGCCCTGCTCCGGCGTCTCGACCGGGGCGCCCACCAGCCGCTGGGCGAGCCTCACGCGCTGCAGCTCGGGGATCTCGGGGTCGACGAGCGGCACCAGCAGAGCCTTCGTCTCGGGCCGCAGCAGGCTCTCGAGCAGGTCGAGCGCCTGGTCGTGGATCACGGCGTTGCCCGACTGCAGCGCCACCCAGGCCGCGCGGAAGTCGCGGCGCGGGTGCAGCAGGTCGAGCAGCCGGAAGATCCGCTCCAGCTCCTCGCGCATCGCGGCGCGCAGGCCGCGCTCGACCGGCTCCTGGCCGGGCCCGGGAGTGCTGATGGTCCCCAGGATCTGGTACGAGCGGTAGTGGCCGAGCACCTCGGCGCCGAGCGCCGACTCGAGCAGCCGCGGGTCGATCGGCAGGTCGGGCCGCGCGTCGCGCGCGCTGCCGAGCGCCACCAGGATCCGCAGCCGCAGCGCCGCGTCGCCGTCGAGCAGGTTGTCGGCCAGCACCTCCGCGGCCGGCTCGCCCCCCAGGCGCTCGAGCACCTCGGGAAGCGAGCGCCGCGCGGCCGTGGGCGTGCGCCGATCCGCGAGCGCCTCGCCGATCGGCGCGAGCGCCTCCTCGCCGCCGGCCACGAGCGCGTCCTTCACGTCGCCGGCGAGCGCCGGCTCGGCGAGCCGCGCGATCAGCAGCGACGCGTAGGCGCGGGGATCGGTTCGGCCCACGGCGCGGATCGCGGTGCGGGCCACCTCGGTGTCCTCGTCCCGCACCAGCTGCCGCAGCGACTCCTCGAACGGCAGCGGCATGCGCTCGGCCAGCCGCGCGGCCTCGAGGCGCGTCCTGCGTCCGGCCTCGCCGGCCTCCGCCACCATCGCGGCGAAGAGCGGCTCGGCCGCTTCGGCGCGGCCCTCGCCGAGCCGGCACAGCACGGCGACCACCGCCGAGCGCACCGAGTGGTCGGGGAAGTCGGCGAAGTCCTGGACGCGCGCGAGCGGGTCGACGTGGGCGTGGCGCGACAGGTACAGCAGCGCCTCGGTGCGCACGTCCAGGTCGGGGTCGTGGAGCAGCGTCTCGACGCGGTCCATCACCGAGAGGTCGCCCGCCTCGCTGAGGATGGCAAGCGCCCGCCGCCGGACCTCGGGGTCGGCGTGGTCGAGCAGCCCACGCACGGCCGGGTGCGCCGCGGTGGCGTGCTGCCCCGCCCCCAGCAGCTCGAGCGCGTAGAGGATCTCCTTCGGGTCGACGGCGCCGAGCCGGGAGGCGAGCACCTCGGTGGTCTCGCGGTCGAGCACCTGCGCCGAGGCCCGCTCGCTGTCGAGGCGGTGCTGCTGCAGGCTCTCCTCGAGCGTCGCCACGTAGCGGTGATGGACGCGCGAGGCGAGCAGCAGCCAGATCCCGATCGCCGGCAGCGTCACCAGGCTGAGGTGCTTCGGCCCCAGGCCGCCGAGCGTCGCGAGCAGCAGCACCACGAGCCCGGCCAGCCCGTCGCCCGCGCGCCAGGCGACCGTGTCGATGAAGGACTTGGCCGGCAGCTTGATCGCCGTGGGCACCGGCAGGTAGAGCAGCTCCATCGCGGGCCGGTCGATCGAGTAGCGCAGCACCTTGTCGACGCCCTTGAGCACCACGGCCGCCCCGAGCGTCGCGAAGGTGATCAGGCCCGCCGAGCCCGTGAGCAGGCCGAGCGGCAGCAGGAACAGCACCGGGCCGAGCCCAAGCCGCCGCAGCACGCTGGCCGTGGCCAGGAACTGCGTCGCCACGCACAGCAGGCCCACCCAGGCGTTGAAGCTGCCGAAGAACGCGGCCATCGCGTTCTTGTTCACGAGCGCCTGCTGCGCGATGGCCTTGAACTGCCAGCTCGCGACGGCGGTGACGAAGGAGGACAGCACGACGATGACGGTGATCGCGCGCAGGTGCCCGGAGCCGAGCACGAGGCGCAGGCTGGCGCGCAGGCCCACCCGCTCCGACGCCGAGCCGCTGCCCGCGTGGCGCAGCGCGGCGGGCCGGCTGCGCCACAGCGCCGACACGAGTGCCGTGGCCAGCAGCAGCAGCGCCGCGGTCACCGCCAGCAGGCTCTCGGCGCCGAAGCGGCGCGCGAGCACGCTCGAAAGGAAGCCGCCGACCGTGGCGCCGAGCGTGGCGCCGGCGCCCACGAAGCCGAACATCCGCCGCGCCTCGCGCGAGGTCAGCACGTAGTTGGCGAGCGTCCACACCTGCGCGGGCGCCAGCACGCCCAGCACGCCGACCCAGACGTAGACGACCGGGAACAGCCAGGCCGGGGGAGGCGTGAGACGGGCGAGCGCGGCGAAGGCCAGGCCCATGAAGCCGAAGGCCACCAGGCTGCCCGCGATCAGGCGGTCGAGCGAGAGGCGGCGCCCGGCGCGCACGTAGAACGCCACCACGAGCGCCACGACCAGGAACAGCGACATGTCCGCGAAGGGCAGCAGCGAGGCGTCGAAGCGGCCGAGGAACAGCGAGTCGCGCGCGACCTGGCCAATCAGGTAGGCGCAGATCACGAGGAACAGGTAGGCGAACAGCAGCAGCCCGCGGGGGAGGTCCCCCCGCTGCAGCCTAAGCAGCCGCTCCAGGGCGCGGGTCATCGAGGAAGTGCCGGGCATTAAATCAGAGCCGGCCGGCGGTGTACACTCTCGTCGACTACCCCGAAAGGACGGCTGATGAAGAGAAGGCTGCCGCTCGCCGCGCTGGGTTTCGCCGTCTCGACCGGAGCACTCGCGGGCTCCCTGAGAGCGGCCCAGGAGCCGGCTGCCCAGGCGGCTGCACCAGCCGCGCCGCAGGCTGCCGCCGTCGCCACCGCGGCGCCTCCGGCTCAGCCCACCGGCTCGAAGGTCTGGCTCGGGCGCTACGCCGAGTTCGAGGAGTACCTGATGACGGCGCCGATCGAGAACATCGGCGACGTCCCGATCGGCGTGACCAAGCCGAAGCGGGCCTTTTTCGCGAAGGGCGGGCTCGCGGAGAGCGCGGCACTCAAGTACCTGCCCTCGGGCATCAAGTCGGGCTACTGGGAGGCCTACAAGTCGGAGATCGCGGCCTACAAGCTCGACCGCGTCCTCGGGCTCGACATGGTCCCCCCGACCGTGGAGCGACGCGTGGGCGCGGACCGCGCCTCGCTCCAGCTCTGGGTCGACGGCTGCAAGCACCTCCAGGAAACCGACCAGTCGAAGGTCTCGTCGGAGCCCCGCTGGGTGAAGCAGGTCCTGCGCCAGCGCACTTTCGACAACCTGATCGCCAACATCGACCGGAACGCCGGCAACCTGCTGGTGGACGGCGTGTGGAACCTGGTGCTGATCGACCACTCGCGGGCCTTCGCGAACAACACCATGCCGTTCATGAAGCAGATGACGCGGATCGACCGCGAGTTCTACGAGAAGCTGAAGGCGCTCGACGAGGAGACGCTGATGCGCGAGATCAAGCCCTGGGTGCTGACCGGGGGCACGGTGCGCGACATCCTGAAGCGCCGCGACAAGATCATCCAGCAGTTCGACCGCCTCGCGCGCGAGAAGGGCGACGCGGCGGTGTTCCCCTTCTGATGCGGCCCGCGATGCTGCGCCGCGCCCTGCTCGTCCTGCTCGCCGCGCCCTTCGCCGTGCCGAGCGTCCACGCGAAGGACGAGGGCTGCGAGCTCCAGGGCGTCCCGCGCGTGGTCGCGATCGGCGACGTCCACGGCGCCTACGCCGAGTTCCTCGCGGTGCTGCGCCTCGCCGGTCTCGTCGACCAGAAGGAGCGCTGGTCCGGCGGCAAGACCCACCTGGTGCAGACGGGCGACATCCTGGATCGCGGGACCGAGACGCGCCCCGTGATGGAGCTGCTGATGCGGCTCGAGGGCGAGGCGAAGAAGGCGGGCGGGCGGGTGCACGCGCTGCTCGGCAACCACGAGGTCATGAACGTGATCGGCGACCTGCGCTACGTGAGCCGCGAGGAGTACAAGGCGTTCGAGACGCCCCGCTCGCGCGAGACGTGGCAGGCGTTCTACGAGTCGCGCTCGGACGCCGCGCGCCGGGCCGCGAAGGACGCCAAGCAGGCCTTCGACGAGGCTTCGTTCCGAAAGAAGTTCGAGGAGGAGGCGCCGCTCGGCTTCGTCGAGCGGATCCAGGAGTTCTCGGACCAGGGGCGCTACGGAAGGTGGCTGCGCCAGCGGCGCGGGATGGTGATGATCGACGGGACCGCCTTCGTGCACGGCGGGCTGACGCCCGAGGTGGCGGCGCTCGGCTGCGAGGCGATCAACGCGACCGCCCGGCGCGAGATCACGAGCGACATCGCGAAGACGCGCCAGGACCCGCAGGCGTCGCTCGCGGCGGGCGACAGCGGGCCGTTCTGGTACCGCGGCCTGGCGCGCGAGGACGAGACGGCTTTTCGCCCCGCGCTCGAGCAGGTGCTGAAGTCGATCGGCGCTCACACCGTGGTGATCGGTCACACGGTCACCGGCGACGGCCGGATCAAGCCGCGCTTCGACGGCCGCGTGGTGATGATCGACGCGGGGATGAACCCGCTCTACGGACGGAACCTGGCGGCGCTCGAGATCGGTCCCGGCGGCAGGATGACCGCCCTCTACGAGGGCCGCCGCGAGGAGCTCTCGCTCCCGAAGGCCGCCGCGCTCGCCCGCTGAGGCAGGGCGCGCGCCCGCTCAGGGCTCGAGGCGCTTGCCGAAGCCCTCGCGCGACGAGCCGTCCTTCGAAACCTCGATCACCCCGAGCCGGCGCGTCCCGTCGGCCAGCCAGTCGATGCGCATGTAGCCGGCGCGCGAGGCCCGGTACAGCGAGCCGGGCACGTCCTTGACGGCGCTCGCGTGGTCGAAGATGCCCGCGCCGCTCACCAGCACGCGCCCCCACTCGGGGCTCTCGATCACCTGCAGCACGTGCTCGTGGCCGCCGGTCCACGCGAGCGGCGGCCGGTCCTTCGCGGCCGCTGCGAGCGAAGCCCGCATGTGGCGGTAGCGCGCGTTCGACTGGTCCTGGGGCGAGGCGCCCGACCCGCGCGCCGCGGGGTAGATCGAGCCGATGATCGGCAGCGGCAGCCACAGCTTGTCCCTGGCCTCGGTCAGCGGGAACAGGTGCTGGCGCAGCGTGAAATGACCGCCGTGCGGGCCGCCGCTCACGAACGGGTGGTGCGCGAGAACCACGACGTCGCGGGCGCCGGCGCCAGAGAGTGCGGCGCGCAGCGCAGCCACCACCTCGGCCTCCGAGTCGGCCGCGCACGCCGAGCCCGGGTCCGTGGGACGCGCGTGGTCGTGCAGCCACCACTGGGTGTCGATCGCCACGAGCCGCAGGCGCTCCGAGACGTCCACCACCTCCGGCCCGGGACAGCCGCCGTCCGGGAGGAAGGAAACCGCGCCCGCGCCGCGCGTCTCCACGTACTGCTCCTGGCGCTTCACCGCCTCCCAGCCGTCCTCGCCCCCCTTCTGCCAGTCGTGGTTGCCGGGGACGAACACCACGCGCGCGCCGGTGTCCCGCACGGCGTCCACCTGCGCGTCGAGGCGCCGCTCCATCTCGGCGCGCTCGCGGTCGTCGGGTGGGGGCAGGCCCGCGGGGTACAGGTTGTCGCCCAGGAATGCGACGGCCGCGCGCCCTCCCGCGAGGGCCAGGTCGCGGCGCAGGCTGACCAGCACCGGCTCGACGCCCTTCGCCGGCTTGCCGGCGTCGCCAACCAGGAACAGCGAGAACGCGAGCTGGTCCGGGTGGGGCCGCGCCGGCTCCTGCACGGCTGCCGGGCCTGATCCGGCGGCGGCGGGGAGCACGAGCGCCGCCGCCAGCAGGCCGCGCACGGCTCGGCGTCTCATCCGACCTACCCTAGCACGCGGGCGGAGCGGTCGCGCGGCTGGCGTGGCGAGGAGGGGACCGATAGAATCCGCCTCTCTGTGAGGTGCGGCTGATGGCCCCGGGCGATGGCTTCGTGGTGGTCGGGCTCGACAACGGCGGCACCAAGAACAACGCCACCGTGCTCGACGCCTCGGGACGCTTCCTGGTGGGCGAGCTGATCGAGAGCCCCAGCCGCGTGAAGGAGGGCCCCGAGGTGGCACTCGCGGCGCTGGAGCTCTCGTTCGAGGACGTGCTGGAGCGCACCGGCATCGCGCGCGAGCGCGTGAAGTCGGTGGGGCTCGACACGCCGGGGCCGGCGAGCGCCACGGGAGTGATCTCCTCGCGCGGGTCCACCAACTTCGCGCACCCGGGCTGGCGCAACTTCGACTTTCGGGCCGCGCTCGAGGAGCGCCTCCGGCTGCCGGTCGTCTACAACAACGACGGCAACGCCGCCGCGCTCTACGCGCACTACCAGCTGTTCGGCCCGCTCGCGCCGCAGCGCGCCTCGGTCTCCGCCATCATCGGCACGGGCTTCGGCGGCGGCGTGATCGAGAAGGGCCAGGTGATCAAGGGCGCCGCGGGCTTCGCCGGCGAGCTCGGCCACGTGCACATCCCGCTGCACGGCCTGCTGGAGCCGGACCAGCCGCTGCCGCAGTGCAACTGCGGCTTCGCGGGCGACGCCGAGAGCATCGCCTCGCTGACCGGGATCGAGAAGAACCTGCTGCCGTACTGGCTGTCGCGCCACCCCGATCACGAGCTGCACAAGGCCGGGTCGGTGGCGAAGGCCGCGAAGCTGGTGAGGGCCTTCGGCGAGGAGGGCGACGCGATGGCGCTCGCCATCTTCGAGCAGCAGGCGAAGGCGGTGGGCCGCCTGTTCACCATCGCCGCGAACTTCACCGACCCGGACGCCTACTTCCTGGGCGGTGGCGTGGTCGAGGCGGCGCCGCACTTCCGCGAGTGGTTCCTGGCCAAGGTGCGCGAGAACACCCAGCTCAAGGAGGAGCAGGCGCGGGCCTCGCGGCTGGAGGTGGTGCCGGACCTGGACATGGCCGGCGCCCGCGGCGCGGCGATCGCCGCGCTCGAAACCGTCCACGGGCACTGAGGGATGGTGGAGCTGGCCGGGATCGAACCGGCGACCTCGTGAATGCCATTCACGCGCGCTCCCAACTGCGCTACAGCCCCGCCGAAGTACCGATTACGGTATCAGCTTGGGCCCGCCAGGGTCAACCCAGAGCGCGCCCGCCCCGCAGGCCCGCCTGGGGCGCGGCTGCCGGACGAGAAGCGAGGCTCGTGGCGAAGGCGCGCAGCACCGCGCGGACGTCGTCTTCGCGCTCGCCCACGACCGCCAGCGTGCGGCCGCCGCTGCGGGCGAAGCGGACGTGCAGGCCGCCGACGCGGGTGGACCAGTCGTTGCGCGCACGCAGCGGGCCCGTGACCACGAACAGCGACACGCTCGCTTCCTCGCCCTCGTAGAGGACGTGAGCGGCCACCCGGTCGACGAGCGAGCAGTAGCGGGCGCCGACGAGGGCCGCGCTGCCCGCGCGGCCTGGTAGCGGGGGCACGGGCGTCCCGTGCCGCTCCAGCCAGTCGGCGACCACCTGCGGCTCGGAGCTCCACACGCGCCCGCCCGAGCGATCCGCGAGCCCGCGCCCATGGTCTCGCGCGAGCTGCCAGGCGACGAACTCGGGCCGGCCCTGGAACCAAAGACCGATCCCCACGAAGGCAAAGGCCAGCAGCCACAGCAGCCCGCGGCCGCTGCGGCGCACGACCGGCAGCGGACGGCTCACGACGTCTACGGTCATTCGCTCCAAGGCAGGGTGGCTCTCGAGGCAGGAAGCGCGATTCTAGCGGCGGCGGCGGCGGCCGTCGAGTCGAGAGTAGAATCGCCGCCTGATGAGGTACCTGACGACGCTCGAGGTGGCGCGCGAGCTCAACGTCAGCAAGCAGACGCTGCTCAACTGGCTCTACGCCAAGAAGGTCCCCGAGCCGCCGCGCAACAAGAACGGCTACCGACTGTGGAGCCCGGCGCGCGTGAGCCTGGTGCGGCAGCTGATCCGCGAGGGCCGGCTGCACCAGCGCACCGTCATGCACCGCGAGCCGGTCGACGACCCGGTCGTGGTGCTCGAGGTGGCGCGCGAGGTCAGCCAGTTCCTGAAGGACGCCGAGATCCCGCTGCGGCGATTCGTGCGCGAGCTCAACCAGGTCCACGCGCGGGCGCGGCCGAAGGCGCCTGCCAGGAAACGGCGCCGAACGTAGGCGGGACTAGCGAGCGAGCGGTCCGGAGCCAACGGACAAATCAGGAAGCGAGGAACAGAGCAGGTGTTCTCTGGACCGGCTTTTCGGGGGGCGGGGGGACCCCCCCGCCCCCCCGCGGGGAAACACCCCGCGCTGTCGGGCCACACCCACCCCCAGAGGCGGGGGCCCCCCACACCCAGGGG
>CAZMRX010000017.1:2979-17852 GCA_964568755.1 uncultured Acidobacteriota bacterium | reverse complement strand
TTCGGGGGGCTGAGCGCCCCCCGGGCCCCCGCTGGCGTCACTCCCAGGGAATGTCGGGCATCAGCAGCCGCTCGATCGGGGGGCCGCCCTCCGCGTGTGCGTCGCAGATGGCTTCGAGGTCCTGCGCCTGAACGCCGGCGTACCAGACGTTGTCCGGCTGGATCGCGAGCGCCGGGCCGCGGCTGCAGTGCTTGAGGCAGTAGGTGCGGTTCACCATCACCCGCTCGTCGAGCCCCCGCTCGCGCACGATGTCCTTCAGGCGGTCAAACAGGTCGGGGCTGCCCTTCTCGCCGCAGGAGCCCTTAGGGTTGCCCGGCGGGCGGGAGTTCACGCAGACGAGGATCTGTCGCTCGGGCTTGGGCAAGGCAGGCGCCTCCGTTGTGACCCGCCGCACGGTGCGCCGAGTCGTGCGAGTATACCCTCCGTGCAGCGCCCGCCCGGGGTGCTCCCTGCAGGAGGTTGATGAGCCGATGACGAAAACGCGACTGCTGCTCGCCGCTGCCTGCGCCATGGTCATGGCCGCCGCGTCCGCGCCCGGAGCGGCCGAGGACCTGACGCTCGTGTTCAAGTCCACCGGCAAGCAGGGGCCTTCGACCGCGACGAGCTACTACTCGACCGAGAAGATGCGGACCGGCGACGCCGAGAACGAGACGATCGTCGAGTACGGCCCCGCGAAGATCATCTCGATCGACCACAAGAAGAAGGAGTACTCCGAGATCACGCTCGCCGAGATGGAAGCGGCGATGAAGCAGGCGGCGGCCAAGATGGAGGAGGCCAACAAGCAGATGGAGCAGCAGATGGCCGCCATGCCGCCCGCGATGCGCGAGAAGATGCAGCAGATGATGGGCGGCGCCGCGGCCTCCGTGACCGTCACGAAGGGCGGCTCGCGCCAGGTCGCCGGCTACTCCTGCCAGGACTACACGATCGCGATGGGCGAGACGATGACCACGAAGCTGTGCGCCACGACGGCGCTCGCGTTCCCCGCGCCGGCCGTGGACGCCAAGCGCTTCGCGTCGTTCGCGACCTCGGCCGGCGCCATGGCGAACAACCCGATGTTCAAGGGCATGTCCAAGATGGCCGACGAGCTCAAGAAGATCGAGGGCGTCACGATCGCGGAAGCCACCTCGGTCAAGGTCATGGGCCGCAGCATGGACACGTCCAAGGAGGCGGTCGAGATCAAGAAGGGCGCGATCCCGGCCTCGGCGTTCGACGTCGCCGTCATCGCCAAGGGCTACAAGCAGGTCGAGAACCCCATCAAGAAGATGAAGTAGGCCGCAGGCGGCATGGACGCTCTCGTCTCGACGGCCTGGCTCGCGCGCGAGCTCGCGGAGGCGGGAGGGCCTGGGGGCTGCGGCGCAGCACCCCCCAGAATAGTGGACGTCCGCTACTACCTCGATCCGGCCCGGCGCGGGCGCGACGCCTACCGGGCCGGGCACCTGCCGGGCGCCGTTTTCCTGGACATGGACCAGGACCTCTCGGCGCCGGGCGGAGGCCGCAACCTCCCCACGGGACGGCATCCCTGGCCGAGCGAGGAGCAGGTGGCCCGCGTGATGAGCGCGGCCGGAATCGGCCCCGGCGTCCGTGTCGTGGCCTACGACGACGCCTCGGGAGGGACGGCGGCGCGCCTCTGGTACCTGCTGCGCGCGCACGGCCACGACGAGGTGGCCGTGCTCGACGGGGGCATCGACCGCTGGCGGGCCGAAGGCCGTCCGCTCTCGACCGACGAGCCGAGCGTGGCTCCCGCCGCCTTCGCCGCCCGGCTGCGGCCCGGCTTCGTCGTCGCCAAGCCGGAGATGGTGCGCAGCCACGCCGGCCGGCTGGTGCTCGACGCGCGTGTCGCGCCGCGCTACCGCGGCGAGAGCGAGCCGATCGACCCGCGGGCGGGCCACGTCCCCGGCGCCCGCAACGCGCCCTGGACCGACAACCTCACGAGCGAACCCGTCCCGGTCTTCCGCTCACCCGAGGAGCTGCGGGCCCGCTACGAGGCGCTCGGCGCCGGCCGCGAGCCGGCGGTCGTCTACTGCGGCTCCGGGGTCACCGCCTGCCACGACCTGCTCGCGCTGCACCTCGCCGGCCTGGGCGGGACGCTCTACGCGGGGTCGTGGAGCGAGTGGTCTTCCGACGCGGAGCTGCCCGCCGCGACGGGCTCGGAGTGACCCGCTCGAGGACGTAGGCGACCCCCGCGGCGCCCTGAGCCACTTCCAGGTCGACCGCCGCGTAGCCGCGCGCGAAGGCCGACTGGAACGCGCGGCGCGCGACGTCCTGCCACTCGCGGGCGAGGGCGGCGTCGCCGCGGCAGACCGCGTCCCAGTCGTGCGGGACCTGGAGCAGCAGGCGGCGGGCCTCGAGCTCGAGCCGGGGCTCCGAGCTGACGGGCAGGCCGCCTTGCAGGCGCACGTCGTTGAGTCGCGCCGCCTGCGAGCGCGGCCTGGGCGCGTCCTTGCCTGCCGCCAGCCTCCGAACGCGGGGGCCCTGAAGCTCCCAGCGCGCGAGCAGGCGGTCGGTCGCGAGACCGTGGTGCAGCGCCGAGCTGGTGCGCCCGTAGAGATCGGGCAGGAACTCGGAAGCGGTCGCGCCCAGGTGGCGCAGGTTCAGCCGCGCGTTCCGGCTGCGCATCGGGTCGAAGGTCCACGTGACCAGCCCGAGGCCGCGCGCGAGCACGGCCTCGCGCTGCGCCCACTTGAGCCGCAGGCCCACGCCGCGGCCGCGCCAGGCGGGCCGCACCGCCAGCATGTCGGAGTGCACGTGCGACGCGCCGCCGCTCCACGCCGCGAAGCCGTAGCTGAAGCCGACGAGGCCCTCGCCCGGGACTTCGGCCACCAGCAGCAGGCCGCCGGCGTGCACGGTGGCGATCAGCTGGATCGCCGAGGTGATCTCGAGGTCGCTGAGGCCCCAGACCTCGCGCTGCAGCACCACGCAGGCGTCGTAGTCCTCGCGCCCGCGCGCCTCGCGGATCGTGACGGACGGCTCCATGGACCCGGCAGTCTAGCACCGGCGCACGCCCTCGGATCCGCCGCAAGACAACGGAACCCGACGCGCCTGCCGCGCGTTGTCCGCCGCAAGGGATCCACCGTCCGAAAAGGGGGGCGCATGCGAAACGTGCTGCAGGACCTGCGTTACGGGCTGCGCGGGCTCGTCAAGAACCCCGGCTTCACGCTCGTGGTGACCCTGATCCTGGCCCTCGCGATCGGGGTCAACAGCGTGCTGTTCAGTTTCGTGAACCTGCTGCTGCTGCGGGAGCTGCCGATCCGCGAGATCGAGCGCGTCGCCTTCATCGAGGGCCGCGACTCGCGCCAGGGCGCCGAACGCCTGCGAGTGTCGCCCGCGGACTTCCTCGACTACCGCGAGCGCAGCACGAGCTTCGAGGCGCTCGGGGCCTACAGCCTCTCGAGCACCACCCTCACCGGGCGCGGCGAGCCCGCGCTGCTGACGACCGGGCGCGCCACGGCGTCGTACTTCCGCATCTGGGGCCTGCGAGCCGCGCTCGGCCGCACCTTCGACGACGCCGAGGACCGCGAGGGCGCTTCGCCCGTGACGATGCTGAGCCACGGCGCCTGGACGCGTCGCTTCGGGGCGGACCCGGGCGTCGTCGGCGCCGTGCTGATGCTGAACGGCCGTCCCCACGAGGTGGTGGGCGTCCTGACGCCGGAGATCGAGGTCGGCAGCTTCTCGACGGTCGAGGTCTGGACGCCGCTCGCGCTCGACCCCGCGAGCGCTAGGAGAGACGAGCGCGTGCTGCGCGTGACCGGCCGCCTCGCGCCCGGCGCGAGCCTGGAGCGCGCGTCGGCCGAGGTGGCGGGCCTCGCGCGCCAGCTGCAGCAGGAGCATCCCGACACCAACGCGGGCTTCGACGCGGCCGTGCTGGCCGCGCGCGAGTCGCTGATGGGCGGCCGCCGGCTGCTGCTGGTTTTCACGCTGCTCGGCGTGATCGTCGCGGGTGTGCTCGCCGTGGCCTGCGCCAACGTCGCCAACCTGGTGCTCTCCCGATCGCTGGCGCGGCGGCGCGAGCTCGCGATTCGCTCGGCGCTCGGCGCCAGCTCCGCCCGCATCCTGCGCCAGCTGCTCGCCGAGGGCGTCCTGCTCGGGGCGGCCGGCGGCCTGGCCGGCCTGGGCGTCGCCTGGCTCGTGATGCGCGTGATCCGCTCGGCCGGCCACGAGCCGGCCTTCGCGCTGATCGTGGTCGACGAGCGCGTCGCGCTGTTCGCGGCCGCGCTGTCGCTCGTGACGCCGCTGGCGTTCAGCGCCTGGCCGGCGCTTCACGCGCTGCGGGGCGAGGCTGGCAAGGCGCTGCGGGAGACCGGCGGCCGAGGCGTCGCCGACGTGAGCGGAAGCCGCGCGCGGAAGCTGCTGGTGGTGTCGCAGCTGGCGCTCGCGTGTGCGCTCGTGACCGGGGCGTCGCTCGTGGTCCGCTCCGTCCGCGCCACCATCGACGAGGGCTGGGGCTTCGACACGCGGCCCCTCGCCAGCTTCCATTTCGACCTGCCGCAGGAGCGCTACAGCGACACGGCCCGCGTCGCCGCTTTCAACGACCGGCTGCTCTCCGGGCTGCGGGCCCTGCCGGGAGCCGCGGCGGCCGGCGCCATCGAGCCGTTGCCGATCCTGGGCGGGGAGCGGACGCTGCAGCTCGACCTGCCCGGGCGGGAGGCGGCGCTGCGGGACGACCGCCCCTGGTCCGTCGTGTTCCGCGCGAGCGAAGGGGCGCTCGAAGCGCTCGACCTGCCGCTGCTGCGCGGGCGCTCGTTCGAGCCGCGCGATGCGGACGCGGACGTGGCGCTGGTGACGCGCACGTTCGCCGAGCGCTACTTCGGCGGCGCGGAGCCGCTGGGGCGCTCGGTCGGCGTCTACGTGGACGGCGCCTCCGTGCCCCGGCGCGTCGTCGTGGTGGGGGTCACCGGCGACGTGCGCGGCGCCAACCCCACGCACCCGCGCAAGCCGACGATGTTCCTGCCGATGGCCCGCGGCGGGGCGCGTCAGGCGAGCGTCGTGCTGCGAGCAACCGGCGATCCGCGGGTGCTGATCCCGGCGCTGCGCGCCGAGATCCGGCGCGCGGACCCGGAGCTCGCGGTGCGAGCCCTCGCGACCGTGGAGCAGCTGCGCCTCGAGGACGGGGCCTCGGACGAAGTGATCTCGGGGATGTTCGGCGCCTTCGCGCTGGTGGCGCTGCTGATGGCGACCATGGGCCTCTACGCGTCGATGGCCTACCTGGTGAGCCAGCGAACGCAGGAGATCGGCGTCCGGATGGCGCTCGGGGCGAGCGGGACCGGCGTGCTCAAGATGATCCTGGGACAGGGCGCTCGCCTGGGTCTCGTCGGTGTCGCGATCGGCCTCGCCTTCGGGTTGGCGATGGCGCGCGCGATGACGAGCCTGCTCTACGGCGTGAGCCCCACGGACCCGGCCACGTACGCGGCCGTGGCGGCGCTGATGCTCGTGGTGGCGCTCGTCGCCAGCGCCGTGCCCGCCTGGCGCGCGACGCGCGTCGACCCGATCCGGACGCTGAAGGCAGAGTAGGGAAGCGAGCGGCTCGGCCGCACACGCGCGGGCCGGTTAGAATCCCGGACCGCGGCGGATGAACAGCACGAGAGTCCGGGGGCGAGACGAGCGGCGAAAGAAGCGGCGTGGCGCGGCCTAGGCGCGGCCGGCCGGGCGGGCCGGGTGTGCTCGAGCGGCTGAAGCGCACCGTGCTGCTGCTGCTGTCGCGCGAGGTGAGCCTCCTCAACAACGCCATCGCCTTCAACTTCCTGCTGTGCCTGTTTCCGCTGCTGCTGGTGCTGGTGGCCGCCGCGCAGCGGCTCGCGCCCGGCGGCGCCACCGCCACCGCGCTGCGCCTGCTGCTCGCCGAGCTGATCCCGATCGCCCCGGACACGCTCGCGGGCGCGCTGCGGCAGATGACACGGCTCGCCCCGGGCTTCGAGGCGCTGTCGCTCGCGCTCGTGGTCTGGGGCTCCTCGGGGATCTTCATTCCCGTGGAGCGGGTGCTCAACATCGTGTGGGGCGCGCGCGCCGAGCGCAGCTTCTGGAAGAGCCGGCTGCTGGCGTTCGTGCTGACGGCCGGCGGGGCGGCGCTCGCACTCGTCTCGGTGGCGCTCACGCTGTTTGGCCGCGGCCTCGGGCGCATGACGCTCGACCCGCAGCTCGCCGGGCCGCTCTCGCTTGTCGGAGGATGGGCGGCCAAGGCGGCGGCGTCGCTGCTGAGCTGGACGCTCTTCACGCTCGTGTACCGGGTGGCCCCGAGCGCCGGGATACCGTTCGGCGTGGCGTGGCGCGCGGGACTGTGGGCGGCGCTCGCCTGGGAGGTCTCCAAGTACGTCTTCGTCTGGAACCTGGGGCGGATGCAGCTCGCCACGTTCTACGGCCCGCTCGCCTTCGCCGTCGCGCTCGTGCTGTGGGCCTACGTGTCGAGCGTCGTGCTCGTGTTCGGAGCGGGCATGGCGGCAGGCGCGCCGCCGCGCCGCGACTAGCCCGCGGCGCTCGCCATCTGCTCGAGCCGGTCGAGCTGCTGGCGGTGCCCGAGCGTGATCAGCAGGTCGCCGGCCTCGAGCGCCGTCTCGGGCGCAGGGTTGAAGGCCATCTTGCCCTCCGGCTTCTTGATCGCCACGATGATGATGCCGAGCTCGCTGCGGATCGGGCTCGCCTTGATCGAGCGGCCCACGAGCGGGCTGCCGCCGCGCACCGCCACCTCCTCGATCTGCAGCTCCAGGTGCCCGGTGCGGGTCGCGAGCTCGATGAAGTCCATCGCGTTGGGCCGCAGCACCGCCTGCGCCACGCGGTGGCCCCCGATGCTGTAAGGCGTCACCACCCGGTTGGCCCCGGCCCGCCGCAGCTTCACGTCGGCGCCCTCGCCCTCGGCGCGCGCGACGATCAGCAGCTTGTCGTTCAGCAGCCGCGCCGAGAGCGTGATGAACAGGTTGTCGGCGTCGGAGGCGGCGGCGGTCACGAGCGCGCGAGCGCGCTCGACGCCGGCGCGGCGCAGCACCTCGTCGGCCGTGGCGTCGCCGACGAGCGGGATTCCCTCCGGCATCGCGAAGCCCTCGAGCACCTTCGGCTCGCGGTCGATCACCACGAAGGGCAGCCCCGCCGAGGCGAACTCCTCGGCGACCAGGCGGCCCATGCGACCGAAGCCGCACACCACCAGGTGGCCGCTCAGCTTTTCGAGTCGACTCTCCATCAGCTGTCTCCCGAGCAGGGTGCGGATCTCTCCGGTGACCACGGCGCGGATGAACTCCGCCGCCGCGTAGAAGGCCGTGAACACGCCGCCGAGCGCGAGCGCCATCGTGAACACCCGCCCGGCCGGGCCCATCGGGTGCACCTCGAGGAAGCCCACGGTGGTGATCGTGATCACCGTCATGTAGAGGGCGTCGAACCAGCCCCAGCCCTCGACGAGCTGGTAGCCGGCGGTGCCGACGACCAGCAGAACCAGCACGACCAGCAGGGGCCACAGCAGCCGGCGGAGCAGGGCCTTGCGGCGCACGCGTGCCGCTAGAGGCCGATCTCGTCGGCGATCGGCTGGAGCGCCGCGATCACGAAGGCCACGTGCTCCTCCAGCGGCCGGCCCAGCCCCTCGGCCCCGCCGTAGACGCAGGCCCGGTCCACCGAGCGCGCGAAGGCCTTGTCCTTGAGCTTCTTCGTGACCGACTCGACGGGCAGGTCGGCGATCTTCTTCGTCGGGCGCACCTTCACGCACGCGCCGATGAAGCCGGTGAGCTCGTCGCAGCCGTAGAGCGCCTTGCGCAGCGGCGTGTCGCGCGGCACGCCCATGTAGTCGGCGTGGGACGCGATCGCCAGCACGACCTCCTCCGGGTAGCCGCGCTCGCGCAGGATGCGGCTGCCGACGTGCAGGTGCGTGTCCTCGGTGGGGTTCTGCTCGTAGTCGAAGTCGTGCAGCAGGCCGACGACGCCCCACTTCTCGACCTCGGCCGCGTCCGTGATCCCGAACCAGCGCGCGTAGGCGCGCATGGCCTCCTCGACGCCGCGGCCGTGCTTTCGGAGCGCCTCGCCCTGCGTGAACTCGAACAGCAGCGCCTCGGCTTCGGCGCGCGAGGGGCAGCTCAAGGGCGCGCGCCGGGCGGGGCGAACAGGACCTCTCCCGAATCGTCCATCGCAGCCGCCGCCCCGGGCAACGGCTGCGTGATCGCGCGGAAGAACGCCTGCGTGATGACCGTGTAGCCCTGGTCGTTCGGGTGCAGGAAGTCGGCGAACAGCGGCGGCAGGCTCGGCTGCTTCAGGAAGTCGCCGTGGATCTCGGCGACCTGCGCCCGCTCCTGCGCGGCCATCTGGCGGATCAGGTCGTTCATCCGCCGCACCCAGTCGTTGCGCTCGGTCGGGTTGCGGTCGGCGTAGCTGGGGTTGACCGGCGGGATCGTCCCGACGATCGGGTGCGCCCCGGCGCTGCGCGTGTCCTGGACCATCGCGCGCAGCGAGTCGACGGTGTAGCAGGGGAAGGCGTTGCGGCACTCCGGCTCGTTCCAGTCGTTCGTGCCGTAGAGGATGAGCGCGTAGGCCGGCCGGTGCTGCGCGAGGCTGCCCGGCATGCGCGCCCTGCCGGTGTTGCTGCGCGTTCCGGGCTGGCCGTCGTTCACCATGTCGGCGCGGCCCCAGAAGCTCCGGAGCTGGGCGCGGAGATCGTCCACGTAGCCTTCCTCGTCGGTCGACCCGTCGCCGAAGGTGATGCTGTCGCCGAAAGCCAGGTAGACGTTGGGTCGGTTGCGCGTGCCGAGCGTGAGGCGGGCCGAGACCGGCACGTCGCCGCTCGCGGGCACGCTCACGCTCGTCGCGGGAGACGTGAAGTACGCGGGCAGCGTCTCGGCGCGCGCCTGAGCCGTCTGCGCGCCGTTCGGGACGTTCGGCAGCGAGAAGCGGCCGCCCGTGGTGGTGGTGCCCGTCTGCCCGCCGATCGCGACGCCCACGCTCGGCAGGCGCACGACCTCGGCGCCGTCCACGATGCCGTTGGCGTTCTCGTCGTAGAAGAGGAAGCCGGCGACCGGCGAGCCGGGAGGCGCTGGCGTGGGGCTCGGGCCGCCGCCCGGTGAGGTTGGACTGCCGCCGCAGGCGGCACAAAAGCCGGTCAGCAGCAGGAGGGCGCGCGCTCGAGTGGACATCCGAACCGCGTCAGATTAGCACAGGATTTGCTTCCAAAATGGTAACGGCGCTATACTCCGCGCATCCCTCCGGACCCCGGGTGCCGCACGACTTCTTCAAAAAGAGAAGCATGGGTGAAACTGCAGTCGTAAGCCGGAGCAATCGCCGCATCACGGCGCGCAAGGCGTGCCTGCTCACCGTCCGCTATCGCGCGGAAGGCGACTGGCGTCCCGCCACCGCGATGGACCTCTCGCCCTACGGCTGTCGGCTCAGGGTCGGAGAGGACATCCCGCGCGGCGCCCTGGTCGCGGTGGTCTTCGAGGCCCCGATCCAGGACGGCGCGCGGACGCCGTCTGTCGAAGTCCCCGGCACCGCGATGTGGGCCCGCCTCGAGGGTCTGTCCTTCCAGGTCGGCGTCCACTTCGAGGACTCGCCGATGGGTCTCCTCGAGATCCTGTCGGTTCTGTCGTAGCAGGGGTCTGGGCCGTAGCCCTTCGTCGGTCAACCGGCCTCGGCGTTCGGTCTTGGGCCGTTGCTCAATAGGGGGTTTCTCGCGGGGACGCGGTTCGCCTGCGCTCTTTGAGACGAGGGGGCTCCGCCCCCTCGAGCACCCCCGGGTTGCCTGACGCCGACGGAGTCGTTCGTCGACCTAGTTGCCCTTAGGCGGTCCCAGGTACTTGCCCAGCCAAGCCAGGACCTCCCCGTACCAGTGACGCGAGTTCTGGGGTTTCAGGATCCAGTGGTTCTCGTCGGGGTAGTAGACGAGGCGCGCGGGGACGTTCTTCGCCTTGAGCACGCCGTAGAGCTCGAGGCCCTGCGTCACCGGCACGCGATAGTCGCGCTCGCCGTGGAGCACCAGCATTGGCGTCTTGAAGGCCGACGCGTAGCGGTTCGGGCTCCAGCGCTCGGTGTTCGCGAGGTTGCTGTAGGGGTAGCCGCCGTACGAGTGGTGACGCCCCCAGGTCGCGTCCGAGGCCCACTGGCCGAGCAGATCGTAGACGCCCGCGTGGCTCACGAGCGCCTGGAAGCGGTCGGTGTGGCCGGCGATCCAGTTCACCAGGAAGCCGCCGTACGAGCCGCCGGCCGCCGCCATCCGCGCGGGATCGACGAGGCCCTGCGCGACGAGCACGTCGGTCGCGCGCATCACGTCCGTGAACGGCTTGTCGGGGTGCGCGCCGAGGATCGACTCGACGAACGGCTGGCCGAAGCTCGACGAGCCGTGGAAGTTGACCATCGCGACCACGTAGCCGGGCGCCGCGAAGGCCTGGGCGCTCCAGCGGAAGTGGAAGAAATCGCCGAACGTGCCGACCGGGCCGCCGTGCACGAGCTGGACCAGCGGGTAGCGCTTGCCCGCCTGGTAGCCCGGCGGCAGCACGACGTACATCTGCACGTCCTCGCCGCCCGCGCCCTTGAAGGTCTGCTCCCTGACCTCGCCGAGCGCGATCGCCGCCATACGGGCGTCGTTGACGCTCGTCAGGTGCTTGAAGCCCGAGCCGTCGAGCGCGACGCTCGCGAGCTCGGGCGGGCGGGAGATGGTGTGGTGCTGGAACACGACGCTCCCGGCCGGCGTCACCTGCGCGCCCGACGTGGTCCCACCGCGGAAGATCTCGCGCGGCGTGCCGCCCGACACGGCGATGCGATAGACGTTGGCGCGCGCGCGCACCTCGGCGTGGAACACGAGCTCCTTGCCGTCGCTGGTGAACGTCCAGTCCCCGGCCGAGTTGTCCCAACCCTCGGTGAGGACCGTCGTCCTGCCGCTGGCGAGCTCGAGCAGCGCGAGCCGCGCGTAGTCGGGCCAGCCGTCGGCCTTCCGCTCGCGGCCGTAGGCGACGAAGCGGCCGTCCGGGCTGAACACGGGTCCGCGGTCCTCGGCGGGGTTGTCGGCCGTCAGGTTGCGGACCGGGCCTCCCGAGGTGGAGACGGCGAACAGGTCGCTGTCGAGCGTGAGGTGCGGCGGCTCCGTGTCGTTGGCGGCGAACACGACCGTCTGGCCGTCCGGGCTCACGTCGAAGTCCGGCGCCCCGTCCTGGAGCCCGAAGTGGCGCCTGGACCCGGGCAGCAGGTCGGTGACCGCCTTCGTCTCGAGGTCGACGACGAAGAGGTGCGGGTACTCGTCGTCGGTCAGGAAGCGGTCCCAGTAGCGGTAGAGCCGGCTCTCGCTGGTGCGCGCCTTGACCTTCGCCTTCTCGCGCGCCTCGAGGGCCTTCTTCGTCTCGGCGGGCGACTCCGCGCCGGCCACCACGTGCGCCGAGAACACGACGCGTTTGCCGTCGGGCAGCCACTTCGGGCTCGCGACCGAGGTCGGCATGTCGGTGACGCGCTCGGCCTCGCCGCCGTCGAGCGGGAGCACGTACAGCTGCGCGGCAGCGTCCGCGTCGCGCCGCGAAACGAAGGCGATGCGTCGACCGTCCGGGCTCCAGGCGGGTGCAGCGTCTGAGGCCTTGCTGGTCGTGAGCCGCCGCGCGCTCCCGCCGGCGGCGGGCATCACCCAGATGTCCGCGTTGCCGCGGTTCTCCTCCATGTCGTAGCTCGTGACCGTGTAGGCCACCTGGCTGCCGTCCGGAGACAACACGGGCGTGCCGACCCGCTGGATCGCCCAGAGGTCGGTGACGGTCAGCGGCTGCTTCGCCTCGGCGGTCGCGGTGAGCGGCGCGGCCGCGAGGGCGATGGCGGCGACTTTGGCGAGGGGCGAGATGAAGCTTCGACGCATGGCTTGTCTCCTCGAGGTGCCTGGCTGCGAAGGGTAGCGAGAACGCGCGCGAAGTCCGCAGGCGGAGGACAATCGACCGCGATGCGGACGCCCGTGACGGGGTGGGCGAAGGCGAGGTGCGCGGCGTGCAGCATCGGTCGCCGCGCGAGCGGCCGGCCGCGCGCGGGCCGGCCGTAGACGGGGTCGCCGAGGATTGGCAGTCCCAGGTGGGCCAGGTGCACGCGCACCTGGTGCTGGCGGCCGGTCTCGAGCGTGAGCTCCACGAGCGAGGCGCCCGCGAGCCGCTCGCGCAGGCGCCAGTGGGTGCGGGCCGCTCGCGCGGCTTCGCCGGGCGCGGCCACGCCGCGCCGCCCCGACAGCCACGCGTCCCGCACCGGCGCGTCGACCGTGCCGCTCTCCTCCCGCGGCTGGCCGACCACGATCGCCAGGTATCGCCGCTCGATCTGGTGGTTGCGGAAGGTCTGGATCAAGCCGGCGCGCGCCTCGCGCGACAGCGCGAACGCCAGCGCCCCCGAGGTGTCGCGGTCGAGGCGGTGCACGCGCTCGGCGTAGCCGCCGTGCGGCTTGAGGCGGCGCGCGTAGTCCTGCACGCGGCCGAGCGCCGTGTCTTCCTCACCCGCGCCCGGCGTGGCCGGGACGCTGAGCAATCCCGCCGGCTTGTCGATCACGAGCACGTGCTCGTCCTGGTGCAGCACGGGCAGCGTGAGGCGCGCTTTCGGCAGCGCTCTGCGGTTCGGGTCGAACGCGATGGCGGCGGACTCGGGCAGGTCGCGGCCCGCCTCGCGCACGAGCTCGCCCGCGACGCTCACCTGGCCCTTCTCGATCACGTCGCGGGCCTTGCGGCGGGACAGCGCGGGGTACTTGCGGATCAGCAGCAGGTCGAGGCGCATGCGGAGAGGCCTAGTGTAGACTCTCGCTCCGTCGCCAAGCCAACCGGAGGTCCTGATGCTCGCGCTGCTCGCCCTGCCGCTGCTGCTGGTCGTGGCCCCCCAGGAGCCGAGAGCCGCCGCCCCCGAGGAGCCCGGGCGCGGTGCTCAGCGCGTCGAGCGCACGGCGGACAAGCCGGCCGACAAGGCCGAAGCCAAGCCCGCCGAGAAGGAAGAAGCGCCGGTCGTCACGAAGCACGAGCTGCGGCTCGCGAGCGGCCGCGTGCTGCGCTACAGCGTCACGACGGGCCTGATGCCGCTCAAGAGCGACGCGGGCGAGGTGGAGGCGCGCGTCTTCTTCATGGCGTACACGCTCGACCGCACCGGCGGTCCCGAGACCCGGCCGCTGATGTTCTCCTTCAACGGGGGACCCGGCTCGTCGTCCGTCTGGCTGCACCTCGGGGCGCTCGGCCCCAAGCGCGTGAAGATGCGCACCGACGGCGCGATGCCGTCGCCACCCTATCGGCTGGTGGACAACGAGCACACCTGGCTCGACGAGACGGACCTCGTGTTCATCGATCCCGTGGGCACCGGCTACAGCCGGCCCGCCAAGCCCGAGCTCGGCAAGAAGTTCTGGGGCGTGCAAGGCGACATCGAGTCGGTGGGGGAGTTCATCCGGCTCTACCTCACGCGCCACGAGCGCTGGGGCTCGCCGCTGTTCCTGGTGGGGGAGAGCTACGGCACCACGCGCGCGGCCGGCCTGGCCGGCCACCTGGTCGAGCGCGGGATCGCCTTCAACGGCATCCTGCTGGTCTCGTCGATCCTGAACTTCCAGACGGCGCGCTTCACGCGCGGCAACGACCTGCCCTACCCGCTGTTCCTCCCGACCTACGCCGCGACCGCCTGGTACCACAAGAAGCTCCCCGCCGAGCTGCAGGCGAAGCCGGTTGCCGAGTTCCTGCGCGAAGTCGAGGCGTTCGCGGGCGGCGAGTACCCGGCCGCGCTGCAGAAGGGCGACCGCATGAGCGCGGCCGAGCGACAGGCCGTGGTCCAGCGGCTCGCGCGCTACACCGGCCTCTCCGAGACCTACCTCGACGAGGCCGACCTTCGCATCGAGATCCAGCGCTTCTGCAAGGAGCTGCTGCGGCGCGAGCGGCGCACCGTCGGCCGGCTCGACAGCCGCTTCCAGGGCACGGACGCGAGCGGCGTCTCCGAGCGGCCGGAGTTCGACCCCTCGATGACGGCGATCCGGCCGCCGTACACCGCGACCTTCAACGACTACGTGCGCCGCAGCCTGGGCTACAAGTCCGACACCGTCTACCACATCCTCGGCGGCGGCATCGGGAGCCCGTGGGACTTCGGCTCGCAGAACGGCTTCGCCGACACCTCCGAGGCGCTGCGTAGCGCCTTCGCGAAGAACCCCGACATGAAGGTGTTCGTCGCGAGCGGCTACTACGACCTCGCGACGCCCTATTTCGCGACCGAGTACACGCTCGCGCACATGGGCCTCGACCAGGCGCAGCGCGCCCGCGTCAGCACCGCCTACTACGAGGCCGGCCACATGATGTACATCCACGAAGGCGAGCTCGCGCAGTTGAAGCAGGACGTCGCGAAGTTCATCGCCTCGGCCCTGGTCAAGCCGTAGCCGCACCGCAGGAAGGCGATGGCCCACGCCAGGGCGACAGCCGGAAGCCACGGATAGCGGCGGATCCCGAGGGCTCCCGTGACGGGTCGCCCTGAGTGGCCCATCGACCCGTCATGGGAAGCGGGACCGCCGCGGAAGGCGATGGCCCACGCCAGGGGCGCTATTCGCGCAGTCCCCGCGCGTGGTCCCAGGCGGCCGGGTCCTGGCGGAAGTACTCGGAGAGGATCGCGTACACCTCGGGGTGGCGGCGTCTCACCACCTGCGGAATCTCGAAGAACGCCTCGACGGCGACGCCGAGGAACTCCACCGGGTCGTGGGCCCCGTAGCTGTCGAAGGCGGAGCGCCCGTGGCGCAGGCGCTCCATCTCCTTCTCCCGGACCGCCACCCACTCGCGCGCGCGCTTGCCGGTGAGGCCCACGGGGATCCCGTCGAAGTGCGTCTGGTCGACGTCGAGCAGGTGCGCGAACTCGTGGATCCCGACGTGGTAGGCGTCGTCCGGCACCTGGAAGCTCTCGTGGAGCGACGGCACCGACAGGATCACCGTGCCCCACGGGTGCGTCTCGCCGGAGCGCTCGTC
>CAZMRX010000017.1:0-2969 GCA_964568755.1 uncultured Acidobacteriota bacterium | reverse complement strand
GCCGCCGAACGTGTAGTCGCGGTCGAAGTCGTCGGGGTAGAGCAGCACCTCCGTGAGCTGGTCCCACTCGTACTCGGGCCACCCGACGCTCAGGGAGACCGCCGAGGCGGCCACCAGCAGCCGCAGCTCCTGCGTGACCTCCACGCCGATGCCGGTGATGCGCGTCTCGGCCAGGAACAGGCGCACGTCGTCCTCGAAGCGCGCCCGCCACGCGGCGTCCATTCGCTCGTAGTGGTCGTAGCGCTCGAGCAGGAATTCTCGCAGGTGCCCCGCAAGCGGCTGCTCCAGCGCCGCGCGGCGCCGGGCCGTGCGCGCGAGCGCCCTTTGCCGCAGCCCGACGCCCGCGAGGGCGCCGAGCGCGAGGCCGAGGCCGGCGCCCGGCCAGCCGCCCACGAGGGCGCCCAGGGCGGTCGCCACCGCAGCGGCGGCCAGCCCGGCGATGCGGGCGAAGCGCCGGTCGTCCGGCCGCTCGACTCTCAAGGCTCGCTGTCGCCTCCGAGGCGCGCGAGGAGCCGCCTCAGCACGCGCGCGTCGATGTTGGCCCCGGTGACGATCGCGACCACGGGCCCGTCCGCGGCACGGGCGATCTTCGAAGCGCGCACCGCGGCGACGCCGACCGCGCCGGACGCCTCGGCCACGACCTGATCGCGAGCGAGAAGCGCCACGATCGCGTCCTCGATCTCGGCCTCCGAGACCGTCACGATCTCGTCCACCAGGTCGCGGTGGTCGTAGGCGATCTCGCCGATGCCGCCGGCCAGGCCGTCCGCGAGCGTGGGGCCGGCCGGGTACGTGAGGAGCGGGCGGCCGACGCGGATCGACTCGCCGAGCGCGGGCGAGGCGTCGGGCTGGACGGCCACGATCCGCACTCCCGGCGAGCGGGCCTTGAGCACGGTCGCGACTCCGGCGAGCAGGCCCCCGCCCCCTACCGGGACGAGGACCGCGGCGGGCGCCTCGCACTCCTCCAGGATCTCGAGCGCGAGCGTGCCCTGGCCGGCGGCGGTGCGCGCGTCCTCGAAGGCGTGGACGAAGACGGCCCCTTCCCGCTCCTCGAAAGCGCGCGCGGCCAGGACGGCGTCGTCGTAGGTCTCGCCCGTCTCGCGCACCTCCACCGGGAAGCGCCGCAGCTTGTCGACCTTGGCTCGCGGAGCGCTCGTGGGCACGAACAGCGTCGCCTTCACGTCCCCCAGCCGGGCTGCGGCGAACGCGACGCCCAGCGCGTGGTTGCCCGCGGAAGCCGCCACGACGCCGCGACGCCGCTCGGCCGTGCTCAGCGTCGAGAGCAGGTGCGTGGCGCCCCGCACCTTGAAGGACCCCGTAGGCTGCCAGCACTCGAGCTTGAGGCGCAGGTCGACGGCGCCCGCCGCGAGGCTCGGACGCAGCGGCGTCGGCCGCAGCAGGCGCGAGACGATCGCCGCGGCTCGCTCGACGTCCTCGACGCTCAGGCGAATGCCCATCTCGTCCCCTCAGGCCGAGCTCGGTCGCGCGGGCCCCGCCGCGACGAGGTCGAGCCGCGGCTCGCCGCAGTGCGCGGCGATCCGGTCCATCGTCTCGGCGCGCAGCGCGACGAGCGCCGTCATGTCGGTCCCCGCGGGCCGGACGGGGTCGCCGACCCACAGCGCGATGCGTCCCGGGCGGGGCAGCCCCAGGTCGCCGCGCATCACGTGACGCGTGCCGGTGAGCGCGAGCGGCACGACGGGCGCTCCCGCGCGCGCCGCGGCCATGAAGGCGCCCAGCCGGAACGGGCGCAGGCCCGTCGCGGCCACGAAGGTGCCCTCGGGGAAGAACAGCACGTCGCTGCCGGCGCCGAGCGCGCGCGCCACCACGTCGGCGTCCGCGACGCTCTGCACGGCGTCCCAGCGGTCCACGGTGAGATGGCCGCAGCGCTTCACGAAGCTCGAGACGAGGGGGTAGCCGAGCACCTCGCGCTTGGCCACGAACAGCACGTCGATCGGCAGCAGAGCGACGAGCGCGACGATGTCGGCGTAGGAGGCGTGGTTGCAGGCAAGCACCATCGGCCCCTGGCGCGGCAGCCGCTCCAGGCCCGAGGCCTCGAGGCGGCAGCCCAAGAGCCGCAGGCCCGCGCGCGAGGCGAAGCGCGCCAGCGCGAAGCCGAGGCGCCGGCTCGGCACGAGCGCGACGATCGCCCAGACCGGCAGCAGCAGCGGCGGCAGCGCGAGCGCGAGCCAGACCGCGTAGAGGGCCTTTCGCACGCGGGCTGCGAGCGGCCGCGCGAGCTCGCCCGCGGCCGCGAGGACCAGACGCGCCTTCTGGGCGAGCGTCGTCCGCTGCGCGGCCCCGAGCGCGCCCTGGACGAACTGCTCCTTCGTGGCCGCGCGCCGCACCTTGCCGCTCGAGGTCTTCAGCACGGCGCCCGGCGCCACCAGCACGACCTCGTCGGGCGGCACCTCCACGGCCGCGGCCACGCGCTCGGTGACGGCTCCCGCGAGCCGCTCGCGTTCCCGGGGGTCCGTGGCGCGCGTCTCCGCCACGACCACGAGCGCCTCGGTGCCGAGCGTGGCGTTTGGGACGCCGAACGCCACGACGCAGCCGCGGCGGATTCCCTCGACGCCGGCCGCGGCCTCCTCGATCTCCTGCGGCACCAGGTTGCGCCCGCCCTTGATGATCAGGTCCTTGCGTCGTCCGCAGATGTGGACCTCGCCGTCCGCGCGGTAGGCGAGGTCCCCGCTGTCGAGCCACCCGCCCGGCAGGGCGATCGCCGCGGTCGCCTCGGGGTTCTTGTAGTAGCCGCTGGTCATCGACGGCCCGCGGAAGGCGAGGCGGCCCACGACGCGCTCGGCGACGTCGTTCGATGCGTCGTCCAGGATGCGGATCTCGTGCTCGGGCAGCTCGCGTCCCGCCGACACGAACTCGAGCGCGCCGGCGCCGGCGGGCGCGGCAGCGCGGGCGAGTCCATCGCGCTGGAACGGCTCGCGCGCGACGCGATCCACACGCGGGCCGCGCCCGATCGG
>CAZMRX010000016.1:15725-30289 GCA_964568755.1 uncultured Acidobacteriota bacterium | reverse complement strand
CAGCGCGAGCCCCGCGCCGGCCGCGGCCGAACCCGGCTCCAGCTGGAGCGCGCGCCGATAGGCGGCCTCGGCGTCCCGGTTCAACCAGGCGGCTCGCAATGCGTCGCCCCGGGCCGCCTGCACCGCCGCCGAGTCGGGAGCCGCGGCAGCGGCGCGCTCGGCCGTCTCGCGAGCCGCGACCGTGTCGCCGAGCCTCGCCTGCGCGCGCGCCAGGGCCGCGAGACACTCCGGAGCGGCCTGCGCCTCGACGGCCTGCCGGGCGAAGGCGAGAGCGTCGCCGGCCGTGCCCGAGCGGAGCGCGAAGCCCGACTGGATCGTGCGCACGCGCGCCTTCACCGGCGCCGGCGCCGCGCCGGCCAGCTCGCCCGCCTTGGCGATCGCCTTCCCGGCGTCGTCGAGCTTGCCGAGCCGCAGGTACACGCGCGCGAGCGCCAGCGGCGGCTCCGGATCGCGCGGCGCCTGCGACGCCGCCTTCTGCAGGATCTTGACGGCCTCGGCTTCCTTGCCTTTCGCCAGCTGCGCCTCGGCCTTCTTGACGGCGTCGTCGAGCTTCTTGTCGGCCCACGCGCGAGGGGCCACGCCCAGGGCGAGGGCCAGCAGCATCGAGACGAGCCGCATCACGCGCGTCACTTGCGGAGATCCGGTCATGGTTCGCCTTTCACCCTCAGGATACGGGAAGCTGGGCCCGTTCACACCGATGGTATGGTCCTCGCATTACGGCGGCCGGGCCGCCTGAGGGAGCGTGATGGTGCCGCACGATCGGGTGGCCGTCGTGACCGGGGCGGGGACGGGCATCGGCAAGGCCGCCGCGCTGGCTCTGCTGGGCGACGGCTACCGCGTGGTGCTGGCGGGACGCCGCGCGGAGCCGCTCACGCAGACGATCGCGGAGGCCGCGGTCGAGGCCGGCCGCGCCCTCGCCGTTCCTACCGACGTGACCGATCCCGCGGCGGTCACGGCGCTCTTCGCGCGCGCGCAGCAGGCCTTCGGACGCGTGGACGTGCTGTTCAACAACGCGGGGCGCGGCGCGCCCGCGGTCCCGATCGAGGAGCTGAGCCTCGACGAGTGGCAGGCCGTCGTGGACGTGAATCTCACCGGCATGTTCCTGTGCGCGCAAGCGGCGTTCCGGTTGATGAAGAGCCAGCAGCCGCGCGGCGGCCGCATCATCAACAACGGCTCGATCTCCGCCCACGCCCCGCGCCCGCACTCCGCGCCCTACACGGCCACCAAGCACGCCGTCACCGGCCTCACCAAGTGCATCGCACTCGACGGCCGCGCGCACGGCATCAGCTGCGGCCAGATCGACGTCGGCAACGCCCGCACCGAGCTCGCCGCCCGGATGGAGCAGGGCGTGCCGCAAGCGGACGGCCAGGTCCGGCCCGAGCCGCTGATGGACGTCCGCCACGTGGGCCAGGCGGTCCTGCACATGGCCAACCTGCCGGCGGACGCCAACGTGCTGTCGATGACGATCATGGCGTCGAACATGCCGTTCGTCGGCCGCGGCTAGGGCGGCGGGCATGACGGCCGTCATGGTGGGCCCGGCGGTTTCGGGCAGACTCGATGCATGGAGGCGACGCTTCGACCCGCCGTCGCGTGGAAGCCCGTGGCGCTCCCTGCTGAGCACGGCGGCTGGGGTTTGCTTTCGGAGCCGGTCGTCCTGGGGCTCGTTCTCTCTCCGAGCGGCGCCGGTGCGTGCCTGGCGCTCGCGACGCTCGCGGGCTTCCTGGCCCGCCATCCGTTGCGCCTCCTGCTCCTCGACCGCCGCAAGGGCGTGCGCCACCCCCGCACCATCCTCGCCGGGCGATTCTTCGTCGGCTACGCCGCGCTGGCTGCGCTTCTCCTGGCCTGCGCCTTCGCGTTGGCCGAGGCGCGCTTCTGGCCGGCGCTCGCGGCGGCCCTGCCGATCGGGCTCGTCGCGCTGGGCTTCGACGCTGTCGGGCGCAGCCGCGAAGCGCTCCCCGAGATCGCCGGCGCCGTCGCCCTCGCCGGGTCGGCCGCGGCGATCGCGCTCGCGGGCGGGGCCCCCGCGGGCATTGCGTGGAGTGCCTGGGCCCTGCTCGCGCTGCGCGCCGTCACCTCCATCCTGTACGTGCGCGCCCGCGTCCGCCTCGACCGCGGCCTGGCCGCGGGCCCGGCGGCCGTCCTGGCCGGACACGCCGCCGCCCTGGCCGCGGCCGCCGCGCTCGCGCGCTCGGCCTGGGCTCCGTGGCTCGCCACTCTCGCGTTCGTCGTCCTGCTGGCGCGCGCGGCCTGGGGCGTGTCGCCCTGGAGGCGGCGGGTGCGGCCGCAGGTCCTGGGCTTCCAGGAGCTCGGCTACGGCGTGCTGACGCTCGTGCTGCTGGCGGTCGGCTACCGCGTCGGCCCGTAAGGCCCTTCAGGCGAGCAGGCGGTAGCCGAAGGTCGCCCGGCGCCGCGGGTCCGGACGGCCTTCAAAGAGGTCGAGCTGCTCCGGCAAGCGCGCGTACGCCCCGCTCACCGCCGCATCCTCTTCGCGGTCGAGGCCGTGCTTCTCCCGCAGCCGGCGGACCGTCTGCTCGACCCGCTCGCGGTAGCGACCCGCCAGGTGGCTCGATTCCCGGTAGGCGCGCCGGTACGCCTCGAGGTAGCGCGGGAACTCGCGGGCCACGAACTCCAGGTAGCTCTCCTTCGTGGGCGAGCGCAGGAACAGCAGCGAGCCCCACATCCGCTTGACGCCCACGGCGGCGGCGCGCCCGATCAGCGCGTCGAGGCTCTCCTCCTGGTCGGTGATCCCCGGCAGGATCGGCGAGAGCGACAGGCCCACCCGCAGCCCGGCCTCGACGAGGCGCCTCAAGACCTCGATCCGCACCTCGGGCGGCGGCGCCCAGGGCTCGACCCGTCTCAGCAGCTCGGCGTCCGTCGAGTTGAGCGAGATCTGCACGGACAACCGCGAGCGCTCGTGGATCCGCAGCAGCAGGTCGATGTCGCGCAGCACGATCGCGCCCTTGGTCGTGATGCCGAGTCGCAGGCCCCGCACCTGCGCCGCGCGCTCGAGGAAGCGGCGCGTGACGCGAAGCTCTGCCTCGCCCGGCTGGTAGGGGTCGGTCGCGGTGCCGAGCGCCACCCGCTCGCCCCGCCGGGCGATGCTGACGAGCCGCCGTGTCGTCTCGTCGAGCCCGCCGGTCTTGGCGTAGATCGCGGAGTGAAAGCCCTGCCCGGCCTCGTGCCCCAGGTACTCGTGGGTGTAGGCGGCATAGCAGTACCGGCAGCCCATCGCGCAGCCCCGGTAGGGGTTGACCGTCCACTCGAACGGCACCCGGGGCGAGTCGCACTTGTTCACCAGGGACCGCGTCTGGAGCTCGCGATAGACGACCCCGCCGCGCTCGCGCACCACCTCCTGGCCCAGGCGCGGGGTCAGGTTGGGCGCGGGCACGCCCGGGCGGATCATGGAATTCATTTTCGCTTTTTATTCGCCTTCGGGGCAAGTTGTCGATTCCGACCCCCCTCGTGCGTCCTTGGGTTCAGAACCACGAAACCAAAGGAGAACCCCATGGCCCGGTACTACCTGTTCCTGCGCGAGAACCCGAAGGTCTTCGCCAAGCTGTCGCCGTCTGATTTCCAGGGCATCGTCGAGCGTTACTCGGCGTGGCGCCGCAAGAACTCGAAACACGTCAAGGGCGGGCAGAAGCTGAAGGACGGCGAGGGGCGCGTCCTGCGCGGCCGCGGCGAGGCTCTCCGCGCCGCCGACGGGCCGTTCGCCGAGGCCAAGGAGGTGCTGGGCGGCTTCTTCGTGATCGAGGCCCGCAGCTACGACGCGGCCGCGAAGATCGCGAGCACCTGCCCGCACCTCGAGTTCGGCAGCCTCGAGATCCGCGCCCAGGAGCGCACGTAGTGCGCCGCGCCCTCCCGTTGCTCCTGGTCGCCGCCCTGCTGCAGCTCCACGCTTCCCCGCTTCGCGCACGAGCCGCCGCGCCGGACCCGCTCGCGGCCCTCGATCGCTTCGCCGGTGCGTGGGCCGGGCCGGGCACGCTCCACGGCTCCAAGGCCAACCTCGAGCTGCGGGTCGATCGCGCGCTCGGGGGCCGCTTCGTGCGCCTGCAGCACCAGAACCGCGTCGAGATGCCGGGCCGCACCATGGCGTTCGAAGGCCTCGCGTTCTACCGGGCGGCGGGCGCCGGGTTCGCGGCCACGTGGTTCGACAGCTTCGGACACGTCTACTCCGTGACCGCGGCGCTCGATGGGGATACGCTGCGGGCCGAGTGGGGAACGCCAGACACCGAGCAGGGCCTGAGCGTTTACCGCCTGAGCGCGCCGGGCACCCTCGAGGTCACGGACAGCGTGAAGCGGGCGGGGACGCTCCAGGAGTTCGGCCGGGCCACGCTGACCAGGCAGTGAAGGAGGCCAGGGGCTCGTCGCTCGACCTCGTTTTCCGGCACGAGGCCGGGCGGCTGCAGGCCTACCTGCTGCGGCGGCTCGGGCCGCGGCACTTCGACCTGGCCGAGGAGGCCGTCGCGGACGCGTTCCTGGCCGCCGCGAAGACCTGGCCGGTGGCCGGCGCGCCGCGCGATCCGCGCGCGTGGCTGCTCGCGATCGCGCACCGCAAGGCGCTCGACCGGCTGCGGCGCGCGAAGACGGCCGAGCGCAAGGCCGTGCTGCTGCGGCCGCACGGCGAGGGCTGCGAGATCGAGCCGTTGCGGCCCGACCTCGACGACGAGATCGCGGTGCTGCTGCTCGCCGCGCACCCGGCCCTGCCGCGCGACGCGCAGGTTGCGCTCACCTTGCGCACGCTCGCCGGGCTATCGACGCGCGAGGTGGCGCGCGCGCTGCTCGTCCCCGAGGCCACCGCGGCGCAGCGCATCGTTCGCGCCAAGAAGGCGCTGCGGGCGCTCGGCCCGATCCCGCCGCTGCGGCCCGCGGACCTGCCGGCGCGAGTGGCGAGCGTGCTCGACGTGCTCTACCTGGTGTTCGCGGCAGGGCACCACGCGAGCGAAGGCGACGCGCTGGTGCGGGGACAGCTGGTGGCCGACGCGCTGCGGCTCGCGGAGCGGCTCGCGGAAAGCGTCGAGCGCATGCGGGCCGTGCGGGCGTGCCTGCCGGGCGTGCACGCGCTGCTGTCGCTCATGCACTTCCACGCGGCTCGCCTGCCGGCGCGCACCGACGGGCTCGGCGACCTGGTGCTGCTGCCGGCGCAGGACCGCGCGCGCTGGGACGAGGAGCACCTGGCGCGCGGATTCCTGCACCTCGATCGGGCTGCGGCGGGCCGCGAGGTGAGCCGCTTCCACCTCGAGGCCGGAATCGCGGCGGTGCACGCCCAGTCCCGCGGCGACGCCGACACCGACTGGCCGCAGATCCTGTCGCTCTACGACGAGCTGGTGGCGGCGTGGCCCACGCCGGTGGTCCGCCTCAACCGCGCCGTGGCGGTCGCCCGCGTGCACGGCCCGGCGGCGGCGCTCGAGTCGATCGCACCCCTCTCCGCCCGGCGCGAGCTGCGCGACTACGCGCCTTTCTACGCGGTTCGCGGCGAGCTGCTGCGGCAGGCCGGGAGGCGCGAGGAAGCCGCCCGCTGCTTCGAGCAGGCGCTCGCCTGCCCCTGCTCGGAGCCGCAGCGGCGGTACTTCGCGCGACTCGCGTCGAGGCTCCGCGGCGCCGCGTGAGGCAGCGCGGACCGGCGCGCTTGTACGCGGACCCGAAGGCGACGGATGATTCGGTCGATGGCCGCACCCGGAGCACCGACGCCGTGAGCAACCTCGCGCCCTCCTCCGCAGCCGAGCCCTGCGCGAGCGACCCCGGCACGCCCACCGTGCAGGAGCTGCCCGGGCGGCTCACCGATCTCGGCGGCCTCGCGATCCGGCGGCTGCTGCCCCGCAGCCAGCGGCGCCTGGTCGGTCCCTGGTGCTTCCTCGACGCCTACGGCCCGCTCCTGTTCGCCGCGGGCAAGCCGATCGACGTGGCGCCGCATCCGCACATCGGCCTCCAGACCGTGTCGTGGCTGCTCGAGGGCGAAGTCGAGCACCACGACAGCCTCGGGCTAGCCGCCACCGCGCGGCCGGGCGTGCTCAACCTGATGACGGCCGGCCGCGGCATCGCGCACGCGGAGGAGACGCCCGCGACGAACGCCGGACGCCTGCGCGGCGTGCAGCTGTGGGTGGCGCTGCCTTCAGCCAGCCGCGACACCGCGCCGGCCTTCGAGTCGCACGCCGCTCTGCCCGTCGCGGAGCTCGAGCACGCTCGCGCCACCGTGATCACGGGCCAGCTCGCCGGCCTCCGCTCCCCCGCGCGCACCTTCTCGCCCATCGTCGGCGCGGACCTGGCGCTCGCCGCTTCCGGCCGTCTCGTCCTCCCGCTCGAGCCCGAGTTCGAGCACGCGCTGGTGCCGCTCGCCGGCGAGTGTCGCCTCGACGACCAGCCGCTCGGACTCGACACGCTCTACTACCTCGGCTGCGGACGCCGCCAGCTCGATCTGGGCTCCGGACCGCAGCCGGCCCGGGCGCTCCTGATCGGCGGCGCTCCCTTCGGCGAGACGATCCTGATGTGGTGGAACTTCGTGGCGCGCAGCACGGAGGAGATCGTCGCCGCGCGCGAGGACTGGGAGGCCGGCCGCCGCTTCGGCGCGGTCGAGGCCTACGCCGGCCCGCGCATCCCCGCCCCGCCGTTCCTCGCGCGCCCGGTCCCGCTTCGCTAGAGACCGCGACTAGAAATCTCGCGAGCCGGCCAGGACGGGCTTGATGTCGACGACGGGCGTGCCGTCGATCGCTTCGATCGGGCCGATCCGCAGCCGCCTCCCGGCGCGACTCCGCACCGTGACCCGGTGCAGGCCAAGAGGGTTCGGCCGATCGGGAGATCGCGTCGCGAAGACGCCCGCGAGCGGGCGGCTTCGGTCCGAGCGCGGATGGACCTTCAGCACGTCGCGCCGCGCCCGGTGCAGCCAGGTCACGACGATGACATCGTCTCCCTTTGCGAGCCCGTCGAGACCCGCGGCCGCGAATGCGCTGACCTCGAGCCAGGCGTAAGGCGCGCCCTCCCGACCTTGCTTCGGCGCTGCGGCGCGCGTCTTGAGAACAGATCGGATCACTCCGATCGGCCGCAGCCTGCCGCCGCCTCGTCCCACGACCGTGAGCGACTCCCCCACCCACTCCTCCTTAATGTGCCCCGCCCGCTTGGAGTGCGCGCCGGCCGGCGTCTCAGCGCCCGCTGCGCCGAGAGGATCGCAGCCGATTGTGACAGAAGCGACGACTCCCGCTTGACGGGACGGAGTGATAGGCTCCGCGGAAGTCACGAGGCGGGTCGGCGCGATGACGGTGACCCTGAAGTCGGACCTGGTGGAGCGAGCGTCATGAAGCGCTACGCGTCGGTCGACGAGTACATCCGGTCCTTCCCCGCTCCTACCCGGAAGATCCTGAGGGAGCTGCGCGCCGCGATGCGCCAGGCGGCCCCGGACGCCGGCGAGAAGATCAGCTACGGGATCCCGACCCTCTTCCAGAACGGAACCCTGGTTCACTACGCCGCGTACGAGAAGCACATCGGCCTCTACGGCGCCCCGCGCTCCCCTCGCGAGCTCGACCGCAGGCTGCAGAAGTACCGGACCGGCAAGGGCACGCTCCAGTTCCCGATCGATCGGAAGCTTCCCCTCGCGCTCGTACGCCAGATCGTCAGGCTGCGGGTCAAGGAGAATTCCGCCCGATCGTGAGCCGATTGCCCACCACCGCGAGCACGCTCGCCGACACCAGCAGCACCAGCAGCAGCGAGCGAGCCCCCCGATGAGCGGCCCTACCGCCGCGGTCGACCGCCCCGGTGGAGCCCTGCTATAAGCGCGTGTCAAGGATGCGCTTGGGGGACTCACTCGTGCGATCCACCGTGCTGATTGCGGACGCTCACGCGACCGTGGCCCGATGCCCTGCCGGGGAGCGCAGGGCCCCTCCGATCGCAGGCCAGAACCTCCCGTGCAGACAGCAGGAGGCCGCATGATGCCCTCGATCGGTCGGCTGGCCCTCGTTCTCACCGCGGCGCTCGCGGTGCCGCTTCCGGCGTCCGCCCAGCCGGCGGCTCCGCCGTCCGTGGATCCGCTGGAGCCAGTGGTGTCGATGGGCCAGCCGCCGGTCTGGAAGGCGTTCACGGGCGGCTACTACGGGCTCGACCGCAGCATCGAGGAGAGCCGCAACGGGGGCGGAGCGTACGTGGGCGTCTACAAGGACCTGATGCCCTCGATCGTCGGCATCGGCGCGAGCGCCGAGGCGTTCGTCGGCGGCTACTCGGGGCAGTCCGGGGCCGACTGGGGCGGCCGGGCGCTCCTCGAGCTGCGCTCGCTGCACCTCAAGCTCGGCGTCGACTACGACGCCAACCGCGACGACACGTCGTTCCTGCTCTCGTTCACGCTCCCGCTGCGCCGCGGCGGGATCCTCGGCCACGGCACGCACTTCCGCGTCGACTGGCTGCCCGGCCGCGGAAACTCCTGGAATTTCGGGATCCAGGTGCCGCTCGAGCCGCACATGGGAAAGACGCGTCCGCGCGTCACGGACGTGCCGCTGCCCCGCGCGAAGAAGCCCGCGCCGCCCGCCGGACTCGATCCGGCCGTCGTGGCGGCCATGAAGGAAGTGCGGCAGGCCGGAATCGCGATGGCCACGCTCACGATGGCCTTCTGGCGCGACGACCGCTCCGACCGCCTGAAGTCGCTCGAGAAGTCGCGCGCCGAGATGCGGGAGTTCAAGGAGCGGATTGGCAGGCGGGACGCCCTGCGCCCCCGGGGCGCTCGCGCGGAGAACGAAGCTCGTATCCTGCACGACCACCTCGATCTCGCGTTCGGGCTGGCGGCGGGCGCACCGGCGGCCGCGGCGCAGGCGAGCGGCCGGCCGCTCGCCGACCTCGCGCGCGAGGTCGTGCTCGACGAGGTGCTCTACCCGTACAACCGCCTGTTTGGCCAGTACAAGAAGCCCGAGGAGCTGTGGGGGCTGGCGGCCCGGGCGCGGGCGGCCTTCGCGTCGCGGCTGGCGGCGCAAGCCGGCGCCGGCGTGCGTCAGGACGCCGTGCGGCTCGTCTTCGACGACTACCTGAAGGCGATCGAGGACTTCCGCGCGTGGGCGCTCACGCAGAGCCTGGCCGACTCGCGCGTGCTATGGCTGCCCTTCCAGATTGCGCTGCGCGACGAGCAGCACGACTCGCAGGAGGAGCTCGACCAGATCCTCTCGCGCGCGCAGACGACGCCGCTCGTGGGGGGCAACCACGTCTTCTACTGGAATGGGCAGCAGTGGCAGCTCGCGCTGCGCTCGAGCATCCACGATGCCCGCGACTACCATGTGCTGTGGCTGCACGACTACGACGGCGTCGATGCCGCCGGCAACGCGGACGACCTCGGCTACTTCATCACGGTGCAGGGCTATCTGAAGGCGCTCACCGACCGCGTGCGCGAGTTCGACCAGACGGGGACGCTGCCCGTCTACATGATCCTCGTCGACCTCAACTACTGGGAAACCAACAAGGGCCGGCTCTACACCGACCTCTTGCAGGACCCGCTCCACGCCCGCCCGAAGCTGCCGAAGCAGGACGTGGAGAAGAACCGGCGCCTCCAGGAGCTGACCGAGCAGGCGCTCGCCGAGCTGCGTGCGGCCGTCGCGGGTTCGAAGCGCCTGCAGGAGGAGGCGGCTCGGCGCGGGCAGGACTGGCTGCGGAAGTACGTCTCGGTCCACTTCAGCGCCATGAACCCGTTCGACTTCTCGTACCGCACCAGCCGGCTGATCGGCTACCTGCCGATCGCCCCCGACGCCTCGGTCGTGCGCGACCACCGCAAGATCGTCTTCTGGGACCTGACCGAGCTGGATCCTGCAAAGGGCGCTGCGCTCTTCGGCGGCGTGGGGGTGGGCGAGCAGTACGCGAGTCCCACCTGGGAGGACCGCGCGGTGCGCCTCGCGGGCCCCGCGGCGCTCACGCTCAAGGACGCGGCGCGCCGGTACCTCAAGGCCAACGGCTTCACAGAGGATGAGATCCCGTTCCCGCTGCGCCCGCACCCGAAGCCCGCGGACTACGACGAGCGCGTGCGCGCGCTCGAGGCAAGAGGCTGGACCGCCCGCGCGGCGGAGGTTCACAACGACCGCGGCTTCGCTCAGAAGGACGCGAGCGTCGCGTCGGCGGTGCTCTACACGCTGATGCCCCCCGGCAGCCTGATCGTCGTGCCGGACTCGATCTGGACGCATGAGCTGTGGGCGGCGCAGCTCTTCGGGGCGGCGCTGCGCGGCTGCCACGTCTACGTCATCGCACCCGCCCAGACGAACGCCCCCTCCGCGGGCTTCCCGCAGCTGTCGCGCACGCGCGAGATCTGGAGCCGCTTCATCGAGGCGCAGAAGATCCTCGGCCCCGAGCTCGAGGAGCGCGGCGGCCGGCTGCGGGTGGGGCTCTACACCCGTGAGGCCGGGGTGAACGACGTCGAGGCGCACCTGGGGCAGCTGCACCGGACCTTCGAGCGCTACCCCTTCCTGAAGGAGGACTTCCCCTTCTCCGAGGAGTTCTACGCGAGCGTGGGCAAGGGCGCCGAGTTCCTCGCCGCGGCCGGCTACGAGCCGGCCGACGACAAGCTGCCCGAAGACGCGAAGGCCCGCTCGCCGAAGCTGCACAGGAAGACGCAGCTCTTCATCACGCGCGAGTCGCTCGCCGCGATCGCGCGCGACAAGCGCACGTCCGAGGTGATCGCGAGCCAGACCCGCTTCGCCGCCAAGCAGGGCATCATCTTCGAGGCCGAGGAGCTCCGGAAGGCGCGCGTCGACTTGTCCCGCATGTTCGGCCCCTACTTCGACGTGGTCCGGGACCTGGACCCGGCCCTGCGCGCGAAGACCGTCATGTACATGACCGTGGGCTCCCTCAACAAGGACGCGCGCGGGATGATGACCGACGGCGAGGTGTTGCAGCTGACGGCGGGCCCGTGGGCGATGTGGGCGCTGGCGGACATGTGGGCGCTCACGGGGTCGACCACCTGGATCGAGAGCCAGGAGGAGCTCGACCGGCTGCTGCCGCCTTACAAGCAGTGGCAGCGGCGCATGGGACGCTGGGTGCGCAAGGTGATCTGAGGCACTAGGGCCTGCTCCTGTTCGAGATCGTGTACGTGGCCGCCGGCGCCTTCCTGGTCCAGAGCTGGGGCACGTGAGCGGAGTGCGTCTCCTCAACCAGGGCCGCGGCAACCAGTTCGAGCTGGTGGTGGACCGGGCCACCGGTTTCGTCGACCCCTTCGAGCTGGCTTTTTCGCAGGGTTCACGTCCTCGGGCTGCGCGCTCGGGGGGTGGAGTTCCGGTTCCGAAAGCGGCCGAAGACGCAGGAAGAGGCAGAGGCCGGAGCGGCCAGCGTGCCCCCGATCGAAGGCTTGGCCTTCGAGCCGTACGCCGGCCCTCCGCCGCCTCCGCGGAAACGCGGGTGGACCGTCGTGTTCACGAGAAGCGTCGTACGCGACATTCGCGAGTTCTGGCTCGACGACGTGCGCCTGCCGGGCGCCGGGGAGCGTGTCCGCGAGCGTGACGGTCGGGAGGGCGTGGCCGAGATGCGCAAGGGCGCGCTGACGATCCGCCACCTGGGCGCGCACGGCGAGAAGCTCGACGTCCGGATGCGCGGGCTGGTGGACCCGAGGGGCGCCTTCGGCAAGGCCCGGGCCCGCTACGGCTCGCTCAAGGCGGGCATCGGCCTCAAGGGCAAGGACCGCGACCTCACGCTGCTGCGCGTCGGGACCTGGTACCGCAAGGACGACATCCGCGGCATGCCGCCGCTACTCCCGCAGTACGCAGGGGAGCCCGGCGAGGACGAGAAGTAGCCGCGGGACGGGCCACAATCGTGTGAGATCAGCTTGGAGTGCTGAATTGCTCGAGTGGTACGCCCGATAGGGCTCGAACCTATAACCTTCGGCTCCGAAGACACCGGAGGGAGCGCGGAGCCGTGATCGGCGCAACTCCAGAATGACAGTAGCCCGCGCCGGTGGCGTCGCTGCCCGCCCGCTGAACCGAGCGTCGTCGGGGATGACGCCCGCGACGCCCGCCCCCCGGCTGGCGCTCTCAGCGCGGAAAGAGGAAGGTGCCGGTCAGGAGGATGAGGCTCCGAGGACCGTCGTCCGGCCGGATGGGGTTGGCGTAGGCCTCGAGCTGAAGGCTCATCCTCTGCTTCCCGACCGAGAAGACCCGGCCCACGCCGCCACCGACGGGCACCGCCCACTTCTGTCCGCCCGGTTCGGTCCAGTCCGCGGAGATGAGCGGGCCGCACACGAGGAGCCAACCGTGCCTCAGGATGTAGGACAGGCTGGGCTGGAGCTGCAGGAGGCTGACCGGATCGCGGGCGCCATCACCGGCGTAGGACCACTGCTGATTGGCGATCATCGAGAAGGTCCAGTGCCCTCGCACGGCGAAGACGGCAAACGAGGGACCGGCGGTCCACTTCCCCGTGCCGAGGTACGTGCCGGTCGCGGTGGGAATGCCGACGATCACTCCCACGCCCCATTCGACCCGACCCGGCCTGCGCGGCGACAGGAACGGCTCGAGGTTCAGGTCGCCCAGCCCGAACTCGTTGTCGGGCACCGAGGTGTAGCTCACCGGCAGGATCGGCCGCGCCAGCAGGTTCCAGTCGTCGTCGAGGTGAAGGGGGACGACCGGCTGCAGGTTGAGCACGTTCCCGCTCCCGTCGTCGGGGCCGACGCCGAGAGAGGTGATGTTCTGGAGCGGGAAGGTGATCAGGTCCGCGAAGGGATTCTGGAGCTTCTTCGCCAGGTCCTCGTGATCGGAGCCGGGAATGGGCTTGTCTGCGGCCTTTGAGTTCGTCGACACCGGGTCGTCCGGCTCCTGGCACCAGAGAAGCGGGGCCCTGGCCTGCAGGGCCAGCAGGACGGCCACGCAGAATGAGGCGTGGCGGACGCGGCCGAGAGAGTTCCGCCGCCGCGCGCGCGTGCTCAGGGCGCCAGGCGTCTCCATCAGAAGGCCCACGCCAGCGACGACGACGCCCCGAAGTCGTTCTCGGCGCCGACTTGCGAGGGACGGTTGTCGTAGTTCTCGTAGACGTCCACGCTCCAGTAGAAGTCCCGGAACAGCTTGACCCTGAGCCGACCCTTCGCCGCGAGGCGGACGTGACCCCAGTCACTCAGGCTGGGGAGCACGTACACCGCGGTGCTGAAGCTTGTCTTGTGGTGGCCGAACGTGAAGAAGGAGTACCGCAGGCCCACACGGCCCATCATCTCGTTCTGCGTCGGCGTCTCGTCCTGGAAGGTCGTGTTGCTGTAGGCGACTCCCGCGGCCGGGGACAGCAGGTTCCGGTTGGTGTTGACCGCGTCGTACTCGATGGCTCCCCCGAGGGTGGTCTGCAGCCGGATCCCGAGCTGGTCGCTCTGGAAGAGCTCGTTCAGCTCGACGATGTGCCACCGCGGGGCGAGACGGTGGCCCACTGCCAGGCCGACGTCGTTTCTCGTGCTGGTGTCCGCGCCCGCCTGGGCGTCGAGGTAGGAGCTCACGCTCAGGGCCACCAGGTACTCGCGCGTGAGATACGCGACGTCCGCCGACGCCGTCCAGGTGGTCGAGTTGTTCGATTGCGAGAAGCTGAACCCGAGGCTCAGGGACCCGGCGAGCTGTGACCAGAAGCTCCGGTCGAGGGGTGTGATCTCCACGACCGAGCGCAGGCCCACCCGCTCGGCGCGCGTGGCCACCACCTCGAGCTCGCGCCCGGGGAGAGGACGCAACGACCCGTGGAGTCGGCGGCCGTCGTCGAGGAAGACCTCGAACGAGTCCCGGCTCTCGATGCTCGCGACGCTCGGCCACTCGAACTCGACCGTTCCCGCGTGGTCCGTCTTCAGCTCCAGCAGGCCCTGGAAGAGCTTCTTGATCTCTCCCGTGACCCGGTCGCCGTTGGTCATGGTGACGACGTCGATGCGGGGATTGGCCGCCTCCGCCGTCGGAGCGACCAGGCCGAGCACGGTCAGCACGCCCGCGCTCGCGGAGCGCCGGTGCACGAGCCGCGTCGTCAACGAACCGGTCCGGCCTCGGCCCCGGGCTCAACGACGCCGGAACCGGCCGCCTCCCATCCCACGCCACGAAGAGGCGACGGCCCCGCGCGCCCCGCGACAATCCGAAAGCACGCTCTCATGGCGGACTCCGCCGGTGCGGCTCTTACTTCTGCGGCTTGAACCACTGCAGGTTGATGCCGGCGAAGACCTGCCACTTGGGCTGGGCGTCGCCCTTCGAGTAGACGCTGAACTGCGGCTCCAGGAAGGCGTTGACGACCGTGCCCCCGACCTTGAAGACCTTGCCGACGCCGACGCCGAACGGCACCAGGTACTTGTCGTTCTCGAAGTCGAACGTCATGAGGCCGGTCGAGCGCACGTAGAAGCCCGCGCCGATCTGGAGCACGGCCACCGGCTGGGCGGTCAGGGAGCTCGTGTCCGCGCGGTCCGAGTCGCCGGCGAAGTCCGTCTGGTACGTGACGAGGCCGGCGAGCATCGATCCGCCGCTGAGCGGCCTCACGACCACGGCGGCCGCGCCCGCCTGCCACTTCCCGGAACCGAGCGAGTCGGAGGAGGCGGTGGGGATCACGAGCAGCGGGCCGACGCCGACCATCGTCTTCGCGTCCTGCGACGTGAGCAGGATCGCGTCGAACACGTTGATGTC